>JBAXOY010000121.1:0-8128 GCA_037133055.1 Chlamydiota bacterium
CATGGGCGTCGGCGGCTACAACCCGATGAACGTTGCCTATGGCGACGCGGCGGGAAACTACACCTCCTCGTTCGGAGGGACATCGGCCGCCGCGCCGCTTGCCGCGGGCGTTGCGGCGCTCCTCCTTTCCCGGGAGCCCGGGCTCACCCGCGAGGAAGCCACGGCGCGGCTCCTCTCCACCGCCGACCGCGCCGATCCCCGGAGCGGAAGCTACGGGCTCGACGGGCACAGCGATTACTACGGGAGCGGCAGGGTTGATGCCTGCTCGGCACTGACGGCCCGGGCGCGGCATCCGCGCCTCGATCTGTCCGTCAGCCGCCCGTCGTTGCGGCAGGGCGATGTCCCCTCCCTGTATTTCTCCCTGCGCGGGGGGAGGGACGAGGGGCAGAATATCGCGGCCGCGTACCTCGTGATCATACCGCCCGCCGGGGGGGGCATGTTCGTCGGCGCCGGCTACAGGCTTTCGGGAACCCGGGCTCCGTTCGTGTCCGCCCTGCGCGCCGCCGACACGGCGGGCGCCCTCGGCCCCGGCGCGCCGCTCTTCGTCCTGATCCCCGGCCGCTACACGGTATACGCCGCACTGGTCGTCTCCGGCATGGATCCACTCGACCCGGCGTCGTGGCGGCACACTCCCGCCTCCGCGTCGTTTGATTTTCTCCCGTGAACAATTAGGGCTTATGCGCCGTAATCACAGGGAGCGGCATGGGTTCCGGCGGGGTGGTTCCCCCCCCGCCCTGTCCCTCCCCCTCAGGGGGGGGGAGGGGAATTGGCAACGGTGCCTGTTTACTTCGGCGGGCATCCTTTGTACAATGAAGCCCAATCGCCGCGAGGCGTGTTCTGGGCACGGCGCGGCAGGGGGGGATGCGAATCCATGAAGATGCTCGCGATTGGGTGCATGCTCGCGTGCGCGGCGCTGCTCAGCGGCTGCAGGCACGGCAACCTTGCGAAATCCGTGGCGCGGAACCAGTACAAGACCGTGCAGGGCGTGCTCTACTCCGACACCCTCGTCACGGACGACGGGCGCTCCCGGCTGACCGGAAGCGTCGAGTGAGTGGAGGAGCCTCGACGATGCGCGCTGCACGCCTCGCCCTTGTGAGCGTCCACGACAAGAGGGGGGTCGCGGAGTTCGCGCGGGGGCTTGTCGAACTCGGCGTCACGATTCTCTCCACCGGCGGGACCGCGCGGCACCTCCGCGATGCGGGGATCAAGGTGATCGACGTTTCCGACTTCACCGGCGTCCCGGAAGCGCTCGGCGGGCGCGTCAAGACCCTTCACCCGAAGATACACGCGGGGATACTCGCGCTCAGGGACAACGAGGCCCATCGCCTGGAGATGGAGCGGGCGGGGTGGGACTACATCGACATCGTGGCGGTGAATCTCCCCATGCCGAAGAGCGATGCCGCGGGTGACCTTCACGCCCTCCTCGGCTCCATGGATATCGGCGGCCCCGCGCTTCTCCGGGCGGCGGCGAAGAACTGCCGCGACGTGATCGTCGTCTCGAACCCGGCCAGGTACGGGACCGTGATCGAGGAACTGGACGCGGGGAAGGGGACGGTGTCGGACGGCGTGAGGGCGCGCCTCGCACGCGAGGCCCTCGAGGCGACCGCCTGCTGCGACGCCTGGTTTCACCGTAGGCTGTACCGGTTTGTCGCCCCCGCTGCGGACGCCCTTCCCGTCGAACTCGCGTTCGACTTCAGCAAGAAGGAGGAGCTCCGCTACGGGGAGAACCCGCACCAGCGGGCCGCGGTCTACCGCGCCATGGCCTGCGGCGAGCCGTCGGCGATGGGGGGCACCCTGCTCTCCGGGAAGGCCCTCTCCTACAACAACTACGTCGACCTGGACGCCGCGATCGAGCTCGTGAAGGAGTTCCGCACGCCCGCCTGCGTGATCGTCAAACACGGGAACCCGTGCGGTGTGGCGCACGCCGACCGGCCGCTGGAGGCGTACCGGAAGGCCCGGGCGACGGATCCCGAATCGGCGTTCGGCGGCATCGTCGGCTTCGGGGCGGAGGTGGACGCGGAACTCGCCGCGGAGCTCGCCTCGACGTTCCTCGAGTGCGTGATCGCGCCGTCGTTCTCCGCCGCTGCGCTCGAGGCGCTGAAAGAGAGGAAGAACCTCCGCCTGATGGAGGTTCCGTCCCTCGCCGGATGGCTGGGCGGCCGCGCGGAGCGGGACGCGGGCTTCGAGATGCGATCGATCATCGGCGGCCTGCTGCTCCAGGAGCGCGACATCGGGTCCATCGGCCTCGGGGACCTGCATCACGTGACGAAGCGCGCGCCGTCGATCGCCGAATTCGGGGCGATATTCTTCGCATGGACCGTCGCGAAGCACGTCCGTTCGAACGCGGTCGTGATCGCCGAGGCCGACGAGACCGTCGGAATCGGCGCCGGCCAGATGAGCAGGGTGGACGCCGCCCGCCTCGCGATCCTCAAGGCGAAGAAGCCGATCGCGGGCTGCGTGGCGGCCTCGGACGGGTTCTTCCCGTTCCGCGACGCCGTGGACGAACTGGCGCGCGCGGGGGTGAAGACGATCGTGCAGCCGGGGGGCTCCCGCATGGACGGGGAGGTCGTCAAGGCATGCGATGAGCTCGGGGTGGCGATGGTGTTCACGGGGATGCGGTGCTTCAGGCACTGACCCCCGGCCCGGACAGGCTCCCAATGCCCGCGACAAAAATCATCGAGCTTCTCGGCATGGTGTCGGACTCGGAGGCCATCGAAGAGGCGGCGGCGGCGCTCCGCGATGGGAAGACAGTCGTCTTCCCGACGGAGACCGTGTACGGCCTCGGCTGCTGCGCATCGAACCCGGAGGCGGTCCGCAGGGTCTACGAGATCAAGGGACGCGCATGGGGCAAGCCGCTCGCCTCGTACATCGCCTCCCCCGGGGAGGCGGCCCGCTACGGCGTCGTGATCTCCGCGGAGGCGCGGCGGCTCGCCGAACGATTCTGGCCGGGGCCGCTGACGCTCCTCCTCCCCGGCGCCGGGGGGCAGCGTATCGGGTTCCGCTGTCCCGACGACCCGCACGCGTTCGCCGTGATCCGCCGGGCGGGCGTGCCTGTCGCAGGGACGAGCGCGAACAGGAGCGGGGAGAAGTCGCCGATGAGCGGCGTCGACGCGGCGCGCCTGATGGACGGCCTCGCCGACATAGTGCTCAAGGGGGGGCGGACGCGCTGCGGACGGGAGTCCACGATCGTCGACCTGGCGGGGGCGGATCCGCGCATGGTCCGCGAGGGCGTGATCGGCAGGGAAGAGATCGAGGAGGCGTTGGGGCGCCCGGTACGGTGACGATGAAGGAGGAGGCGGTTCCATCATGAAAATCTCGCTGGGGAGCGATCACGGGGGGTATGAACTCAAGGAGGCTATCAAGAGGCATCTCGCGTCCGCGGGACACCAGGTGATCGATTTCGGCTGCGCCGGGACCGACCCGGTCGACTATCCCGACTACGGCGAGCGCGCCGCGCGCGCGGTCGCGACCGGCGAGGTCGAGCGGGGGATACTGGTCTGCAAGAGCGGGATAGGGATGTCCATGGTCGGCAACAAGATCCCCGGGGTCCGCGCCGCCCTGTGCATGGACGAGGGGATGGCCGAGTCGAGCAGGCGGCACAACGACGCGAACGTGCTCGCGCTTTCGGGGGGCCGGACCGCGCCTCCGCAGGCCCTCGCCATCGTGGACAGATGGCTGGCGGCCCCGTTCGAGGGCGGTCGCCACGCGAGGCGCGTGGACAAGATGACATGCATCGAGAAGAGATAATGTACTGCCTCACCACGGAGAACACGGAGGTTCACGAAGAAAAACGTCTCGCTGATTGAACGGCTTGGACCACTTGAACTGTTTGAACATGGAAGTGAGGGGGGAGATGTGCGCATGGAGAACCTGAGAAAATCGGATCCCGAGGTATGCCGCGCGATCGAGGATGAGATCCGCAGGCAGTCCGATGAGATAGAGCTCATCGCCTCCGAGAACTTCACGAGCCCCGCGGTGCTCGAGGCGACCGGCTCGGTCATGACCAACAAGTACGCCGAGGGGTATCCGGCGCGGCGGTACTACGACGGCTGCGAGAACGTGGATCGGGTCGAGGAGATGGCCCGGGCGAGGGCCGTCGCCCTCTTCGGCGCGGAGCACGCGAACGTCCAGCCCCACTCGGGCACGCAGGCGAACATGGCGGTCTACTTCACGGTGCTCTCCCCCGGCGACGCGATCCTGTCGATGGACCTCGCGCACGGAGGCCATCTCTCCATGGGCCACCCGGTCAATTTCTCGGGGAAGCTGTACCGCATCTTCTCATACGGGGTGCGCCGGGACACGGAGCGCATCGACTACGAGGACGTCGCGCGGAAGGCGGCTTCGCTGAAACCGAAGCTGGTGATCGCCGGGGCGAGCGCGTATTCGCGGGTGATCGACTATGCGCGTTTCGCAGGGATCGCCCGCGACGCGGGGGCCCTCTTCATGGTGGATATGGCTCACGTGGCGGGGCTCGTGGCCGCGGGGTGCCACCCGTCGCCGGTTCCGCACGCAGACTTCGTCACGACCACGACCCACAAGACGCTCCGCGGGCCTCGGGGGGGGCTCGTGCTGTGCCGGGAGCGGTTCGCGAAGGACCTCGACAAGGCCGTCTTTCCGGGGATGCAGGGCGGCCCCCTCATGCACGTGATCGCGGCGAAGGCCGTGGCGCTCAAGGAGGCGCAGAGCGGGGAGTTCGCGGCGTACCAGCGGCAGATCATCAGGAACGCCGGGGTTCTTGCCGCGGAGCTTGCCGCCCGGGGGTTCAGGATCGTCTCCGGGGGGACCGACAACCACCTGATGCTGGTCGATCTCACCCCGCAGAACCTGACGGGGAAGGACGCGTCGGACGCGCTCCACGCGGCCGGGATCACGGTCAATAAGAACATGATCCCGTTCGACCAGAGGAAGCCGCTCGTCACGAGCGGGATCAGGATCGGGACTCCCGCGGTCACGACGCGCGGCATGAAAGAGGCGGAGATGGCGCGCATCGCCGGGATGATCGAGCGGGCGCTGAAGGGGATCGGGGACCCGGGGGTGATGCGCGCGGTGCGGGGCGAGGTTGCCGATCTGTGCGGCGCCTTTCCGATGAAGTACGGCGAATCACGGTAACGGAAGGAGGGGGGAACAGATGAGATGGCGCCTGACGGCAGGTCTGGTCATCTGCGCGGCGAGCCTCGCGGCGCAGGGGGAAGAAAAGATCAACGGGGATAAGTTCAACGCGTTCACCGCGTCTCCGGACCGCTACCTGGAGCAGCCGGTGGTTCTCGAGGACACGTTCGAGCGGATCGAGCAGAAGTTCAGCCGCATCGAGACGCAGAACTACCTCACCCCAGACCGCTATGTGAAGTTCTCGCTGGGGCAGTGCCCCTACCCGTGCATCGGGATGAGGACCTCGACGGTCGAAGTCGGCCTCGACAAGTGCGGGCGCGGCGACCTCGTGCGGGTCCACGGCAATCTGGTAAAGATCATGGAGAGCCGCCTGATGGAAACCGTGCGCCAGGGAGGCGCGGGCTGGCATATGGACGACCAGGTGTACGTCGCCGGGCCGCTCCAGTACGAATATTATTTCAGCGTCGGCAGCGTGGAAAAGGGGTGGGGGAGGCAGGATCCGCCCGCGGAGATGTTCTCCGAGGGGGCGAATCTCCGCGAGACGCATTTCGCGGAGGTTCCGGCGGCGGAGATCAACGTCGATCCGGGGAGGCTCGTGGAGCGCGCGATATGGTTCAAGGGCGAGTACGGCGGCATCAGCGGGAGCCTCAGCGACCTCGAAAATGCCGCGGGGCTGACTCCCGAGACGACCATCAAATTCACGCTGAAGGGTATCGCCATGCCCTGCTTTGTGGTGAAGAGCGACGCGACGCTCCAGGGCTTGAACGGCATCCCCCTCGGCAACACGGTCCACGCGTTCGGGCGCATCAGGGTAAAGGAGACCGCGAAGGGGACGCTGGTCGGATTTTTCCTCGACCGGATGACCAAGACGGTCGCCGTCGGGGCGGCCACTCCCGCGGCGGGCAAGTAGGCGTGGGGTGACCCGCGGGGAGGGCTTAAGTCCCCCACGCACGATCAGGTGTCAGCGCGGCGCCCGCGGCGTTACTCTTCCCCCGTGTCCGCGGTTTCCCGGGGCGCGGCATCGGACGGCAGGTAGTCGACCTTCTTCGCCTGTTCGTGAAGCCACTTGTTCCAGTCGGCGAGGACCCGGCCCTCCTCCTCGCGCTGGGCGCGTTTCCTGAAGCGTTCCATCCCTTCCGCCGTCTCTTTCTCTGAAGGCTCTTCCCGCGAGACGACCGTGAAGAAGCATGCGCCCTTCTTCACGTCAAAAACCGCGCTGACATCCCCGGGCGACAGCGCGGCGGCGGCGGCGGAGACCTCGGGTTCGGCGCCGAGGCCCGCAATCGGGCCGCGCGAGGTGAACGGCGCGCTCTCCTCGGTCCTGATGCCGCCCGCTTTGCATGCGGCAGCGAAGTCGATCTTTTGCTCCCTCATGCGCTTTTCGACCTCGGCGCGCGTGCGCGCGGCCCCGCCGTGCGCCTTCTCGCGGGCCTTTTTCTCCTTCAGCGCGGCGATGATCCCCTCCCGCGCCTCATCGAGGGGCGTGGTCTTCTCCTCGATCTTCTCCTTCGGGACCACGATGCAGTAGCCCTTGCCCGGGAGTTCGACGATGTCGCTGA
This sequence comes from Chlamydiota bacterium, assembly GCA_037133055.1. Classification (GTDB taxonomy): domain Bacteria; phylum Auribacterota; class Tritonobacteria; order UBA1439; family UBA1439; genus UBA1439. The sequence continues at coordinate 6,669 of JBAXOY010000121.1, forward strand.
ATGACCCGATCTCGGTGTCGAACGCGGCCTTCGAGAAGTCCCTGCTGGGGCCGATCCCCTTGACCGGCTCGCCCGCGGCGAAGGGGCCGACCTCGATCATCTCGAGGGAGCGGGCGCGGGCGAGGGCGTCGATGTCGGGCCTGTCGACCAGGGCGAGCGAGATGTCCACCGCCCGGCGGTACGCCTTTTCCTTCGCCTCCTCCGCGGCGCGCTCTTTCTTCTCCTTCTGCAGCCGGGGGCGGAGGCGCTCCATGACCTCGTCGAACGATTTCGTGCCCGGCTCCTGGATTTCGTCGACCGCGATGAGGGTGTATCCCTGCGCGGTCTTCACGGCCTCGCTGAACTCGCCCTTCTTGAGGGAGAACGCCCTGTCGGAGAGCTCCTTCGGCATCTCCCCGGATTCCACGAACCCGAGGTCCCCGCCCTTCGGGGCGGTCTTCTCGTCCTGCGAATATTTTTTCGCGAGTTTCGCGAACTCCTCGCCGCCGCGGAGCCTTTTCAGGACCTTCTCCGCTTCCCCGGCGGCCTTTTTCTCCGCCTCTCCCCGATCCTTCCCCTCGGCCTTGAAGAGGATCTGCCGCGCCCTGACGCGCGTGCCGTGCGCGAACTCACCGGGGTGCTCCTCGTAGTACGCCTTGACCTCCCCGTCGGTCACCGCAGGGTCTTCTTTCGGGAGGTCCCAGGGCACCAAGAGGTACCGCACCCTGGCCTTGGGCGGGGTCTTGAACTCCTTCAGGTGCGAGTCGTAGTAGCCCTTCACCTCTTCGCCGGTCGCCTCCACCGACTTCCCGGCCTCCTCAACTCCCGCGAGCACGGAGCTGATCTTGAATTTCGTCTCCTCCTCCCGGAAGCGCCGGGCAACCTCCTGGTCGGGCAGCCAGACCGCCATGCGGGTGAGCTCGTTGAGACGCCGGATCATCAGGCTTTCCCTGAGCCATTCCTCATAGGTGTCGGTCCGGACCCCGGCGATATTCCGGATGAGGTTTTCATAGAGCGCCGGGTCGAACGATCCATCCTTGCCGAACTGGGCCCTGATCATCCGGGCGAGCTCGCCGTCCGAGACGGAGACGCCCCGCCTGCGGGCCTCGTGAAGGAGGATGAGCCGCTCCCAGGCCATGCGGCGGGCCTGTTCGGAGTTAAGGGGAAAGCCGGACAGCTTGCTGTTGACGACGGTCGCCATGTAGGCGTCGTCAAACTCATCCCGGGGAACGGACTTCCCGAAGAGCTCCCCGGCGGTGGTGACGTGTTTTTCCCCGCGGGACCGAAGGCGCACGCCGACGCCCCAGGGGATGAAGGTGACGATGACCACGATGACGAGCACCCACAGGATTGCCTTCATCCTGCGGCGGAAGAACGCGAGCATTAGAACACCATGCCTTTCATGGACCCGGCCCTACTCAGGGAATGCCATAGTATAGCCGCTGGATGGAGAGTGCGGCAAGGCGGAAAACGAGCGGTGG
>JBAXOY010000122.1:0-8071 GCA_037133055.1 Chlamydiota bacterium
TGAGAGCGAGGCTCGGGAAGGCGGATTGGAGATCCGCTGCCCGGTATCTTTTCCTCGAGCGCGGGCACTGGATTTTCTGGGTCTTTTGGGCTGTCTCGGCCGGGGTCCTTACACTCTGGCTTCTGGCCGAGTGGCCCGGATCGCTCACGAATGACGGAATGGACGTATGGATGCAGTCCATCACCCTGGACTTCAACAACTGGCACCCCTATCCGTACGCGATCTTCATTCTCGCATTGCGCCAGATCGCGGATACCCCCGCCGCGGTCTCCATCGCTCAGATACTGATGACGGCTTCGCTTGGATCGTTCATCTTTTATTCCCTGCTCTACCTGGACGGGAGAAGGGCGATTCTTCCCGTGGCGCCGTTTTTCCTGCTGTTCGTCCTCTCCGTCCCCGTCGGCGTCTCTACCATCACCTGCTCGAAAGACGCTCTTTTCTCGCTCCTCGTCGTCTTCTGGGCCTTTTTCCTTTTCTACGCCTCCTATCGAAAGGGGAGGGGCTCTCCCATCGGTTTCACCCCCGCGTCGATTTTCGTCCTCTCGTTCCTCTTTATCGCGGCATGCCTGCTCCGGCACAACGGGATCATTATGCTGGTCGCGCTTCCCCTGTTTCTCTGGGGCGCGCGACTGATGCCGCCGAAGAGGCTCGGCCAATTTATCGCGATCTCCGCCTTCCTCTTCGCCATGGGATACTACGTCGTCGCGAACGTCCTCGGCGTCCACAAAAAAACAGATTATCAACGGATGGAATTCGTCCACGTCGGCAATCAGATCGCCGCCCTCTTCGCGGCCGGTGGCTACTACTCGGACGACTATGACCGGGACAGGAAAACGATCGAAAAGCTGATCTTCGTCGACGACATCAAGAAGCACTTCGTACCGAATACGCAGATCCTCTGGGACACCGGGGAGCACGACTACGGACGGAGGTATTACACCCTGTCGAGGCGGGAGAGGCAAGATATCATCAACCTGTATTATACAAGGGCGCTGCCGAACCTGCACATCATCATGGCGGAGAGGGCCGATACCTTTTTTTCCGCCCTAGGGTTTGGCGGTTACACCTTCTTCTATGCGAACGCGTTTAGGTCGCCGGAATACTGGTCCAGCCCCGACTTCAAGCTGCTTCCCGGGTTCATCTACTCGCCGAAATCCGACGCCCTCAATAGGATCGCGGATCGGCTGATCATGCGAGCGAGCACATACCGCGGCGTCCGGAGCGGGGCGTTCATATATCGCAACCTCTTTTTCCCGTTCTGCTGCATCCTTGCCGCGGCGGCGCTCTACAAGTGGATCCCGTCGACGGCCTTGGCCGCCCTGTTCCTGATGGTCCAGATGCTGCTTCTCTTCATCGCGATGCCGGGGCCCGATTTTCGGTACATGTACTATGTGTACCTTTCGGGTTTCTTCCTGTTTCCGATGGCGGTGATCGAAGCGCTCCATCCGAGGCGCGGGTGAGCGGGCGCCCTCGCATCTGCGGGGATATTATCGGGGAAGGGGCGTTCAACCGCTCCGCAGCGAGTAGCCGAGCATGCGGAACCCCGCGCGCACGTACTGGAGCATCAGGCGGGGGGAGCGGAGCTTGAAAAGCACCCGCAGCGCGTGCGCGGGCCGCAGCAGGAGCTTCCGGTTCGCCCATTTTTCGAGCCGGGCGACCTCCTCACGGCTGAGGTGGAGCGTCGGGATCGAGGGGCGGGAGTAGTCGCCGCGGACCTCCTCCCCCTCCCTGAGCAGGCCGAGCGCGACCGCGATCCGGTGCAGCTCCGAGTCGGGGAACGGGTAGGCGATGCTGAAGTTCGAGACGTCGCCGTCGAGCTCCTTCGCGAACGCGACGGTCCGGCGGACGGTCTCCAGGCTGTCCCAGGGGAGGCCAATGACGAAGAAGAGGTAGGTGAGGATCCCGCGCTCCCGGCAGAGCCGCACCGCGTGGCGGCCCTGCTCCAGCGTGGTTCCCTTCTTCATCCGGTCGAGCAGTTCCTGGTCGCCCGACTCGATCCCGAAGCCGAGGGCGAAGCAGCCCGCCTGCTTCATCCGGTCGAGCCGCTCCCCGTCGATCGTGTCCACCCTGCTGTTCGTGGTCCAGCGTATTGCGAGCTTCCGCTCGACGATCATCCGGCAGACCTCCAGCACCCACTTCTTGTCGAGTGTGAAGGTGTCGGAGCGGAACCAGAAGTCCCTGATCCCGAGCCGGGTCACGCACTCCTCGAGCTCCGCGACGAGGGACGCGGGGCTCCGCGCGATCACCTTCTTCCCATACATCTTGCCCACGAGGCAGAAGATGCAGTTGAACGGGCATCCCTTGCCCGTCAGGACGACACCCATCTTCCTCCGGGTGTCCGGCATGAGGTAGAGGTCGTTGTTGATGAGGTGCCGGGCGGGGAACGGAAGGGAGTCGAGATTATTTAGTTCCGGCCGCGCGGGATTGGCCGTGATCCGGTCCCCGTCCCTCCATGTGATGCCCAGGATGCCGTCGAGAGGGACGCCCCGGGCGATCTCGGCGACCGCGAATTCCGGTTCGCCGCGCACGACGATGTCGAGGGACTTCTCGCGGGCGAGCTCGGATTTCCCCTCGTCCGCGGAAACGACACCCTTGGCGACGGTCGTCACGGAGGGGTTCGCCTCCTTCGCGATCCGGAACGCGCGGCAGTCCTCCCCGAAGACGGGGACGACCGTGCTGGCGATGAGCAGGTCGGGCCCGAAGCGGGCGAGGTCCGCGCGGTAGTCGTCCCACCCCTTTTTCTCGGCGGGATAGTCGGCGACGCGGCACTCCGCCCCTTCCTTCTCGAGGGCCGCCGCCATGTAGGCGAGGTCCATCGGGGGGCGGAGGATGAAGACCGACTCGCTCTCGAGCGGCGCCTGGCACCGGTCGGCGCGGTCGTAAAGGCCCGTCGGGGGGTAGATCAGGAAAGCCTTTTTAATGGTTTTTTCGGGCATAGGCAATCGCGTCTCTTCTCCAGCGCTTCGCATAAGGATAGGGCAATCTCCCCGGTATTGCAAGGCCGGACGCTGCCCTGTCATTGCGCGCCGGGTCGTGCGCGTTGGGAAACCCACCCTTGTAGTGCACCCTTCAGGGTGCGTGCCGGGCCGTGCGGGTCGGATGGGGGAGTGCGCCTATTCGGTTTATGAATTCCAAATTGTGCCTCAATGTGGAATTGCGCCACCCAAATTCATCATCTGCGGCTGTCTGCCAATGGGAGATTTTCTATGCTGCCTCAGAGTGATAGAGGTCTCTCATGCATATTCCCCTGTTCTCTTGAGAAAGGCTTATCCCGGGCTTGTCGAAGGAAGGGGCGGGGGGAAGTGCCCGGCGTCATTGACAACGGATGGGATCAGAGCCAGCCGTAGTCCCCGTGGGTGCCGAACGGCGAGCCGTCGTCGAACCAGTAGCCGAGGGGGGGCGTCTTTGAGGCGGGCTGGAAGTTGACGGTCCCCCAGGGCGGCGTTGGGGTAGGGGTTGGGGTAAACGTGGTGAAGAGGACATTGATCACCTTCGTCTCGCAGGACTCCGATCCAAAGTACGTTGCCGCCCTCAGCCATTCTTGGCCGGAAAGACTGTTCGCCCGACGGATCGTCCATACGGATGCGTTCAGCATGTCAGCCCCGAGGGGATTCGAGGAGAAAATTCTCCGGGACACGTAGTCGCCATAATAGGTCATCCCGAGCCCAACTTCTTCAACGATTTCCAGCCTATCAGTCCTCGCGAGGCCGGTCTCTGGACAAGACCAGGTCGAGCCCGCCGTGGCTCCGAGATTGGTGGAAGACCCGTCCGAGTGCAGCACAAAGATATAGGATGCCCAATACACCCCGATCCCATGAGGGCCATTTACTTCGATCCAATCGCATGATGATCCGTTCTGGTTCTGCAACGTGCCATCGGACCAGTAGTAGAGCGTTACCGCTCCAAGGACTGTCGGCGTGGGGGTAGGGGTAGGGGTGCGGGTGGCAGTGATGGTCGGAGTGGGGGTTATGGTCGGCGTGGGCGTGATGGTGGGTGTGCGCGTAGGGGTGATTGTCGGTGTTTGAGTGGGCGTGGGTGTGATGGTCGGGGTTTCCGTGTGCGTGGGGGTGGGTATGGAGGGGTCCCAGGTGGGCGTGGCGGTCGGCGTGAGGAACGGCCCGATGCAGTAGATCGCGGTATCATCCGACAGGGCAATAAGCCTTCCGTCAGCATCGATCACGGGAGAGGACATGCCTCCCCCAGCCTGGTAGCTCCAGAGAAATCCCCCCGATGAGGAGAGGGCGTAGATCCGGTTGTCAAGAGACCCCACGTACACCCTCCCGCCGCTTCCCACCGCTGGGGAAGAAGATACACGATGTCCGGTCGCATAGCTCCATTCGAGAGAGCCAAAAGATCCGAACGCGTATATTAGATTGTCCCGCGAGGTTCCGTAGATGGTTTCATCTGCGTCAACGGCCGGAGCGCAAAAAATATAGTTGCTGTTGGAATACGTCCACAGCATTGACCCGGCCGACGAGATGGCAAAGAAGGCCTGGAACGTCGATCCGAGGTAGATATCACCATCGGAGGCGATCGCCGGGGTGGAATACATGAGCGAGCCCATGCGATAACTCCAGACGAGCCCCCCAGACGAAGAGAGGGCGTGCATTCCGAAATCGTGTGGAACGACATGGACCGTCCCGTCCGCACCCAGCGAGGGCGAGGTATATATGCTCGACCCGACGACATAACTCCAGGTCAGACCGCCCTGGGAGGTCATGGCATAGAGGGTGTTGCTCGGGATGATGGAGCCGAAATACACGCTCCCCCCGGACCCGATGACGGGAGGGGATTCCACATTCCCTTCCGTAAGACAGCTCCAGACAAGGGAACCCGAGGAATCGATCGAATAGAGGTTGTGGTCGTTGGAGCCCACATAGATCTCCCCGTCCGCGCCGATCGCCGGAGGGGATTGCACGTTGTCATCGGTCAGATAACTCCATGAAAGCGCGCCCGACGATGTGAGGGCATAGACGGCGTTGTCATAAGAGCCGACATATACAGCGCCGTCTATCCCGATTGCGGGAGAATTGCGTCCGAACGCCTCGGCCGTACGGTAGCTCCATATGAGGGCACATGACTGCGGACCCGAGACCCCTGTCCTCCCGGTGTGCTGCGCGTCGTGGAGGAACATTGGCCAGGGGGAGGCCTGGGAGAAGAGGGGAACGGGGAAAACGAGGAGAGATGAGAACACTGCGCCCCACACCAGCAGCCGAGGGCGCTTGCTATTGTACGGTTCTCCGTGGGTGCCGGATGCACATCCGCAACGCAATCATTAGATCACGTATTCCCCCCCGTCAAGTAATTTCAAGCTGCATTTCGGGAACGCATTTTAGGCCGCGATGAAATAACGCCCGACTTCTCTTTAAATAAATATCAAATTGTGTTCAAGGTTAAAAATATTACAGGTTAAAAATATTCTTCGACGAAAATTATGGTGGCCCCTTCACGGGGACCGCCGACCAGTGGAACGAGGTCTCCGTCGGCCTGCTGTCGTACTCTGACATCTACCTGCGCTTCACCCGCGCAGCCCCTGGGGGGGACCACTACCTCGATGACGCTGTGGTCACGTGGGGAGACTGCCCGACGCCGACCCCCACGGATACACCGACCATCACCCCGACGGTCACGCCGACACCCACGGATACCCCCACGATCACCCCGACGCCGACGGAGACACCGCTCGTGACGCCCACGCCTGTCGATCTGGGGATTAATTTCCAGCCGGTCACGTACGCGACCCCCGCAACCGGTGCCAGGTGCGGGATCGCGGATTGGGGACAGAGTTTCGGCGAGGACGGCCACCCCGATTTCGACTATGGGTGGCTGCTCACGCCATGATGTTCCTCCCATCGCGGTGAAGATACACGGGGGGCATGAAGCCCCCCCCTTTTTTTGTCCGGAAGATCCGAACTGCCCACCTTTTGGAACCTTCCCGGGTGATGGATCTCGACGCGTGTCACACGCCGGGCTTCGGGGACCGGAGCCGCCCGTGGTGCATCGGTGCCGAATGGCGAGGCGCAGGGCTGGTTGCCGGTAGGCGGCGCTTCCGAGGCTGGCTGGAAGTTGACGGACCGCCATCACACCCGCCCCGGGTACTCGGACAGGCTCTTATCCAGCCGAGGTACAGGAGCGGCGGGATGCGGAGAAGGCGGCGGGCCGGCGCGCCCGAATACGCGGGGATCGCGGCGATCATGCTGGCGAGGAAAAAGGACAGTCCCGGACTCGCGCAATCTTCGGGGTATGCGGCGCTCCGGCGGCTGTGGTATCCTTTCCCCATAACAGGAGGGGGACACGGATGGATGTCACGGTGGTGATCCCGGCCTACAACGAGGCAGAAAGCATTGCCCGCACGGTCGGGGAGCTGAAGGCGCTCGGCCCGGAATACCTGGTCCTCGTCGTGGACGACGGCTCTCGGGACGACACCGCCGCCCGCGCCCGCCTCGCCGGCGCCGAGGTGATCGTCCACCCCTACAACAAGGGGTACGGCGCCTCACTCAAGACGGGCATCCGGGCCGCCGCCTCGGAACTGGTCGTGATCTTCGACGCCGACGGGCAGCACGACGCGGCCGACATTCCACGCATGGTGGAGAAGATGGGCGTGTACGATATGGTGATCGGGGACCGTGGGCGGCCCGTATACACCCAGGCGCAGCGGCTCCCGGGGAAGTGGATTCTCCAGAAATTCGCGGAATTCATCATGGGGCACGAGGTTCCCGATCTGAACAGCGGATTCCGGTGTTTCAAGAGGGACAAGATCAGGCAGTTTTTCCCGCTCCTCCCGAATGGGTTTTCATTTTCCACCACCTCCACCCTCGCATTCATCAAGGAGGGGTTCAACGTCGCCACCCTGCCCATCACGGTGCGGAAAAGAGTGAGCGGAAGGAGTCAGGTGCGCTATCTGAGCGACGGCGCGAAGACGATCCTCCTGATCGCCCGCATCACAGCCCTCTTCAATCCCCTGAAGATCTTCGCCCCCGTGGGGCTGTTTCTGATCGGGGTCGGGGGCCTCTACGGCCTGTACGGGGTCTTCACGATCGCGCACATCCCGAGCGGGGCCGTCCTGGCGATCCTCTCGGGCATCCTCATCATCCTCTTCGGCATCCTCGCCGACCAGATCGCGTGCATCCGGCGGCAGATCGGGTCGACCCGGGGCGACCGCTGACGGATGCGGCTTCAACGCGGGACGCAGATGGACGCAGATTGTCAGGATAGACAGGATACGAAAATACGACAAAAATTTTGGACGCGGATCGCTGCGGATGAACGCGGATCGGGAAACGACATAAGGTTGAAAGTTTAAGGTTCAAAGATCTCCTGAACCCTGGACTCTCAAGCCGGACGCAGATGAACGCGGAGCACGCAGATACAACAACGGAAAGAAGCTGAAAGAAATGGCGTTTTGGACGCAGATCTCGCAGATGAACGCAGATACAACAACGGTCCAAGATTGAGGGACAATGGGAAAAGAGTATTCGGGACGCAGATTGCAAACAGCCCAAAGTCGAAGGTGCAAGGCTTAAAGCAAAACGGCATTGGGGACGCAGATGAACGCAGAGCACGCAGATTACAGCCGGTTTAAGCACACTGAGTTGACGGAGCAGATTCTTGTCGCATTTTATCGAGTGTATAGTGAGCTCGGGTATGGGTTTCTTGAGAAGGTGTACGAAAACGCAATGGGTATAGAGCTAAACAAATCCGGGCTGCATTGCATACCGCAATCACCTATACGCGTGCTCTATGATGGGCAATCAATAGGTGAATATTTCGCCGACATTCTTGTGGAGGGCAAAGTTATCGTGGAGATTAAAGCCTCTAAATCTCTTATAGAGGAACACGAGGCTCAATTATTGAATTATCTCAAGGCAACAGATATCGAAGTCGGGTTGCTACTGAACTTCGGAGTGCGTCCCGAGATACGGCGAAAAGCCTTTGACAACCAGCGCAAGCAACAGAGAGGACTCCCCTTATAGCGCTTTATCTGCGTTCATCTGCGAAATCTGCGTCCCAAGAATCGTAATACCTTAATCGTAGAGCAATCGAGTCCATGCCATGTGCGGCATCTTCGGAG
>JBAXOY010000123.1:0-7825 GCA_037133055.1 Chlamydiota bacterium
AGCAATGTGAAGCAATGCGGCTTCTTGCGCTCGCGGCCGATTCAGGATACACTAGTGCGACGGGGTTGGAAAAGAGTGCGGACTGTGCGGGCCGGGATGAGAGTCCCGGCCCTTTAGTCGAACATGGAAGGGAACGCGGATGAAAAAACTGAAGGGGATCAGGGCGGTTGTCACCGACGCGGACAACACGATCTACAGTTGGATCGACTACATTGTGCCGAGCCTCGAGGCGCTCACGGAGACCCTTCATCGGGTGACGGGGTTCAGCCGGGAGGCGCTTGTCGAGTCGATGAAGAAGGTGTTCAGCAAGTACAGCACCAACGAGTACGCTTTCGTTCTTCAGGAGGCCGACATTTTCGCGGAGATGCGGCGGAAGGACTACCGCTGGTTTCAGGAGCACGTCGTGAACCCGGCCCGCTACTCCTTCAACAGGGCACGCAAGATGAACCTCCATGTCTATCCGGGAGTCCACAAGACCCTGCACCTCCTCTGCAGCCACGGCGTCCGCGTTATCGGGCTGAGCGATGCGCCTGCCTTCCCCGCGGAACAGAGGCTGAAGCACCTCGGCGTCGACAAATACCTTCAGGCGCTCTATGCGCTCAAGTCGTATCCGGTTCCGAGGAGCACGGATCTTGACGAGGGGATCGTCAACCGGATACGGGTCGGGTACTACAAGTCCCTCATACGGAGGGTGGTCGAGCTGCCGCTCTCTTTTGAGAAACCGAGCACGCGCGGCATCGCCCGCATTCTCGAGGACGAGCACCTAATGCCGGAGCGGGTGCTGATGATCGGGGACAGCGTGAAAAAGGACATCCGTATCGCGCAGGAGATGGGCATCGCCGACGTCTGGGCCCGCTACGGCACGGTGATCGCGCCGGAGACGCGGCAGAAGCTCAATTTTTACTCGGCCCCCGATATTCAGCGTAGGAATGTTTCACAGCCCGGCGACGTCTCCTGCACGCCGAACTGGACGCTGGACCGGTTCGACCAGCTCCTCGACATCATCGAGCTCCCGCCGTTCTATCCCGGAGACGGGGACGCCCGAGCCTGCCCCGCCCCCCCCGCCGCGGGGCTGACGCGCGTGCCGGGACCAGCGTTAACGTAGCACGCAGATGAACGCAGATCGTCAGGATAGGCAGGGGTACAAAAGGTAGACAAAAACAGCTGGATACCCAAATTGGACGCAGATTTCGCAGATGAACGAAGGTAAAGGAACAGCACGATAATTTCAAGAATGAATGGGACACGGAACCTCCTTAACCTTCCGCTTTTCCCTTGGACTTTCAACAGTAGTTGTATCTGCGTGCTCTGCGTTCATCTGCGTCCCGAATGCCGTCTCCCGTTATACCTTCACGCCATCGTCTTATCCGCGTTCATCCTCGCGATCCGCGTTCATCTGCGTCAAGGCGTTGAAGCGTGTAACGCTGAATTCCGGTGGATCGCAGCAATTCTCCATCCCCGGCATTTTCTGTGCTATACTCCGCCCAGACGCACAGCAGAGGAGGAACCATGAGCGTGATCGCGCAGTCCGAGCTCGAGAGGCTCCTGAAGGAAGGGATCATCAAGATCGAGCCGTTCTCGATGGATCAGGTCGGGCCCGGTTCGGTAGACCTTCACCTCGCGAACGAGTTCACGGTCTTCAAGAAGGTCAGGGATGTTCTCCACATCAACGACGAGACCGACTACCGCACCATCAGCGATACGATACGCGTGAACGACTTTTTCGTCCTCATGCCCGGGGAGTCGGCGCTCGCGAGGACGGTCGAGCGGATCACGCTCCCCGACGACATCTGCGGGCGCCTCGAGGGGAGGAGCAGGTTTTCCCGCCTGGGGCTGCTTGTCCACATCACGGCGAGCTTTATGCACCCGGGCATCTCCAACCACCAGGTCCTCGAGATGTACAACGCGAGCCCCTTCCCGCTCGCAGTGCACCCCGGGACGCGCATCTGCCAGTTCGTCTTCGAGAAGACGATCGGCCACGGCCACTACCACGGCCGCTTCGCGGACCAGTGAGATTATTACCGCAAAGAACACGGCGCGGACTTCGGCCGCGATAAAAATGGAGTTTTTCATCACGGAGGCCCCGGAGATCACGGAGGTTCACGGAGAGAAACCCTTTCGAAAAGGCAATCCAGGTATGGTTTTTTCGGGAGCGAGGAGAATGTTCCCATGAAAATGATTCACGTGTGGCGGAGGGTGGCCGTCGCGCTCGGGGCGGCGGTCGCGCTGTGCGCCGCGGAAGGCCCGGCGGGGGCGCAGTATTTCCTGCGCTACACCGGGGACGGCGCACCGAGGAGAATCCGCGATGCCCTCACCGTCGTCACCGAGGCGGAGCAGTCCATCGACACGGGGCACGGGGTGCTGGCGCGCTGGCTTTTCTGGGCACTGGAGGGGATGATCCAGGACGCCGCCGATTCGCTTCCCGATTCCGACGCGGTATGGGAGGTCGGGGCGGCTCGGCACTGGATCGAGAAGAAAAACGCCGCGAAGGCGTCCCGCTCCTTGAATCGGGCGGGGAACGAGCTCCGGCGCTTCGCGGGCGTCTGGGACGTCGGTGCGGCCGAGCCGAACTGCGCGGCGCTCCTTGCGCTCACGGAGAAGGGAGACTGCCCGACGGCGCTCGCCGGCATCGGCGCCCTCGCCGGCGAGGCGCGCATGGATCCGGTCCGCACGCTGCTCGAACAGGCCGGGGAGCGGGTCGCCGCGGCCAGGGACAACCTTGCCCGGGGACGGGGTTTCGAGGCGCTCAAAAACGCCGGGGATGCGAAGGGAAAGCTCCGCGCGGCGCTTCTCGGGATGAGGCTCTCCCAGGCGAAGATCCTGGTCGCCCACGCGCGGCTCATGGCGGGGAAGGGCTCGCGATGCCGGGCCCGCTGGACGCTCGGCCGGGCGTCGCGCAGGCTCGCGCGCGCCGGCGCCCTCGCCGACGCGGGCGGGGCGGACGCGGCGGGAAAGATCCGGGCTGACATCGACGCGGCGCGGCATGCGCTCCGCGGGAGCGCCGACGTCTCGCTGCAGCTCGCGCAGATAGAGGCGAAGATCGTCGCCTTGATCGAGAAGTGCTGCCGCGGTTAGAGATCAGCAGGCGAAGACCGGCAGGAGGGCGCCACCGCTCGCGATATTGACGACCCGGTCCACGCACGCCCTCCCCACGACCCCCACGCCATGCGGCGCGGCGATGAAGCCGTAGGTCGTGTACTGAGGCAGCGCGCGGTACGCGCCCCCTCCCCACCGAGAAGGCAGCAGCTTGACCGTGTTGTCCACCCATTCCTGAACGACCCATTCGCCCGGCTCCCGCATCGCCCGGTCGAGGATCCGTTCCCAGTCGCGCTGCGTCGTCTCCGGTCCGAGCGCAACACCCTCGCCCCCGCAGAGCCGGTTGGGCTTCAGGACGAGGCGTTCCCTTCGCGCGCGCGCGAACCGCGGGAGATCCACCCTGCGTCCCTCCGGGTCGGCGGTGTGGCGCCCGTAGATGAGCCTGGTCCACGGGATGTGCCGGGCGAGCCGCTCGCGCCGGCCCCGGCTGAAGAGGGGCCCGAACTCCTCAGAGGTGAAGACCTCGAGGAGGCTTTTGTGGTCGAGATCCCCGGCCAGGCTCGAGACGACCTGATTTTTCTTGAAGAGCTCCTTCAGGCCCAGAAGACCGCCGTCGGCGTCGCCCCTGTCAAACAGGTCGCGGATCTCGAAGTTCCTGTAGGCGACGTCGATCACCCGGCCGCGGCAGCAGACCTCGCCGCGGCGCACTGCGAGCTCCCCGGGATCGGCGAGGTATGCCCGGAGCCCGATCCGCCTGAAGAATTTCACAAGCGAGGGCATTTCGGTGATGCCGGTCTCCCATCGCGTGTCTTCGAGCACGGCGATCGTGAGTCCGCGGCGCCCGAGCGCGCGGGCATGTCCCACGAGCTCGCCGAGGACGAAGAGGCGCGTGTCGAAATGGCGTCCAAGGGAGGGAAGTCCGCGGCGTCCGTAAAGGGCGCGGAGGGTCACGTCGGAGACGATCGACTCGGCCACCGGCCCGTAGAGCATGCCGCCCACGGCGACGGAATTGCTCTCAAAGAAGCGGGCTTTCCCGGCCGCGCCGGGGGCGGCGAGCGGCATATCCGCGTCCATCCGGTAGATGATCGGCTGTCGTACGGAGCGCCCGTGGTGCCGGCATTCCGAGATCCATTCCTCCTCGCGCGGCGCAAGGGGGAGGACGCGCTTCAACGCGGGGCTTGACGGGTAGAGCGTCCAGATCCCCTTTACCACCGCGATCATCTCCCGGCAGAGCCGCGCGATATGCCGCGCTTCGGATGCGGGCATGACCGCGGGGAGCGGCACAAGGTTCATTGCCTCCGTGACTCCCGCCTCCTTCTGGTAGGTCAGACCGCGGGAGAGGGAGAGGGCGCGGATTTTTTCACGGATTTCCCGGCGCGCGGCGGGGGGGAGGGAGAGGAAATCCCGGAGCATCGACCGTTCGACGGGCAACTGGTCATAGGGAGGCGTGGGGCTCACCGGAGCGGCATCCTTCTCGTGTGGGCGTAGGTGAACGTGTAAAACGTGAGGAGGGACGCGAGATCGATGAGCGCCCCGGACGGGTTTCGCGCCGGCATCCGGAGGCCAAGCTGCCCGGCCCTCCGCACGAGGTCCCGGAAGAGCGCGGCAACTGTCCGACGCGGCATCCCGGCCCAGAACGCGACCCGGTCGATCACCGCGGCGGCGTGCCGGCGCATGATCCGTGCCGCATCGTCCCCCCTTGCCGCGCGCCTCGGCGCGGCACACAGTCTTCCGAGGATCGCATCGCGATATTCCGAGACCTGCCGGCGGTGTTCGGACGGGGTGGCGCCGTAATAGTCGAGCAGGGTGAATCGCATGCGTCCGACGGGGGCGTCCGCCCGCCCGCCCTGCACCGGCGGGGCGCCGCCGCATGCCTTGCGCACGAGGTCCCGGACGAAGCGGACCTTTTCGCCGGCCGGGGTGCCCGCGTAGCGGCGCTCCCAGCCGCTCGCCGGATCGACCCAGACGGCGAACGCCTCCGAGAAATCTTCATCGGGGTGCTTCTGCGCGTAGTAGTGTTTGCCGTACACGACATGGCGGGCGCTGAACGGATCGGGCACGTACTGGTCGCAGTAGGCCTTGTGAAACGGGCCGAAGACGCGCCGCCAGTCGGCCCGGGCGTAGAGCCGATAGGCGTAACAGACGGCGTGGCCCGCCTCATGCCTGAGGAGGCGCATGATGACGGCCGGCGCTTCCACGTCGTAGCCCATCTCCCGGTGAAGGAGGGAGAGGTCCGCGCGGGAAAGATAAAACGGTATCCCGATGAGGGGCACGCGGTCCGGGCAGCCCCATGCGTTGGAGAGATAGCAGGAGGGGCGGAACGGTATCCCGGCGGCGGCGAGCTCCCGGTACAGCGCGGCGATGCAGCGGGAGAGGGGAGGGGTGCGAAGGGTCAGCCGCAGCCGGTTGAGCGGGGTCCGGAGCAGTATGTCGCGGCGCGTCGGCCGGGAAGGATTCATCATCGGTATCCGGGACCCCACTATGGTATCATACCGAAAATCCGCGGCGCATGGTTTTACGCCGCCGCCTCGATCGCCTGGAGTTCCACGTGACAAAATCGATAATCTGCGCGGCGGGGATCATACGGAGGGGGGACCGCGTTCTCATCGCCCAGCGGAAGCCCGACTCGTCCCTCGAACCCCTCAAGTGGGAGTTCCCGGGTGGGAAGATCGAGTTCTCGGAGGACCCGCGCGTGTGCCTCGTCCGCGAGATCCGGGAGGAGATGGACTTCGAAATCGCGGTCGACGAGATCTTCGAGGTCGTGTCGCACAACTACCGGAAGGACGGCGAGACGAGGCACGTGCTCCTGCTCTGCTACCTCTGCACGTACCGCGGCGGGGAACCGCGTCCCATCGACTGCCACGACATGCGGTGGGTGGGGCCCGCCGAGATCGGCTCCCACGACTTCGCCGCGGCCGACATCCCCGTGGTCGCGAAGGTCCTCGCGCGGCTGTGGTCGAAATGAGCGCCCCATGCCGAAAGGAGACGCCATGATGCCCGCGGTGCTGACGATCGCCGGCTCCGACTCCTCGTGCGGGGCGGGGCTTCAGGCCGACCTCAAGACCTTCCAGCGCTGCGGGGTGTACGGCGTCTGCGCGGTCACCGCGGTCACCGCGCAGGACGGGATCCGCGTTGACGGGGTCTATCCCCTGACCCCATCCGCGGTTATCGCGCAGGCACGCGCGGCGTTTCGCGCGGCGCGTCCGGACGCGGTCAAGACCGGGATGCTCTGGAGCGCGGAGATCATCGGGGCGGTCGCGCGGTTCCTGAGGGCGCACCGGGTGCGCCGCCTCGTGGTCGACCCGGTGCTCGCCACGCACGGCGGGCGCCCGCTCGCGGAGGGCGGCGCCGCCGAGGCGATGCGGAGCCTCCTCTTTCCCCTCGCCGAACTGGTCACCCCGAACCTCCGGGAGGCGGAGCTGCTCGCGGGGACCGTGATACGGGGCGGGCGCGGGATCGAGGAGGCGGCGCGCCGCATCCTCGCTAGTGGGCCTCGCGCGGTGCTCATCAAGGGCGGGCATGGCGAGGGGGAGGCGACCGACTGGCTTTTCGACGCTGCGGGAAAAAGGCCGTTCATGGCCGCCCGGGTGCGCGGGGTGCGCCTGCACGGCTCGGGTTGCATTCTCTCGGCGGCGATCGCCGCGGGACTGGCGCGAGGACTCTCCCCGGGAGACGCCGTGCGGGCGGGAAAGGCGTATGTGGGGCGCCAGATCAGGGGGGCGATCCCGGCGGTGCCGGGGGCGTCGCTCGCCGCTCACATCTGATCGTAACGGGGGGGCGTGCCCACGGGCTTCTCCTGGAAATCGGCGAAGAGGGAATTCGCGGTCCTCTTCCAGAAGCGGCCCTGCCCGACGAAGAGATCGGCGCAGCCGCGCCCGATCGCATCCCCGGCGCTGTTGAAAAAGCCTCCCGCGCCGAGAAAGGCCCGGCCGCCGGCTCCGGCGGCCGCGAGGCCGGCGGACTCGACGGGGGACGGGAGCGGAGGGAGCGCCGAACCGCGCTCCTGGGCATGCGCGGTCGCGGCGGCCGCGAGGAGCGCCGCGGCGCAGAGGGGGACGAGGATCGGTTTCATAAGCGCTTCTCCTTAATCCGATTCTGGTATAGAGTATACGCCATGCTACCACAGTCGCATGGCACGCGCAACCGGTGCGGGACATGAAAAAAGGAGTTGCCCGCGGGCTGACCTCCCTCGCGAAGATCTCGCTCGCGGCGGGGATCATCGCGCTCCTCCTCTGGAAGAAGGTCGATCTCCGCGAGCTCGCGGTCCTTCTCCGCGGGCTCGATCTTCGGGCCTTCGCGGCCTGCTGGTTCGGCTACGGCCTCCTCTTCATCCTGAGCGCCCGCCGGTGGAAGGCCCTCGTGGAAGTCCAGGGGATCCGGGCGCGCTACGGCGCCCTGCTCGGGTTCTGTCTCATCGGGGCGTTTTTCAACAACATAATGCCCGGCTCGATGGGGGGGGACATCCTCAAGGCCTGGTATTGCGCGAGGGTCGACCATTCCCGGAAAGCGGGGGCGGTGAGCTCGGTGCTCGCCGATCGGATTGTGGGCTTCCTCTCCCTCTTCGCGATAGGGTTCCTGGGCCTCGTCGTCAAAGCCCCAGACCTGGCCGACCCGCCCCGCCACCTCGGCGCCGAAGAGCTGGCCGACCATGTGGGCCGGGCCCTTGTAGCCGGTGGCCAGCACCATCAAGGCGCTGTCCCGCTCGGTGCCGTCCTTCATCCGCATGCCGGTGGGGGTGAAGCCCGCGATGTCGTGGTACTGGATCAGGCCGATCTCGCCGCGCACCATC
>JBAXOY010000124.1:0-7674 GCA_037133055.1 Chlamydiota bacterium
GCGGCCCGGGATACCGTTCGAGGCCGGAGGGGTTTCGCCGGGACGACAGGCGGCCCCGCCATGATGTGTCTCGAGTTCACCCGCCAGCGCCTGGAGCGGAAGGGGCTGTTGTTCGGCGGGAGGGCATGGCTGAATCCGCCATCCCGGGGGCGGAAAGAAGGCCTCCGCGGGAGCGGGTTCTCACCGCCCGCGCGTGCGCGCTCGCGGTGCTCCAGCACGCCCCGGGATCGGGTCTTTTCGTTTCCGAGCTCCTCGACCGTGAATTCAAGGGGGGGAGGATGCGCCCGGATGACCGGGGGCTCGCCACCGAGCTCGTGTACGGGTGCATGAGGATGCGTGGGACGCTCGACTGGGCGATAGAACAGTCCGCCGGAAGGCCGATGGAGCGCATTTCCAAGGAACTCCGGGACATACTGCGCATGGGGATGTACCAGCTCCTGTTCCTTGACCGGATTCCCGCGTACGCCGCAGTCGACGAGGCCGTGAAGCTCGCCCTGCGCCACGGCCAGAGGGGAGGGGAGAAGTTCGTGAACGCGGTGCTCAGAAACGCGCCGCCGAGCCTCGCCGACGTGAAGTTCCCCGACCGTGAACGCGACCCGGTGGAGTATATCTCAGCGGCCCGGTCGCACCCGGCCTGGCTTGTCCGGCGCTGGGTCGAACGGATGGGGGAGGCGGAGGCCGAGGCGCTCTGCGCCGCGGGCAACACGCCGCCGCCGCTCACGGCGCGGGTGAACACCATCCGGGCCACGCGAGACAGCCTCATCGCCTCTCTCGTCGCCGAGGGGGTCCGCGCGGCGCCGAACGCGGGCCACCCCCTCGCCGTGGACATCGAGGAGCTGCCGCGCCCGCTTCCGGAGCTCTCGGCGTTCCGGAACGGCCTTTTCGCGATACAGGATGTGTCGGGGATGCGCATCGCCGATTTCCTGGAGGCGCAGCGCGGGGAGAGGATCGTGGATCTCTGCGCCGGGCCCGGCGGCAAGGCCACGGCGCTCGCCGCCGCGGCGGGGGACGCGGCGGAACTGATCTGCGTGGACCTGAGCCCGGACAAGGCGGCGATGGTGCGTGAGAACGCCCGGCGGCTCGGGCTCAGCTCCATCCGCTGCCTCGTCGGGGACGCGCGCGAGGCATCCCGCATCCCGGGCCTCGCCCCGGCGGACCGGGCGCTGGTCGACGCGCCGTGCTCGAACACGGGTGTGCTCCGGCGCAGGCCCGAGGCGCGGTGGCGCCTCGATCCCGGGGACATCGCGCGCCTCGCGAAGGCGCAGGGCGCGCTGCTCTCCGCCGCCGCGGCCATCGTGAGGCCGGGCGGGGTGCTGGTCTACAGCACGTGCAGCGTCGAGCCGGAGGAAAACGGGGGGGTGGTCGCGGGCTTCCTCTCGTCGGACCCGGGTTTTGTCCTCGACCGGGAACTGACGCTGCTCCCCCACACGAGCGGCTGCGACGGGGGGTACGCTGCGAGACTGATAAAGAAGCAGAGGTGAGAAGGGTGGGAAGGGTGAGAAGGGTGTGAAGGGTGGGAAGGGTGAGAAGGGTGTGAAGGGTGGGAAGGGCGTCGGGGCGCAAGAGAAACGTGAGCGCGTGCGGACTGGCCGCCGCGGCCTTCCTCTGGGCGGCCACCGCGCGCGCGGCGCCGGGCGACGTTTCCCTCTACCGCGGCGGCCTCGAGCGGAGGGGCGGCGTCGGCGAGATCCCCGGCGAGGTCGAGGCGGTCTGGCGCTTCAAGGCGGGGGGCAACGTCAACTGCGCGGCGCTCCCCGCGGGCGACCGGGTCTACGCGGCCGCGGAGGACGGGCGCCTGTACTGCCTCGATGCCGAGAGCGGGAAGGCGGCATGGAAGTTCGACGCGCGCCACAACGACCTCAGCGAGCCGGCGCTCGCGGGGGGCAGGATCTATTTCACCTCGAGCATGCGGGAGTACTCGATACTAGACGCGGAGCTGCACCGGGACGACCGCGCGGTGCTCTACTGCCTCGACGCGAAGACGGGGAAGGAGGTCTGGAAGAAGCGCTTCCCCGAGCGGATACTGACCGCCCCCGCGATCTCCGGCGGGCGCCTCTTCATCGGGAGAATGGACCGGCGATTCGTCTGCCTGGATGCGCAAAGCGGCGACAAGATATGGGAATTCCCCGCGGGGGGGACGATCCGCTCGTCCGCCGCCCTGGTGGACGGCACGGTCATCTTCGGAAGCGACGACGGCTTCGTCTATTGCCTCGACGCGGAGCGCGGACGGAGGATATGGAAGGCCGATCTGAAGGCCGCGGTCGGCGCCTCCCCCGCGGTGAGCGGCGGAAGGATCTTTCTCGGCGCGGGCGACGGGACGATGCACTGCCTCGACGTCGCCACCGGGAAAGGGATCTGGAAGGCAAAGGGGGGGAAGGCGATCGTCGCCACCGCCGCGGTGGGCGGGGGGATGGTCATCGCCGGCGACATGGACGGATACATCAACTGCTGGGACGCCGCTGACGGGACGCGGCGCTGGCGCTACAAGACGGGCAAGCCGGTGATCTCCTCCGCCTGCCTCGCGGGAGGCAGGGTGGCGGTCGGAAGCTTCGACGGCACGCTCTACTGCCTGGACGTCCGGGACGGAAGGGTCGTCTGGAAGTTCGCGGCGAAGGGCAGGATCGCCTCCTCCCCCTCCCTCTCGGGCGGGGCGCTCTATTTCGGCACGCGCGAAAACCTCGTCTATCGCCTCGGGCTGAAGCGCCCCTCCGCGAAACGGGAGAAGGGGCCCGTCACGATGACGGATGCGCAGTTCGCAAAGGGGATCGCGGACGCGCGGGAGTATAACGCCGCGGGGCGCTACGGCGACGCGGTCGAGACCGCGAGGGATTGCGTCGCCGCGCGCCCGGATTCCGCGGATGCGCACCTCGAGTTCGCCCGGGGCTGGGAGGGGACCGGAGAGCTCGGCCTCGCCGGGCGCGAGTACGGGCTCGCGGTGCAGCTCGACCCGCGGGGGGCGGCGTACCGCACCGCCCTCGGGAAGTACTACGCGCGGCTCGGGCGCGTGGGCGAGGCGCTCGCGCAGTTCCGGGCGGCGAAGGAGGCAGCCCCGTCGGACCCCGAGGCGTACCTCGACACGGGGAAGCTCCTCATCACGCGGGGTGAGCACGACGCCGCGGAACGGGAGTTCGCCCTTGCGCTCGAACGCGGCTGCGGGGAGGCGGAGGGGCTCCTGTGCCTTGCGGAGGCGGCCATGGCGAAGCTCGACTTCGAGCGGGCGCGCACGCTCCTCGACCGCTGCCTCGCGGCGGACCCGAAGAACGCGCGGGCGCGGGAGCTCAGGGGGCAGTTGAGGAAATAGTCCTGAACGCCGAAGATTCAGGACTGACGGCGGGGGAGGGAACGATGAGGCGGGGGCGTGACGGGGTCCCGTGGTATGCGGCGCTGGCGCGGCTCGCGCTCGTCGCGGCTCTCAGCCTCGTCCTCTGGGCGAGCGCGGTCGCCGCGCCGTTCGTGCTGGCGCATGCCCTCACCCTCCACGACAAATCCTCCGGGGCGTGGACCCTCGCCGCCGTCGCGGCATCGGTGCTCGGCGTCATCGCATTCCTCGTCTACCTGATGGATTGTAGTTAGAAGTGTCATTGCCTTTCGTCCCACAAGGCCGCCCCATGCCCGGCTTTCAGATCGTGTCCGATCTCGCCCCCTGCGGCGACCAGCCGCAGGCGATCGGCGCCCTTGTCGGGGGCGTCGAGGGCGGCCGGCGCCGCCAGACGCTGCTCGGGGTGACCGGCTCCGGCAAGACCTTCACGATGGCGCACGTCATCGCGCGGACCGGCCGGCCGGCGCTCGTGCTAGCGCCGAACAAGACCCTGACCGCGCAGCTCTACGCCGAGTTCAAATCCCTCTTCCCCCGCAACGGCGTCGGCTTTTTCGTGAGCTACTATGACTACTACCAGCCCGAGGCGTACATCCCGCAGACCGACACCTTCATCGAGAAGGACGCGGCCATCAACGAGCGCATCGACGCCCTGAGGCACGAGGCCACGACGATGCTCTCGGAGCGGCGCGACGTGATCATCGTGGCGAGCGTCTCGGCCATCTACGGGCTGGGCGTGCCCGAGGATTACCGGGGCATGCACGTCCGGGTGGAGGAGGGGAAGGCGATGGACCGGGACGAGCTCCTCCGCGCCCTGGTGAAGATCCAGTACGCCCGCGGCGACTTCGACTTCCACAGGGGGACGTTCCGGGTGCGCGGGGACGTGGTCGAGGTCTTTCCGGCGAGCGACGAGGAGCGCGCCGTCCGCGTCTCCTTCCTCGGGGACGCGGTGGAGGGCGTCGCGGAGATCGACCCGATCCGCGGCGCGATCGTGCGCGCCCTCGGGGCGGCCTCGATCTACCCCGCGAGCCACCACGTCACCCCCGAGGACAGGCTGCGGAGGGCGCTTACGGGCATCAGGGCGGAGCTCGAGGAGCGGCATCGGGCCCTCACGGAGGCGGGAAAGATCGTGGAGGCGCAGCGCCTGCGCCAGAGGACCGAGTACGACCTCGAGCTGATGGAGCAGTTCGGCTTCTGCCCCGGGATCGAGAACTTCTCCCGCCACCTCGACGGGAGGCAGCCGGGGCAGCCCCCCGCGACGCTCCTCAGCTACTACCCGGACGACTACCTCGTCTTCATCGACGAGAGCCATGTGACGGTGCCCCAGCTTCACGGGATGTACCGCGGCGACAGGTCGCGCAAGGAGACGCTGGTCGAGTACGGCTTCAGGCTTCCGTCGGCGCTCGACAACCGGCCCCTCTCGTTCCCGGAGTTCGATCTCGCCTCCGGGCAGACCATCTACGTCTCGGCGACGCCCGGGGAGTTTGAGCGCGGGCG
Source organism: Chlamydiota bacterium (assembly GCA_037133055.1). Lineage (GTDB taxonomy): Bacteria > Auribacterota > Tritonobacteria > UBA1439 > UBA1439 > UBA1439. The sequence continues at coordinate 4,814 of JBAXOY010000124.1, forward strand.
GAGCGAGGGCGCGATCGTCGAGCAGGTGGTGCGCCCGACCGGGCTCGTGGACCCGGAGATCGTCATCCACGACGCCGCCCGCCAGGTGGACGACGTCCTCGCGGAGATACGGGTAACGGTCGCCCGCGGAGAGCGGGTCCTCATCACGACCCTCACCAAGAGGACCGCGGAGGACCTCGCGGACTATCTCGGCGAGAGCGGCGTGAAGGTCCGGTACCTCCACTCGGACATCGGCACGATCGAGCGCACGGAGATACTGCGCGACCTTCGGCGCGGCGACTTCGACGTCCTCGTGGGCATCAACCTGCTCCGCGAGGGCCTTGACCTCCCGGAGGTCTCTCTGGTGGCGGTGCTCGACGCGGACCGCGAGGGGTTTCTAAGATCCGAAACGTCCCTCATCCAGACGTGCGGGCGGGCGGCCCGCAACATCCACGGGCGCGCGGTCCTGTACGCGGGGACCATGACCCGATCGATCGAGGCGACGGTGCGGGAGTGCGCGCGCCGGCGCGAGGCGCAGCTCGCCTACAACCGGGAACACGGGATAACACCGCAGACGGTGCGGAAGGCGGTGCGCGAGCCGGTCGGGCAGGTGTGCGAGGCGGACTACGCGACGGTGCCGCTCGAGAAGCCCGCGATCGGGGACCCCGGCGAAATCCGGAAGAGGGTGAAGGCACTCAAGAAGCAGATGATCGAGGCGGCGGCCCGCTTCGACTACGAGGCCGCCGCGGAGCTCAGGGACCGGATGTTCGAGCTCGAGAAGCTGGAGCTCTCCCTGCGGTAGTGCTTGGGTGCGCTGATGATCCGGAATACCGAATCCCGGATTTGAGTTCCGGGAAATGCTCCATTTTGGGATTTTGGATTTGGGATTTTCCCCCGTGTCTTTATTGGGATTTGGGGTTTGGGATTTGGGATTTATAAGATGATTACCCCCGACACGCTCAAAAAGTTTCCCCGCAAACCGGGCGTCTATCTCATGAAAGGCGCCGGGGGCGAGGTGCTCTACGTCGGCAAGGCGGTAGACCTCCGGCGCCGTGTCGAGTCCTACTTTACCGGGCGCGGAGACGGGCGGGCGGCAATCCCCGCCATGGTCTCGCGGGCTGACGAGGTCGACTTCATCGTCACCGACACCGAAAATGAGGCGCTTCTCCTCGAGGAGACGCTCATCAAGGAGCACCGGCCCCGCTACAACGTGAGTCTCAAGGATGCCGGCGCCTGCGCCCACATACGCCTCTCGGTCGACGAGGAGTACCCGCGCATGGAGATCACCCGGCATCTGCGGCGCGACGGGGCGCGCTGGTTCGGCCCGTATTCGTCGGCGAACGACGCCCGGAGGACCGTCCGGTTCCTCCAGCGGGCCTTTCCGCTCAGGGATTGCGGCACGGCCGACTGCGCCCGCCGCGCGCGGCCCTGCATCAAGCACCAGATAGGGCGCTGCTCCGGCCCCTGCCGCGGGCTGATCGGGAAGCGGGACTACGCCGCGCTCGTGCGGCGCGTGGACCTTTTTCTCTCGGGCCGCACGGGGAGCCTGCTCCGAGAACTCGGGCGGGAGATGCGCCGTGAATCGGCGGCGCTCCGCTTCGAGAAGGCGCGGGAAATCAGGGACACGATCGGGGCGATCGAAAGGACGCTCGAACGCCAGAAGTGCGTCTCGTTCGACGGCGTCGACCGGGACGCGGTGGGGCTGCACCGCGAGGGGGGGCGCGGCGAAGCGGCCCTGCTCTTCGTGCGCGGCGGGCGGCTGATCGGCAAGCGCACGATCTCGATCTCGGGCGGGGGGGATGACCCGTCGCTCGTCGGCGAGATCCTGCGGCGCCACCACCTCGGGGGCGCATTTGTCCCGCCCGAGATCCTCGTGCCCGCGCTGCCGCCCGACTCGGGCGCGCTCGGCGAGGCGCTCGCCGGCGCGCGCGGGGGGCGCGTGGGGATTGCCGCCCCCCGCAGGGGCGCGAAGCGGGAACTGGTCGCCATGGCGGCGTCGAACGCGGCGGCGTCGTTCGCGGCGGGCGCGGCGCGGGGCCGCGCGGACGAAGAGGTGCGCGGGGAGCTCGCGAGGAGATTCCGTCTTCCCTCTTCCCCGCGGGATATCGAGTGCGTCGATATCTCGCACCTCGGCGGCGCTTCACGGACGGGTTCCATGGTGGCGTTCCGGGACGGGGCGCCGCGGCCGGAGGGCTACCGGAGGTTCACCGTGAAATCGGCGGAGGGCGCGGACGACTGCGGGATGATCTACGAGGTGGTCGCGCGGCGCGCGAGACGCGGGCGGGAGGGATGGAAAATGCCCGATCTCATCGTGGTCGACGGGGGGAAGGGGCAGATGCACGCCGCCCTGCGCGCGCTGCGGGACGAGGGGGCGGAGGGGCCGGCCGTGATCGCCCTCGCGAAGGAACGCGAGCTCACCGGGCGCCGGGCTCCCGAACGTGTGTATATCGGGGGGCGAAAGGACGCGATTCCACTGAAGGCCGGAGACCCGGCGGCCCTCTTCCTCCAGCGGGTCCGGGACGAGGCGCACCGCTTCGCCCTGCGCGGGCACCGCGCCATGAGGACCCGTCGGCTCTTCGAGTCCGAGCTCGACCGCGTGGCGGGCGTGGGCCCCGCGAGAAGGGCGGCGCTCATCCGGGCGTTCGGGGACATCCGCGGCGTCGCCGCCGCTCCTCCCGCGGACCTCGCGCGGGTCCTCGGGGACCGGGCCCTCGCCCGGAGGGTCCTGGAGCACCTGTCGGGTGTGCGGGGGAATCCGGCCGCCGATGCTGTTGAACAGGAAAACCGAACGGTGTATACTGGGCGCGTTCCCGGCGGAGTGCGATTATGACCGAGCCCGCGTCTAAGGATGACCAGTCAGTCCTGGTGGTGGACGACGAGCC
>JBAXOY010000125.1:0-7297 GCA_037133055.1 Chlamydiota bacterium
CGTGGTCGCCGGGACCTCGGAGGCGGTCATCATGGTGGAGGGGAGCGCCCGCGAGATATCCGAGGCAGACATGGTCCAGGCGCTTGCCGCCGCACACGCCCAGATCAAGCTCATCGCCGCGGCCCTCCGGGAGCTGTGCGCGAAGACGGGGTGCATGAAGGAAAAGGCGGCGCAGCCGCCGCAGCCTGATGCCGCGCTCGCCGCGGCGGTCGACGCCTTTCTGGAGAATAGGCTCGAGCCGGCCCTGCTGGTGAAGGGAAAGAAGAACCGCGAGGCGAGCCTGGGGACGCTCCTCGCGGAGATGTGCGCCGCGGTCAAGGCGCAGTTTCCCGGCGCGGATGAAGGCGCGCTCGCGGGGCTTTTCGGCGCCGCGGAGGAAAAGAAGATCCGCGCGCTCATCGTCGAGAGGGGGCTCCGCGTGGACGGCAGGGGCGTCGACGAGATCCGCCCGATCAGCTGCGAGGTGGGAATCCTGCCCCGGACGCACGGCAGCGCCCTCTTCACGCGCGGCGAGACGCAGGCGCTCGCGATCACGACGCTCGGCACCCCCAAGGACGCGCAGCGCCTCGAGGCGTACGAGGGGGAGACATCGAAGGGCTTCATGCTGCACTACAACTTCCCCCCGTTCAGCGTGGGCGAGGTGAAGCCGAACCGCGGCCCGGCCCGGCGAGAGATCGGGCACGGCAATCTCGCCGAGCGCGCCCTCTTCGGCGTGATCCCGAAGGAGTACCAGTACACGGTGCGGATCGTGTCCGACATCCTGGAGTCCAACGGCTCCTCCTCGATGGCGAGCGTGTGCGGGGGAAGCCTCTCCATGATGGACGCGGGCGTGGCCATGACGAGCCCGGTGGCCGGCATCGCCATGGGCCTCGTGCAGGCGGGCGGCAAATCGATTATCCTGACCGACATCCTCGGATCGGAGGACGCCTGCGGCGACATGGACTTCAAGGTCGCGGGGACGCGGAAGGGGATCACCGCGTTCCAGCTCGACAGCAAGATCGAGGGGATCGGGGCGGACGTGCTTGCCGGCGCACTGGAGAAGGCCCGCGTGGGCAGGCTCGCCATCCTGGATATCATGGACGCCGTGCTCGCGTCGCCGCGCCCCGAGGTGTCGAAGTACGCGCCCCGCATCGTCCAGATAAAGATCGCGGTGGACAAGATCGGCGATCTCATCGGCCCGAAGGGCAAGTTCATCAAGAAGATCTGCCAGGATACGGGAGCCCAGATCGACGTCGACGACGACGGCACCGTCAGCGTTTCCTCCAACAGCCCGGAAAGCCTCGCGAAGGCGGTCGAGGAGGTCAAGCGCCGCACCGCCGAGGTCGAGGTGGGCAAGATCTACCCGGGTGTCGTCAAGAATGTCCTCGACTTCGGGGCGTTCGTGGAGATCATGCCCGGCAAGGAAGGGCTCGTGCACATCTCGAAGCTCGCCGATCACCGCGTCGCGAAGGTCACCGACGTCGTGAACATCGGGGACCAGATCGATGTGAAGGTGACCGAGATCGACGAGCAGGGGCGCATCAACCTGAGCCGCAGGGCGGTCCTCACGGGCAAGGACGATCCGGAAGACGAGCGCCGGCCGCCGCGCAGGCCGTTCAAGCCGCGCGGGCGGAGGTAGCCTAACTCCTAACGTTCTTACGGGTTCGCCGCGGCGGCTGTCCGCCCGCGCGCGGCGGACTCTCTTCGAAGAGGTGTGCCCGGATGAGGATCACGTACGCTGTCTTTTTCTGGATGCTCTCCCTCCTGCTCTTCCTGAGCTTGTACACCTACGACCCGATGGATGTGGGATACTACACCACGCAGCCGAACAATCCCCCGCTGAACAGCGTCGGAATCGTCGGCGCGTGGACGGCGTTTTGGTGTTTCTTCGAACTCGGGTTCGCGGCCTACCTCCTCCTCTTCGTGCTCTTCGTGATCGGCTGCGCCGTGGGGCGGAGCGACGGGGGCTCAGGGGCGGCCTGGACCGCCCGTGCGCTCGCCGGCGCGGTGATGGTTGTCTCCCTGTCCGCCCTCCTGCAGCTTCCCCACCGGCTCCCGCGACTGACCGGGATGGCGCACCAGATGAACCTGGTGGGGCCGGGGGGGCGCATCGGCGACGCCGTGAGCGCCGCGTTCGTCATCCCGTACCTCGGCTATACCGGTTCGACCGCGGTGTGCGCGGCGCTATTCCTCGCCGCCGCGGCCTTTTTCACCCGCCTTACCCCGCTCGCCCTCGTCGCGGCCCTCTTCAGGAAAGCGGCAGGGGCGGTGGGAAGGTCCGCGAAGGTCTCCGCGGAGGTTCTGAGCCACAGGCGGCGCGTCATCCCCATCGGGATGCGCACGGTGCGGGTGCGTCCGTTCGAGCGCCTCCGGCGGCGGACCGGCAGGATGAAGGTCGCGGTTGCGACCCCCCGCGAGGTGCAGCGCGAGCTCCCGGTCGAGAGGGGCGAAGAGCGCCAGGCGAAGCCCGGGAAGCCCACGCCCGTGCCGCGGTTCCGCAGGCCGAGGGCCACGGGCTCGTACCGGCTCCCCGGGATCGAGCTCCTCCACGAACCGGTCGCGAAGGGTAGGCAGGTGGAGGAGGATCTCGAAAGAAACAAAGAGGTGCTCCGGGAGACGCTTCGCGACTTCGGGATCGAGGCGACGGTTGACCACGTGGACAGGGGCCCGGTGATCACCCGGTACGAGGTCCACCCGGCCTCCGGCGTCAAGGTGCAGAAGATCACGGCGCTCTCGGACGACCTCGCGCTCGCCATGGCGGCGGTGAGCATCAGGATCGTCGCCCCCATCCCGGGAAAGTCGGCCGTGGGCATCGAGATTCCGAACATCAAGGCGACCCTGGTGGGTCTCAAGGAGATGCTCCTCTCCCGGGATTACCGTCAGGTGCAGAGGTTCATCCCGCTCGCCATCGGGAAGGAGATATCCGGCAGCGCCGTCGTCAGCGACCTGCGCGATATGCCGCACCTGCTCATCGCGGGATCGACCGGCTCCGGAAAGACCGTGTGCATCAACAGCATCATCCTCACCATGCTCTTTTCCCGCACCCCGGAAGAACTGAAGCTCATTCTCATCGACCCCAAGCGGGTGGAGATGAGCCAGTACCGCGACATTCCCCACCTGCTAACCCCGGTGGTGACCGAGAGCCGGCTGGCTTCCCAGGCGCTCCGGTGGGCGGGGAGGGAGATGGAGCGGCGCTACGAACTCTTTTCGAAACACATTGTCCGCGACATCGTGGGGTACAACACCAAGGTCGGCCAGAAGGGGGCGGACCTGAAGGATGAGAAAGGAGAGCCGCTCGAGGAGTTGCCGTCCCTCGTCATCATCATCGACGAGCTCGCCGACCTGATGCTGGTCGCGCGGAAGGATATCGAAGGCCCGATCATACGCCTGGCGCAGATGGGGCGCGCCGCCGGCATCCATATTATCCTGGCGACGCAGCGGCCATCCGTGAATGTCATCACCGGGCTCATCAAGGCGAATTTCCCCACCAGGATCGCGTTCAAGGTGGCGAGCAAGATCGACTCGAAGGTCATCCTGGACGGCAGCGGGGCGGACAAGCTCCTCGGGAAGGGGGATATGATCTTCATGCCCCCCGGCGCCTCGCGGCGGCTCAGGGTGCAGGGCACCCTCGTCGAGGACGCCGAGATAGACGCGGTGGTAGACTTCGTCAAGGCGCAGGCCGCCCCCGAGTACCGCGAGGACATCCTCGCCGCGGACGAGGAAGAGTCGATCTGCGAGGAGATCGACGACGACCTGTACCAGGAGGCGGTGAAGACGGTCCGCCAGTTCGGACAGGCGTCGGCCTCGATGCTCCAGCGGCGCTACCGGATAGGGTACAACCGCGCCGCGCGCCTCGTGGATATGATGGAGGAGCGCGGCGTGGTGGGCCCGCAGCAGGGGAGCAGGCCGAGGGAGATACTGTAAAAAAATCTCAGATCTCGGATTTGAGATCTCAGATTGTGGTGAAGATGTTGTCGGGGCCGGATGAAACAATGAACCGGCGAAAGGGCGAGACGGCGAGCGGGCGACTTTGTTGGTCACGGATCGCCGGTTCGCCGGTTCGTGCGTGCCCGCATCGCAATCTTATGCGAACAAACGGAGGAAATAATGACATCGTTAGGTGACTATCTACGAGCGGCGCGGGAGGAGAGGAAGATCCCGATCGCGCAGGTGGCCCGCGACACCAGGGTGAGTGAGCGGTACCTCGTCGCGATCGAAGCGAACGAGCTTTCCCGCCTCCCCGCGGTCGCCTACGCGAAGGGGTTCATCAAGCTCTACGCGGAGTACCTCGGCCTGGATCCGAAGCCCCTGCTCGATCAGTTCGCCCGGGAGCACCTCTCCGTCTCGATGCCGGTCCTCTCCTCCGACGGCGACGCCCATCCCCCCGCCGGTCCGCGCTCGTGGAACTACACCGTGATCGGCGTGGCGGCGGCCGGAGTCATCGTCGCCGCGGTGTTCGGGGTGTCGATGCTCAGGAATCAGGTTTCCGCGCCCCGCGTGCAGAAGCCGGCCGCCCCCGGCACCGAGGAGCTCGAGACGCTCCCGCTCCCGTCCATCCCCACAGCGAGGCCCACCCTGCCGCCGGCGGCCGTCCAGGCAACTCCCGCGGAGACCGTACGACCGAAACAGAAGAAGCTCGCGGTCAAGGCGAAGGATGCGGTGACCCTGAAAGTCTACGCGGACGGCGCGCTTATCTTCCAGGGGACCATGGCGCGCGGGAAAGAAGAGATCTGGACGGCCGCCGAGGGCTTCGACCTCCGGGTGAGCCGCCCCCGCGCGGTGGACCTCACGCTCGACGGGAAGCCCGTGAAAGACCTGAAGGGGCGGACCGCGCAGAACCTCCGGATAGGAAGGGACGGGAAGATAGAGGTCTACAGGGGGAAGCTCAAGGAAGAATAGCGATAGAGCTATCGAGCGATCAAGCGATCGGGCGATCGAGTATAAGATACGAGAGAAGGGGAGGGGATGGCGATCAAGGTCGGGCTCACCAGCCTCGGCTGCGCGAAGAACCTCGTGGATTCCGAAGTAATCCTCGGGTATCTCCGGGCGGACGGCATCGAGGTCTGTGAGGACCTCGGCGATGCGGAGGTGGTGATCGTCAACACCTGCGCGTTCATCGCCGAGGCGGAACGCGAGTCCGCCGAAACGATCCGCCGCCTCGAGGAGTTGAAGGCGCGGGGAGAGATCGCGCGACTCGTTGTCGCGGGGTGCCTTCCGGCGCGGCGGGGGCGGCGCCTCGCCGGGGAGTTTCCCGGCGTGGACCGCGTCATCCTCCCCGCGGAGATCCCGGGAGTGGCGGGGATCGTGCGGGCCCTCGACTCCCCCGCCCTGAACGGCGGCGGCTCCGCGGGGGAAGGCGCATTCCTTTACGATCACCTGAGCCCGCGCCTAAGGCTGTCGCCCCCGCACTACGCGTATCTGAAAATAGGCGAAGGGTGCGACAACCGCTGCAGTTACTGCGTCATCCCGTCCATCAAGGGGCCGGCCCGTTCGCGGTCGGCGGATTCCGTGATGGAGGAGGCGCGCGCGCTCGCCGCGGGCGGCGCCAGGGAGCTTGATCTCATATCCCAGGACACGACCGCATTCGGGGGCGACCGCCCGGGAGGGAAGGGGCTCCCGGCGCTGCTCGGGGATCTCGCGGGGATAGAGGGCGTGCGGTGGATCAGGCTTCTCTACGGCCACCCGGCGCGCTACACGGACGAGCTTCTGCGCGTCATCGCGGGCGAGGCGAAGATCTGCGCGTATGTCGATTTCCCGCTCCAGCATGCCGCCGGCCGCGTGCTCGAAGCGATGCGCAGGCGCATGACGAAGGCGCAGGTCGTCGAGCGGCTTGCGAGGGTGCGGGAACTCGTGCCGGGGGTCACCGTGCGGACCACGTTCATGGTGGGGTTCCCGGGTGAGACGGAGGGGGATTTCGAGGAGCTCCTCGATTTCGTGCGGGAGGCGAAGTTCGAGCACCTCGGCGCGTTCACCTATTCCCGGGAGAGGGGGACCCCCGCCGCGCGCCTCCCGGGGCAGGTGCCGCGGAAGGTGAAGGGTGAGCGGCTCCGCCGGCTCATGATGCTCCAGCAGGAGATCGTCCGGGAGGCGAACGAGCGGATGCTCGGGCGCACGGTCGAGGTCATGGTGGACGAGCGCCTTGAAGAGGGCACCTTTTCGCTCCGCGGGCGGACCGCCGGCGACGCCCCTGAGGTGGACGGGACGGTGTACCTCTCCGGGAGCGGCGCCGCCCCCGGCGACATCGTCCCGGTCCGGATCACGGGGATGATGGAGTACGACCTGGTGGGGGAGATCCTCGATCACGCATGAGGGGATATGCCCGGGGCTCCGCGATTGCAGCGCGGGCGTCCAGAGGGTTTCGATCTGAACCGGCAAAAGGGCGAACCGGCGAAAGGGCGAGCGACGATTTGGGATCTGAAATCTGAGATCTGAAATCTAAAATCCGAGATGCCCCGGAGGGGCGCATGAATCTTCCCAACAAGCTCACCACGGCCAGGATAGTGCTCGCGTTCGTGTTCATGTACCTGCTCTGGGCGCGGTTCCCCGGCAGCATGTTCGCCGCATGGATCATATTCGCCGCGGCGGTCGCCAGCGATTTCCTCGACGGGTGGCTCGCGCGGAGGGGGCACGGGGTCACCGACTACGGGAAGCTGATGGACCCGGTCGCGGACAAGATGATCATCTGCGCCGCCTTCGTCTCATTCGTTCAGCTCCCCGCCACGCACGTCCCCGTGTGGATGGTGGTCATCATCATCAGCCGCGAGTTCATCATCACGAGCCTCCGCCTCCTCGCCCTCTCAAACGGGCAGGTCCTCGCCGCGGGGCTCTGGGGGAAGCACAAGACCGTGTCGCAGGTCGCGGCCATTTTCGTGATACTCACCTTCCTCGCGATCAAGGATATCGCCTCGTGCCTCGGCATCGGGGAGAAGCTTCGCCCGTTCTATGATCCGGCCCACCTCGCGAGCTTCGTCTTCTGGGTCATGATGGTTACGGTGGTGCTCACGGTCGGTTCGGGGCTCATCTACCTCTACGAGAACCGGGGGCTGTTCTGGGAAGGAAAAAGATAGTAACGGCGTATGGGCGTGACGGCGTGTGGGCGTAATCGAAGGACGGAATACGCGAGGGAAAAGGACTTGATGAAGAGACTGGCGATACTCGTGGCGACGTGCTGTGGGGCCGGCTATGCCCCCTTCGCCCCCGGCACCGCCGGGGCCGCCGTAGGGCTCATCCCCGTGCTTCTTCTCTCGGGGCGGCCGCTCGGCTACGCGGCGGCGACGGTGATCCTCTTCTTCGCCGGGGTCGCCGCGGGCACGGCCGC
>JBAXOY010000126.1:0-6625 GCA_037133055.1 Chlamydiota bacterium
CGGGGTGTCGATGGTGGCCCCCGCCGCCGCGCTCGCCGCCGCGTGCGTCGCGCTCGGCCTTTTCGCGGTCCCCCTCGCCGTCCGCCCGCTCATCGGCCCGGCGGTCGGGACGGCGGTGGTGTTCCCCGGGTTCTGGGACCCGACCGTCGCGACCGCCCTGCTGATCGTCGGGATCCTGCTCGGCCTCTCCGTCTGCCTGATCGGGCGCCTCCTCCCCATGCGCGAGAGCGCGCCGTTCATCGGGGGGGAGGAGGAGGCGCCGCAGATGACGCTCTCGGGAGTGGATTTCTATAGAACCATCACGGAGATGGGGATACTCAGGGGGATCTACCGCCTTGCCGGGCGGAAGTGGTTCGACCTCTACGATCTGGGCCGGGATGCGGTGCTCGCGGTCTCCGGCGCGCTCCAGCGGGCTCACGGCGGCGTGCTCCCCGTCTATATCGGATGGTGCCTCGCCGGATTTCTGGCCGTCTGCTATTTTCTGATGCGGTAGCGTAAAAAGGGGTGCGGACAGGGATATGATCGGACTGTACATCCTTCTCGTGTTGATGATCGTCGCGGCGGTCGCCGCGGTCGAGATGCGGGATCTTCTCGCCTCCGTCGTGGCGGTGGGGGCGGTGGGGCTGGCGCTCTCCGTCGCCTTTCTCATTCTCGGGGCCCCCGACCTTGCCATCGCGCAGCTGGTCGTGGAGATCATCTGCCTCGTCATCCTCGTCCGTGCCACGGTCAGCCGGGACAGGGTGGACGCGTGGGGAGCCCGGGCCGACATGGCCGCGGCCGGAGCCGTCGTCTTCGCCGCGGGGTTCCTTTTCCTCGCACGCCTGGCACTGGGCGGGATCCCCTCCTTCGGCGCGCCGCTCATGCGGGTGGGAAGGATGTACCTGGAAGAGGTACTGGTGAGGACGAGCGGGGGCCTGAGCGTGGTGGGCGCCATCATCGGGGACTACCGCGCGTACGACACCCTCGGGGAGGCGACGATCCTCTTCGCCTCCGTCATCGGGGTGCTCGCGTTGCTGCGCAGGATCGGGAGAAAGGACCACGGCCGCACGGGAGGGGAGAGATGAGGGACCGGCGATCGGGGGAGGGGATGACGCTCACCGTCAGGACGGTCACCCGCCTGACTGTCGGCCTGATCCTGCTCTTCGGTATCTGCATCGTCGTCGGGGACCACGACTCGCCCGGCGGGGGGTTCCCCGGGGGGGTGATCATCGCGCTGGCGTTCATCCACCTCATCCTCGGCTTCGGGAAGCGCGCGTTCCGGCGGAACCTCGTGCGCACCGTACCCTCGCTCGCCGTCCGCCTGGACGCCCCACGGCTCATGTCCCTCGGCATGGCGGCGTTCCTCTGCGCCTTCCTCGTCCACAGCGCCCTCGCCGGGCGGGGGCACGATATGAGGCCGTACGGCGCGCTGCTCACTTCGCTCTGCCAGGTCTTCGTCGCCGTCAACGTCGCCGCGGGGCTCTTTGCCGTGTTCTCGAGCCTCGCCGCCATAAGGATCGACAGAAAATGACCGCGTACCTGCTCTGCACGCTCCTGTTCCTGGTCGGCGTGTACTGCATCGCGACAAAAAGGAACCTCATCAAGATCATCATCGGCATAGGCATATCCGGGTACGCGATCAACCTCTTCTTCATCCTGCTCGGCTACCGGGCGGGGGGGCGCGCCCCGATCTTCCCGGCGGCGCTGGACGCCGGGGAGATGGTGGACCCGCTGCCGCAGGCGCTTGTGCTGATGTTCATCGTCATCGGCCTGGGGGCGACCTCCCTCCTCACCGTCCTCGCGGTCAGGCTCTATGAGAAGTACGGCACCTTCGACATCAGGCAGATGCGCCGGCTGAGAGGGTAGGGAATGAACATCATCCTGTCCGTTATCGCGGTCGCGCTGGGGGCGGCGTTCGCGGTCCCGCTCGCCGGGAGGCGGCGGGGCGCGCCCGCCGCCATCGCCGCTGCCGCCGCCTTCTCGCTGCTCTGCCTCTCGTTCGTCATCGCCCTGCTTGTGCGGCGGGACGGCATCCTTCTCTACCGGGCGGGGGGCTGGCCCCCGCCGTTCGGCATATGCCTCGTTCTCGACGGCCTCTCGGCGGTGATGCTCGTGACGGTGAACTGCGTCGCCCTGATGGTCGCCCTCTACGCGGCGGACTACATGCGGCGCTACACGGGCGAGTGGCAGTTCTACGCCCTTTTTCTCCTCATGCTGGCGGGGATGAACGGGATGATCCTCGCGGGGGACCTGTTCAATTTATTCGTCTTCCTCGAGGTCGCGGCCTTCTCCGCCTACGCCCTCGTCGCCTTCGGCACGGGGCAGGAGGAGCTCGAGGCGAGCTTCAAGTACGCCGTCCTGGGGATACTCTCCACCAACTGCCTCCTCTTCGGGATCGCGCTCCTCTACGGGTGCTGCTCGTCGCTCAACATGGCGGACATCTCCCTGGCCCTCGCCGGCAAACAGGGGACGCCGTGCGTGCTTTTCATCACAGCTCTCTTCATCTTCGGATTCGGGCTCAAGGCGGCCCTCGTCCCGTTCCACGCGTGGCTCCCCGACGCCCACTCCTCCGCCCCTGCGCCGATCTCCGCCATGCTCTCCGGCGTGCTTATCAAGACGCTGGGGATCTACGCCCTCGCCAGGGTCCTCTTCAACGTCCTGGGGATGACGCCCGCGATCTCACACGTCCTGATGGCGCTGGGGGCCCTCTCGATGGCGGCGGGCGTGGTCCTCGCCGTGGGCCAGTGGGACATGAAACGCCTCCTCGCGTACCACTCCATCAGCCAGGTCGGCTACATCGTCCTCGGGCTCGGCCTCGGTACGCCGCTGGGGGTGCTGGGCGGGCTGTTCCACCTCGTGAACCACTCGATCTTCAAGTCCCTCCTCTTCCTGAACGCGGGCGCCATCGACTACGCCACCGGCGTCAGGGACCTCCGGAAGATGGGCGGGCTGCGGGAGCGGATGCCCGTCACGGCCGCGACCTCCCTGGTGGCCTCGCTCGCGATCTCCGGGGTCCCGCCGCTGAACGGCTTCTGGAGCAAGCTCATCATCATCATGGCCTGCGTCCAGAGCGGGCGCTACGGCTATGCCGTTCTCGCCGCCCTGGTGAGCATGCTCACGCTCGCCTCGTTTATGAAGCTCCAGCGGTACGCGTTTTACGGCGAGCCGAAGGGGCGGTGGGAGGGAGTGAGGGAGGTCCCCCCGCGGATGCGGATCGCGATGGTCGTTCTGGCGGCCCTCTGCCTGACGGGGGGGCTGCTCGCGGTGCCGGCGCTGTCGGGCGGCTTCCTCGATCGGGGCGCCGCCGCCATCGTGCGGGGGACCGGCTATGCGTCGCGGGTGCGTGAAAAGGCGCCTGAGGGCCCGTGGTACGGCGGGAGGGGAGCGGCCGGGAACGGCGCCGAAAAGCGCGCGGGCGGCCGTTTCGCGCCGTCTCCCTTCGGCGGGGGGCGGAGATGAAAAGCAGGTGCGTGCTGTTCGTGATCGGGTTCGCGGTGTGGCTGGTACTCACGTGGCCGCCCGCTCCCCGCTCCCTCGTCCTCGGCGTGTTCGCCGCCCTCTCGGCGGCGCTGCTCACGGGGGAGATGTTCGTCCGGAGGCCCTACGCATTGAAGGACCCGAGGCGCTACGCGTACTTTGCCCTGTACGTCCCCCTCTTCATCTGGGAGTGCGTCAAGGGGAACCTCCAGGTCGCCTACCTCGTGTGCCACCCCGACATGCCGATACGGCCGGGGATCGTGAAGGTGAGGACACGCCTCAGGTCGGAGACCGGCCTTACCTTCCTGGACAGTTCCATCACCCTCACGCCGGGGACCATGACCGTGGACACCGACCGGGATCGCGGCTTCCTGTACGTCCACTGGATCAACGTGAAGGCGACGGACATCGACGGCGCCACGCGGCGAATCGTGGAACGCTTCGAGCATATACTGGTACGGATATTCGAGTGACGGCATGAACGGATCGATGTGCGGCGGAAGGGTCAGGTGGACTCTGGGCGCGGCGGCGCTCCTCGCGGCGCTGGGCGCGATCGTATTCGCCCCCCTGCCGTCGCTCTCCCGCGCTGGACTCGCGTTCGCCCCCTTCTTCATCCGGTGCCTCTACGCGCTTCTCCTGTGCTTTCTCCTCTGCCTCTACCGGATCATACGCGGTCCGACGGTCCCGGACCGCGCGGTGGCGATCGACATCATGGGGATCGTCGTCGTCGGGTTCTGCGCCATCATGTGCATCTCGACGGGCCGGGACTGGTATATCGACATCGGCATCGCGTGGGCGCTCCAGAGTTTCATCGCCACGCTGGCGCTCGCCAAGTACCTCGAGGGGAAACCGCTCGATGAATGAGACCCTTGGAATGGCGTTCGTCGTCGTCGGCCTCGCCTTCGACCTGTTCGGGTGCGTGGGGCTCGTGAGGCTCCCCGACGTGTACAACCGCCTCCAGGCAGCCACGAAGTGCGTGACACTGGGAACATGCAGCATCATGTTCGGCGTGTTCCTGACCTTCGGCGTGTCGGGCGCGGGGCTGAAGGCGCTGCTCTGCAGCCTGTTCGTCGTCCTCACGGCGCCGGTTTCCGCGCACGCGATCGCGCGCGCCTCCCACCGGTCGGGCGTGAAACTGTGGGAGGGGAGCGTGGTGGACCGCTACGAGGAGGACCGGGGGGGAGAGGGATGATGCCGTGCGTGTCGGCGTGTGGGCGTGTCGGCGTGTAGGGGTATAGTGTGGGGTTTGTCCCGCCATTCGGCGGGACAGTCCGCCCCACCGTGCGGCGGGGCATACGCCTTCATGGCGGGCTGGATTTGGGATTTCGTGTATGAGACTGCCAAAACTGCGCGAATTGAGGGAGGGGATCCGGGCGCTGCTGGGCCGACGCTACACCACGCGCTTCCCGGCGGTCGAGGTCTCCGTCCCGGAGGGGTTCCGCGGCGCGCCGCGCTTCGACGAGAAGGAGTGCGTCGGCTGCGGGGCGTGCGCCGTCGTGTGCCCGGCGAAGGATATCGAAGTGACCGACGAGATAAAGGACGGAAGGGGGATGCGGCGCCTCACCATCCACTACGACGACTGCATCTTCTGCGCGCAGTGCGCGAGGAACTGCATCACCGGCAAGGGCGTGGCGATGACGAAGGAGTTCGACATGGCGACGGCGGACCGGGGGAGCATCCGGGACTTCGTCGAGAAGGAGCTGGTCCTCTGCGAGATGTGCGGGGAGGCGATCGCGGCCCGCGACCACCTGCTCTGGATCGCGCGCCGCGTCGGGCCCGCCGCCTACACCAACCCCACCCTCATGCTCACCATGCTCGATGCCCTCTCCCCGGGGGCGGGGACGGCCCCGGAGAAGGGCGATGAAATCCGTCGCGGGGACCGGATGCGGGTGCTCTGCCCGCGGTGCAGGAGGGGCTCCACCCTTGAGTTCTCGCTGGAAAAGTGAAATCGGGCGCCGCCTCCGCGGGCAGGCGCCTGGGCGCATCGCGCTGATCGGCGTGGGGAACACGCTGAGAGGCGACGACGGCGCGGGGAGCCTTCTCGCCGGAAGACTCGGGGCCCGCGGCATCGACCGGGCATTCGACGGCGGCACGGCCCCGGAGAACTATTGCGAGCGCGTCGCGTTGCTCGCCCCCCGGATGGTATTCATCGCGGACGCCGCCTGTTTCGGCGGGGAACCCGGCGAGGTGAGGCTCCTCGACCCGCGCCTCCTCGGGGCGGGCGCCCTCTCGACGCACGGCCTTTCGCTGCGTCCGCTCGCGGCCTATCTCGAGGAACGGTGCGGGTGCCGCGTCTTCGTCGTGGGCATCGAGCCCTCCGGCGCGGGGGACGGCGGGGCGCTCAGCCCGCCGGTCCGGCGCGCCCTCGGCGAACTTGAGGACTATTTCGCCGGGCTCTTCGCGGCCGGCGGCGCAGGGGGTGCACGGACGTGAGACCCGGTGTCCGGCTCATCGCGAAACTGGCGGCGCCCGCCCTGGCTGCCGCCGTCGTCCTCGCGGCGGAATGCGGCGCGCAGCCCCTCGACCGGAAGGCGATCGAGAACAAGCGCGAGGTTATGATCCAGTGGGCGATCAGGAACGGGGTTTTGATCAAGGGGATGACCAAGGCCGAGGTCCACAAGGTCTACGGGTTCCCGGACAAGAAGTTCAGCACCATGACTTCCCGGGGGCGCGTCGAGAAATGGGACTATTACTTTCCGCGCCGCCAGAGCGTCTTCCCCTTCAGACAGAGCCCTTACGCGTCGCGGTACCGGTATCTCTACTTCAAGGACGATGTGCTGATCAACTACGAGCTATGACCTCGTTGTTCAAACCGTTCAAGCGGTTCAGACAGTTCAATCAGCGAGACGTCTCCTTCGTGCCTCCGTGGTGAGGGTTCCCCATAATTTTCGCCGCATCGCCTTCGATGAGCTCCCGCGCAAGGCGTTCCCCGAGTTCCTCCGGCCGCCTCGCGTCCCCCGTCGCCTCGCCCCGCGCCGCCTCCCGCCCGTCCGCGGAGAGCGCGCACGCGCGCAGGATGAGCGTCCCCGGCGCGGCGCCGTGCTCGGCGTACGCCCCGACGGGGACGGCGCACCCGCCCCCGAGCGCCGCGAGGAGCGCGCGCTCCGCGCGGCCGGCGGCGTGCGACGCCGCGTGGTCGAGCGCGCGGACCATCTCGCCGGTGTCCCCG
>JBAXOY010000127.1:0-6556 GCA_037133055.1 Chlamydiota bacterium
GCGTTCATCTGCGTGCTACCGTTAAAGCCGGATCAGTATAGGAGTTGTACCCCCCCCCCGAAACTGTCCCACTACCCGGTCCCGGTGATTTGCCTTGTCACGACGGTGCGGCATCGGGTACTATCGTATGGAGAGCGGGGGATCCCATGAGCGTGGCGTACGACGCGGGGAGAAGGCAGTCCAAACGGGCCCGGTGCGTGCTCAAGGCCGTGTATCGCGCCCCCGGTCACCGCTCCCGTCTCACCGAGACCCGGGATTTGAGCGACAGAGGCCTGCTGATCCTCGTGTCGGGAGAGGTGAAGCGGGGCGATCTCCTCGAACTCAAGATCCCCCTCGATGCGGGCGAACGGCCGCTCAAGGCGCGCGGCCGCGTCGTGCATATACGGAAGGCGCTCGATGCCGAGGGCGCCGGGAACCTCGCGGGCGTCGAGTTCCTCGAACTCAGCGAGAAGCACCGGGAAGCGATCGGGAAGAGGATCTGGCGCCAGATACTCAGCGAATGCACCCGCTTCGGCAAATCCCGCTGATCATCCCCGCGGCTCAGTCCGGCTCCGCCCCCAGAAGCCCGGCCGCCTGCCGGTCGAGCTCCCGCATCGCCTTCTCGAGCCCTGACCTTATTATCTCGCGCCCCGCGGCACCCGCGTCCACCGGCACCCAGACCGGGTCGCCAAACACGAGCGCGCCCCTCGAGAAGGGCATGGGGACGACGAAGCGGTCCCAGCTCTTCAGCCTCTTCTTGCGGCTCACGTCGGTCGAGGCCGGGATGATGGGCATGCCGCTCAGCTGGGCGACAAGGATGATGCCGCTCTGGACACAGTAGCGGGGTCCGCGCGGGCCGTCCGGCGTCACGGCCGCGTCCATGCCCGCCTGGAGCATGCTCGCCATCTCCATGTCCGCCATCTCGCCCCCCTTCGACGTGGATCCTCGGGCGACCGCGAAGCCGAACCCGTTTAGGACGTCGCTGATATACTGACCGTCCCTGCTCTGACTCGTCATCACGCAGATATTCTTCCTCCCCCGGTACTTCTGGTAGATATGGGGCATGAGAAGGAACCGGTTGTGCCAGAAGGAGAAGATACAGCCCTCGCCGCGTTCTCCCCTTTCGCGGATCATGCGGTCGTTGACCCGGGTCATCCGGATGCTCCCGCCCAGGAGGAGGATGAGGCGCGGGACGATGCGGCGGAGCACGAAGCGCAGCGCATTCTCCCTCAATCCCTCGGACCGCTGAGGCGGTGCCATAAAGCGCCGGTCTCCGGTGCGCCGTCCCCTCTCCGGCGTCACGGCTGAAACTGCATCTCGTAGAGCTTCTTGTAGTTGCCTTCCTGGGCGAGAAGCTCCTCGTGCCTCCCCACCTGGACGATCCGCCCGTCCTCGAGCACGATGATGCGGTCGGCATGCGTGATGGTCGAGAGGCGGTGCGCGATAACGAACACGGTCCTGCCCCGCATCAGCGTGTCGATCGCGTCCTGCACGAGGCGCTCGGACTCGGTGTCGAGCGCCGAGGTCGCCTCGTCGAGGATGAGGATCGAGGGGTTCTTGAGCATGGCCCGCGCGATGGCAAGGCGCTGCCGCTCGCCGCCGGAGAGCATCTCGCCCTTCTCCCCGATCACCGTCTCGTAGCCGTTCTGGAGCGGGGCGATGAAATCATGCGCGTTGGCCATCTTCGCGGCCTCGACGATCTTCTCGAACGAGGCGTCCTGCTGGCCGTAGGAGATATTGCTCCGGATGGTGTCGTTGAAGAGGATCGTCTCCTGCGTCACGATGCCGAGCTGTCCCCGCAGGCACTGGAGCGTCACGTCGCGGATGTCGACGCCGTCGATAAGCAGCCTTCCCTCGGTCGGGTCGTAGAAGCGCGGGATGAGGCTCACGAGCGAGGTCTTGCCCGAGCCGCTCGGCCCGACGATTGCGATGACCTCGCCCACCCGCACCCGGAGGTTGATATCCCGCAGCACTCCCGCTTCGTTCTGGCTGTACTCGAAGTTCACATGGTCGAAGACGATCTCGCCATGCACGCGCGGAAGCTGGACGGCATCGGGCTTCTCGACCAGCGTCGAGCGGGTGTCCATGAGCTGGAATATCCTGTCCGCGGCCGACATGGCCTTCTGGAAGCCGATGTTCAGCTTCCCGATGTTCTTCAGCGGCTTCACCATCGAGGCCATGGCGGCGATAAAGACGACGAAGTACCCCACCGTGAGCTCGTTTTTGATGACGAGGCGGGCGCCGTAGTAGGAGAGAAAGCCGATGACGAGCATCGCGCCCCACTCGGTGATGGGGCTCAAAATCGCCGACTTCTTGGCGGCGGCCACCATCACGCGGAAGAGCGTCCGATTCTCCCGCTTGAAGCGCCGCCCCTCGTACTGCTCCATGCAGAACGCCTTGACGACCTGGATCCCCGAGATCGTCTCGAAGAGGATCGACGAGATGTCCGCCACCTTCTCCTGTGCGCGCTTCGTGAGGCGCCGGACCTTGCGCCCCACGATGCTGATCGGCGCGAGGATGACCGGGAACACGATCATGGTGATCAGCGCGAGCTTCCACTCGATGCAAAGCGCGATGACCGCGTAGGCGGGGAGCTGGATGCAGTCCATGAGCGTCTTCGCGAAGCGCCCCGAGAGCGCCTCCAGCACGAAACTCACGTCATAGTTTATCCGCGAGACGAGCTCCCCGGTTCTCTTCTGGTCGAAGTAGTCCATCGAGAGGCCCTGGATGTGGCGGTAGAGCTGGTTGCGCAGGTCCTTGACCACCCCCTGCCCCACGTACTCGAGCATCACCTCGTGGAGATACTCCGCGATCCCCTTGAAGAAGCTGCAGATGAGGACAAAGACGACGATCATGTTGAGCATGTTGGGGTACCGCCGCACCGTGTTCAGATAGGCGACGAACCGGTCCGCGTGCTCGCGAAAGGGAAAGTGGACGGCCGTCGGGATTGCGAGCTTCTTGCCGCTGAAGACGATGTCGACGGCCGGCACAAGCGACATAATGCTCACGCTCTGGAGCACCGTAAACACCACCATGGCGAGCACCGCCACGATGAGTTTCCATCTGTAGGGCTTCAGGTAGGACAGCAATCGCACGTAGGTCGTCATGGTCTCTCACCGCTTTTGTTGGATCTGGAACCCATTTCGCACCGTCGCAGCTCCGCGAGCACCGCCGCCGCCGCCCGGGCGCTCGCTCCGGGCTCTCCCACGCGCGCCCGGACCGCCCGGAGATCTTCGACCGCGGCCTCGTATGCGCCCCGGTCGCGAAGCCAGTCAAGGCCTGCCGCGGCAATCCTGGCCGGAGAAGCATCGCGCTGGATGAACTCCGGCATGACCTTCCTGCCCGCGATCACGTTCACGAGCCCGATGTACGGCAGCTTCACCAGGGCCCGGCCGAGAAGATAGGTCGGCCAGGCCACCCGGTAGATGATCAGCATCGGCTTCAGGAGACACGCCGTCTCGAGCGTGGCGGTACCCGAGGCGACGAGGACCAGCTCGGCGGCGCGCATGCTCTCGTACACGCTCCCGGGCGCGATCCGCACCTTCACCGGGCTCGCGGCGAGGGCGCTCCCGGTGAAGGCGCGGAACGCCTCCCTCGGGGCCGGCGTGATGAACTCAATGTCCGGCATCTTCCGCTTCATGATCGCCGCCGCCGCGAGCATGACGGGGAGATGGAGGCGCACCTCGTTCCAGCGGCTCCCGGGCAAAAGCGCGACCACCCGAGCCCCCGCGGACAGGCCGGCGCACGCGCTGAATTCCCGTTCCCCCGTCTCGAACCCCAGGTCTTCGATCATCGGGTGCCCGACGAACTCGACCGGCAACGCCGTGTCCCCGTAGAACTCCTTTTCAAAGGGCAAAATGACGAGCATCCGGTCCACGTTCCTCGCGATGGTCTTCTTCCTCCTCGTCCCCCATGCCCAGACCTGGGGAGAGATGTAGTAGATCACCCTGACCGGGAGACGCCGCGCCCTGATCTTCTTCGCGAGCCGGATATTGAAACCCGGGTAATCGACGAGCACCACCGCGTCGGGCTTCCACTCCTCCATATAGGAGAGGAGTCCGTAGAAGATTTTCCGCAGGCGGAAGTAGTTCCGGAGCACCTCCACGGAACCGAGGACGGCGAGGTCCACCAGGTTAAAAACGAGTCCCGCCCCCGCCGCGGCCATCTTCTCCCCGCCCGCCGCCCGTATCTCGCAGGATGGGTCGCGCCTCAGCAGTTCGACGATGAGCTTCGCCGAGTGCTTGTCGCCCGACTCTTCCCCGGCCACGATCAGGAGGCGGTGATGTTTCTCTCCCTCTTTTCCCTTGTTGCCCCTATCTGGGATTTGGGATTTTGGATTTGGGATTTCTATCATGCTCACATCAGCTTCCCCAGGTCGATCGGCGCTGATTTCCGCTGCTCCTCGATAGCGTCGTGGTAGAGCGGGTTCTCCCGGCACAGCCGGGTTATCTCGGAGGCGACCCGGAGCGCCTGCCGCCCCTGTTCCCCGGGCACGAGCGGCTGCCGCGAGGCGCGCACGCACTCGAGGAACGAGGCGAGCTCGAGCTTGAGCGGCTCGTCCTTCTCGAGCGGCAGCTTCTCCCGGACGATGCGCCCGCCGTCCTTCCGGTAGATCATCCCCTCCTGGTTCTGGTAGTCGAGCGACAGGTAGGCGTTGCTCTGAAAAACCCGGATCTTGCGGACCTTCTCGAAACTGATCCGGCTCGCGGTGACGTTCGCGATGCAGCCGTTCTCAAAGCGCAGCCGGGCGTTGGCGATGTCCTCGCTCGCGCTCAAGACCGGGATGCCGACGGCTTGAATCTCCACCAGGGGCGAGGCGACGATGTTGAGGATGATGTCGACGTCGTGGATCATGAGGTCGAGCACCACCCCCACCTCGGTCCCCTCCCGCTTGTACGGGGCGAGGCGGTGAACCTCTATGAACCCCACCCGCGTGAGGATCTTCCTCAGCGCCACGATCGCGGGGTTGAAGCGCTCGATATGCCCGATCTGGAGCACCAGGTTTTTCGCGTGCGCGGCGGTGATGATCTCGTTCGCCTCGGACATGTTGAGGGCGATGGGCTTCTCGAGGAGTACGTGCACCCCGAGCCCGATCGCCTCCAGCGCGACCGGCCGGTGGGCCTGGGTCGGCACGACCACGCTCACCGCGTCGAGCCTCCCGGGCACCTCGCGCAGGCTCCGGTACGCGGTCGTGCCGAACTTCCAGGCGATCTTCGACGCCGTCCGCTCGTCAATGTCAACAACCCCGGCAAGCTCCACGTCCGGGAGCCCGGCATAGATTCGGGCGTGATGCCTCCCGAGGTTACCCACCCCGACCACCGCCACGCGTAGCTTCTCCATATCCTCCCCTGCTGCCGATTCGATCAGTTCAGATTCCCACCACCACAAGCCCCGCCGCATCGGCCTTCGCCAACACCTGATCCCTGTCCATGATGATGGTCCGCCCCGCCTCCAGCGCGAGCGCCGATGCCTTGCCGCCGAGCAAAAGCTCGACCGTCGCCTCCCCCACCACGGGCACGTCGAACCGCATGTCCTGATCCGGGCGGCTCACCTTCACCACCACCATTCCCTCGGGGCAGAGCGCCGCCGCGCGCCGCAGGGTCTCGTCGGTCCCTTCCATCGCCTCGACTGCGACGACCGCCTTCTTTTTGACCACCACCGTCTGCCCTATGTCGAGCCGGGCGAGTTCGCGGGCGATCCCGGCCCCGAACTCTATCTCCTCGCGCGCGGCCCTTCCCGGCTTCCTGCGGGTCATCACCCCCTTCGTCGCGAGGCACGAGGAGAGGTAGGTCGTCGAGTCGATGAGCCTGATTCCGTCCTTTTCCATCTCCCCCGCGATCGCCTTGAGCACCGTGTCCGCGCGCCTGTCCGGGATCCGCGCCGCGAGGGCGAGCATGCGGATGTCCAGCTTGAGGGAGCCGATGACGAGCTTCGGGTCGAGCCTGCCCACCATGACCGCCTCGCTCACGCCCGCGCCGCGGAGCGTTCTGATCAATTTCCCGAGCTGCCCGACGTGGACCCAGTGAAGTTCGTCGACGTGGGCCTCGATCTCCGGGGGTGTCTGCCCGGGGAAGGCGATCGCCACGAGGCGGCCCACGCCCTTCAGTCGCGCCTCCCGCGCCGTGGCGAAGGAGAGTCCCCCTCCCCCGGCGATGATGCCCAGTGTCGTCACCTGAATCCTCGCCTTTCTTTCGCATCCGCCGCGCGGCGTGTCCGACGTGTTTTTGCGCCCTCACCGCGCACGGGACTCGGCCGTGCCGCGCATATGGTTCACCCGGCGGGGCAGCCCGAGAGCCGGTGGCGAGTGACCCGACGACGCCTTAGGAGCCTGTCCGAGTAATGGATCTCGACGCGTTTCGCGCGCCGGGCGGCCGGATGCAAGGCGCGGCGACGAAGGCGATGTCCTGCCCATCGTCAAGGAAGCCGCAACGCCGCAGCAGGACGCCCGCCGCCGAAACCCTCCGGGCCGCCGCCGGTTACGTCGCGGCTCGACGTTGCTCCGGCCTCGGCGTACAGCGCTGAGTACGCCTTCGGCCTCGCGCCTTGATCCGCTCGCACCCGACAGGCGGCGCGGCAG
>JBAXOY010000128.1:0-6416 GCA_037133055.1 Chlamydiota bacterium
ACCTTCAATCTTGAACCATTGTGGTATCTGCGTGCTCTGCGTTCATCTGCGTCCCGAATGCCGCTTGTTTTATGCCGTTACGTCATGGTTTTATCTGCGTCCATCCTGACGATCTGCGTTCATCTGCGTGCTGACATATATATTTAGTAACAATGCCTGACCCGGGATGATACACGAATGGGACGCACGGCAGGGGATATGAAGATCTGCATCGACGCGCGCTGGATCGGGGCGAAGATCGCCGGGATCGGCCGCTACACCGTCTACCTGATGCGGTACCTTGCCGAGCTCGACCGGGAGAACCGCTACATCGCGCTCTTCCACGACGGGGAAATCCGCGACGCGGTGTGCGGCGAGCTCGGCCTCGCCGGGCGGGAACGCTGGGAAGTGCGGACGATCCCCTACGGAGTCTTCTCCCCCCGCGGGCAGCTCTCCCTCCCCGCCTTCCTCCGGCGGGAGGGGGTGGACCTGTTCCACTCCACGAACTTCATGGCCCCTCTCATCCGGTTCGGCGGGAAGCTCGTCCTCACCGTCCACGACATCATCCCCCTCAAGCACCCCGAGTTCGCGCCTCGATCGAAAAAGTCGCGCCTCTTCCCGGTCTACCGGGCGCTGATGCGGCGCCTCGTCGCGATCGCGGACCTCATCATCGCCGACTCGGAACACTCGCGCCGTGATATCATCGAGTTCCTCGGCGCTCCGCCCGGGAAGGTGCGGACGATCCATCTCGGCGTGGACCCGAAGTATCGCCCTCTCCCGCCCGCGGTGCGCGAAGAGGCGCGCCGGAAACTCGGGATCCGCGACCGCCTCGCCCTCTTCGCCGGGCGCGCCGACCCGTACAAGAATTTGATCACCCTCGTGAAGGCGGCGGAGATCATCAACCGCAAGGGCAACCGCCACTGCACGGTCGTCGTGGCGGGCGCGGAGGACCCGCGCTATCCGGAGGTCGCGCGGTACCTGCGAGGGGCAGGTATAACCCGGGACGTGATCTTCGCGGGCAGCCTGGGTGAGGAGGCGCTCATTTCCCTCTACAACGCCGCCGACGTGCTCGTGCTCCCGTCGCTCTACGAGGGGTTCGGCCTCCCCCCCCTCGAAGCGATGGCGTGCGGGACGCCGGTCATCTGCGCGAACCGCACCTCGCTCCCCGAGGTGGTCGGGGACGCGGGGATCCTCATGGATCCGACGGATACGGGAGCGCTCGCGGGGGCGATGGAACGCGTCTTCACCGACCCGGACCTCCGGGAGCGGATGTCGCGACGCGGGCTCGAGCGCGCGAAGCTCTTCCCGTGGAAGAAGACCGCGGAGGAAACGCTCGCAGCGTACCGGGGCCTAAGATAATCTCAGATCTCACATTTCCGTCGCGCGCGCCGGGGGCGAATTCCCCCCGCGCGGAACGCGAGGAGTACAGCGATGCGAGTCGCCCTTGTCCACGACTGGCTGAACGGGATGCGCGGCGGCGAGAAGATACTCGAGGTGCTCTGCGAGCTCTTCCCCGACGCCGTGGTGCACACCCTTCTCCTCGACCGCTCCCGCCTCTCGCCGACGATCGCCGGGATGGAGATCAGGACCTCGCTCCTCCAGCGCCTGCCCCTCCACCGCACACACTACCGGTACTATCTCCCCCTCTTTCCGCGGCTCATAGAGCGGTTCGACCTACGCGGCTTCGATCTCGTCGTCTCCACGAGCCACTGCGTCGCAAAGGGGGCGCGGGCGCCGCGCGGCGCGCTCTCCCTCTGCTACTGCCTCACCCCGATGCGCTACGTCTGGTATTTCGGCGACGACTATTTCGGATCATGGGGATGGAAGCGGGCGCTGACAAAACCGGCGTTCGCCCGCCTGAAACGATGGGACGTCTCTTCCGCGGCGAGGGTGGACCGCTGGCTCGCAATATCCGAGACGGTTGCCGCCCGCCTTCAAAAGGTCTATCATAAGACCGCGGAAGTGCTCTACCCGCCCGTGGACGCGGGCTTCTATACCCCGGGGGGGGATACGAGCGACTACTACCTCGCGGTGTCGGCCCTGGTCCCCTACAAGCGTCTGGACGTCGCGGTCCGCGCCTTCAACGAGCTTCGCCTGCCGCTGAAGATAGTCGGCGAGGGCCCCGAACGCGCGCGGCTCCGGGCGCTCGCGGGGCCGGGCATCGAATTCCTGGGATGGCGGACGAACGAGGAAATCCGCGAGTGTTACCGCGGCTGCCGGGCGTTCGTCTTCCCCGGCGAGGAGGATTTCGGGATCACCCCGCTCGAGGCGCAGGCGTGCGGGCGCCCGGTGATCGCCTTCGGACGCGGCGGGGCCCGCGAGACGGTCCGGGACGGCGAGACGGGGTTGTTCTTCGACTCGCAGGAGCCCGAGGCCCTCGCCGCGGCGGTGCGCCGGGCGGAGGGGATCCGATTCGATCCGGGAGCCGCACGGGCGAACGCGGAGCGCTTCGACCGCCCGCGGTTCAAGGAAGAATTGAAGCGTTGGATCGAGCGGGCCGTGGCCGGGCACGGGGGATCCTGAACATGCAGAAGCGGAGCCGGACGACGGAGATCGCGACCGCGATACGGGTGGCGCTCGATATCGCGCTGCTGAACGCCGCCTTCTGCGCCGCCTACTGGGCGCGGTTCCGCTCGCCGCTCACCGCCCTCGTCCCCGTCGTGAAGGGCGTCCCGCCGTTTCGCCTCTACCTCTCGGCGTTCCCCGTCGCCACGCTCACCTTCATCTACTTCTACAAGCTCCTCGGCTCCTACGCCCGGCGCTGGCGGTACGACGCCGTGAACGAGCTCTTCATCGTGACCCGCGGCACGACCGCCGGCATGATCGCGCTCATGGCCCTCACCTTCCTCCTCCCGTCCACCCACACCGAGGCGGGGGTCAAGTACTCGCGCATCACCTTTTTCCTCCTCTTCCCCCTCGTCGAGTGCTTCGTCTGGGCGGGGAGGGTCGCGGCGAACGCGGTCGAGAAGCGGCTCTACCGGAAGTCCACGGGAAAGCGCACGCTCCTCATCATCGGCACCGGCGAAACCGCCGCGCGGCTCGCGCGGCACATACGGCGGAACCCGTCCCTCGAGTGCGAAATCGTCGGCTTTGTCCGGTGCCCCGGGGAGAAGGGCTCCTCGTCGCGGATCATCTCGCCCGTCGCGGGAGAAATCGACGAGGTGCCGGCGCTGATCGAGAGGGGCGGGGTCGACGAGCTTGTGCTCACGAACCCCGGGCTCGATCACGCCCGCGTCCTCAGGATCATCGCGGACTGCGAGAAGAACCTCGTGGAGTTCAAGCACGTCCCGGACATGTTCGAGATCATGACGCGCAAGGTGGACGTGGTGAGCTTCGACGGAGTCCCGCTCGTCGGCATCCGCCATGTCCCGCTTCACTACCCGTGGAACCGGTTCCTGAAGCGCGCCTTCGACATCGCGGGCTCGGCGGTGGGGCTCCTGCTCTCCTCCCCCGTCATCGCCCTCTGCGCGCTCGCCGTCAGGCTCGACTCGCGGGGGAAGGCCTTCTTCTCCCAGGAGAGGTGCGGAGAGGACGGGACATCGTTCCGCCTCTGGAAGCTCCGCACCATGGTCGACGACGCCGAGAAGCGCACCGGCCCCGTCTGGGCGAGGGCGGACGACCCGCGATGCACGCGCGTGGGGGCCGTCTTGCGGCGCGGGAACCTCGACGAGCTCCCCCAGCTCTGGAACGTCCTGAAGGGGGACATGAGCCTGGTCGGCCCAAGGCCCGAGCGCCCCCACTTCGTGAACCGGTTCAGGGAGGAGAACCCGCGCTACATGGCGCGGCACTCGGTAAAATCGGGCATCACCGGGTGGGCGCAGGTAAACGGGCTCCGCGGCGACACCTCCATCAGGGCGCGCCTCCGCTACGACATGTACTACCTCGAGAACTGGTCCCTCGCCTTCGACCTGAAGGTCCTCGTCATGACCCTCTTCGCCCGCCGGAACGCGTACTGACGGGGAGGGGGGAAGGATTCCGGATCCGCTTCACGGCCTTGCCGGCCGCGCGCCCGCCCGCCGAAGCATCTCCTCGGCCTCCCCGTTTCTCCCCTGGAGGATGAGGACCTGTCCGAGGGTCGCGTAGAGGTACGGGGCGCTGTCGATCTCGAGGGCGTCGCGGAGGTCCCTCTCGGCCTCTCCCCCGCGCCCGAGCCGCATCAGGGCGATTGCCCGTATATGGAACGCCGCCGCCCGAGCCTCATCGCAGGTGGGAACGGCCTTCAGCGCCGCCGTCCCCGCCCCGATTGCGAGCTCGCTCCGCAGCGAGTCATTGCACGCCTTTCCGTAATTCACCTGCGCGATGAAGCTCCGCGGCTCTTTTCGCGCCGTGTCCCCCCAGAGCGCCCATGCGCTCTCCCATACCCTGTTGCGATGGACGGTGAGGAGGCCGAGGCACAGGACGACCACGGCCGCCCCGGCGAGCCGCCCGCGATTCCCGCGGCCCGGCTCGCGCCCGTTCCCGGCAGGGGCGAGCCACCAGGCGATGAGGAACGAAAGCCCCATGGCCGGCAGATAGAGAAACCGCTCGTTCACCACCGCCTTGATCGGCAGGAGGTTGAGGACCGGGAGGAGGGCGATGATGATCCACAGGAGCCCGAGGACATACGGGGAACGGCGCTTCCACGCGAGGGCGATGAGTCCGAAGAAGAGCGCCACGATCGCCGAGGACAGGGCGAACCACGCAGCCCCTCCCGCCGACGGCGGATCGAACACGTAGTCGAGCCTGAGCCGGAACGGCAGCACGAGAAGACGCAGATACGTCGCCAGCCCCATCACCTGAAGGGCGACATGGGATGCCGGCCCCCCTCCCCAGCTCCCCCGCTGCGTCATCCGTCCGATGAGGGCGAGCCTCAGGACGCAATATACCGCGGCTGCCTTGAAGAACGAGGCATACCCCCGCCCGCCGGTCGCGCGGGGCGCGGCCGGCGCCCCACGGCGGTCGGCCGCCGCGTCGCAGGCGACGATAATGAGCGGGAGCATGATCGCGTGCTCCTTGGCAAGGAGCGCAAAGCCGAACGCCGCAAGCGCGCCGGCGCGCCACCATCGCCTCGACGCCGGATCACGCTCCCCCCGGGTGCGGAAAAGCAGCGCGAGGAGAAAGAAGAGGCCGCAGAGCAGGTTCGAGCGGCCCACGATCCAGGTCACCGACTCCGTGTTCACCGGGTGCACCGCCCACGCGAGCGCCGCGAGGAGTGCCGCCCACGAAAAGGCCCCCGGGCGGCCGGCGACGGGCAGCAGCGCCCGCACGAGGAAAAAAAGCAGCATCGCGTTGGAGGCGTGGAACGCGATGTTCACGAGCCGAAAGCCGCGGGGGCCGGGCCCGAAGACGGCGTAGGTGAGCGCGTGGCTCAACGTGGCGAGGGGGCGGTAGATCTCCGTCGCCGGCGTCGGGGTGATCGCCACGGTCGAGGGGTCATAAAAGAACCTGAACGGGTTCGCGAGGGAGCGGATGTGCGGGTTGTCGGCGACGTGCATCACGTCGTCGTAGACGAACGGGTACGGGAGCGTGAACATATAGCAGGCCGTCACGGCGGCGGCGAGGACGGCGAGGGCGGCGACGGATGTGCGTGTCATGCGTGGAATAGTATAGCACCCCTGCGCTTCGGCGCCATGCGCCCGAGCGGCTGCGGTCATTTGTTTGAAGAGTACATTGTTAGATATATTAACTATTTGACATTTGACCTATATGCGGGTATAGTCCTTCCATCCCCCGGGACCCTGTCCGGGCACTGGAGATCCGCCCATGACGAGCCAGAAGGAGTTCCTGAAGCTCCTGCGCCAGGTGCACCTGCGCTTCGCAAAGTTCTACTCGAAAAAGATCGCGAGCCGCCGGGTGACCCCGCCGCAGTACATGATGCTCATGATCCTGCTCGAGGAGGGGGGGCAGAAGATGCACGACCTCGCCGATTTCCTCCAGGTCTCGACCCCGGCGGTCACGAATCTCGTCGACAAGCTCGAGGCGGCGGGCTACGCGAAGCGCTCCCCCCACCCCACCGACCGCCGCGCGCTCGTGATCGCGCTCACCCCCGCGGGAACGCGCCTCATTACGGCGCTGCGCGAGGAGGGGCTGACGCTCCTCAAGGACACCATCGGCACGATGTCCGCGTCGGACCAGGAGGTGGTGCGGCGCTTCTACCAGGACCTCATGACGCGCCTTGACGCCGCGATCGAGCGGCACGGGAGAGACGCGCGATGAAGCGGGGCACGCTGATAGCGCTCGCGGCGCTCGTTGCGGCGGCCGCCCTCTTCGCCGCGGAGCCCGGGGGGGACGAGCCGGGCCCCTCCGTGACGCGGGAGGCGTTCCTGAAATCGGCCGCGCAGAGGAAAATCCTCCGCATCGGGCTCGTGGACGTCATCATGTACACGCTAAAAAAGAACTCGGAGATAAAAATCGCGCGGATCGAGCCGAAGCTCAGGGCCGACGACGTCCGCGTCGCG
>JBAXOY010000129.1:0-6328 GCA_037133055.1 Chlamydiota bacterium
AGCCCCACGCGCGGCGACGAGGGGTCTTTCATCGTGCCGGAGAGCCGCGAGAACGGGATGAGGGTCCCGCGCTCCAGGGCGCCCCTCAGCATCGGGTCCTTGCTCCCGTCCCATCCCGCCGAGAGGTACTCGGCGATCCCCTCGTTCAGCCAGAGGGGGCAGCGGTTGTGGGTCAGGAAATGGACCGCCCCGTGCGCGTATTCGTGGATGAGGACACGGCGAAGGTTCTCGCGGTCCCGGTCGGTGTCGATCCCCCCCACCGGCACCCTGATCTTCCCGTCGTAGAGCCCGCCGACGTTTTTTGATTTGTCGAGCAGATCGCGGAACTGGCGCCCCGTGTAGATGACGACCGCTATCTTCTCGATGGGGTAGAAGTTGAGGTCTGCGCCGAGCTTCTGTCTCGCCTCCTCGAGGGCGTCCACCACCGCCCTGGCGATCCGGTAGTCCTTGGTGCCGTCGAAGCTCACCGTGAAGTTGGCCTGCTGGTCGACGGCGAATTCCTTCTCCACCTGGTATTCACGCTCGATCTTTTTCACCAGCGACGCGGTTTCGGCGTCCGCGGTGTTGAGCCGGAGCGAGGCGGAGAGCTCTGTCAGGGCGTCCTGCATCTGCCCCTTCCAGTAAAGGATGACGCCGCACATCTTCCGCGCGGCGGCGTTGTCCGGGTCGCGGTCCAGGACCCGCCTGAATTCCCCGAGCGCCTCCTCCCGCCGGTTGTCCCGGTAGAGTACGGTGCCGAGGTTGCCCCTGAGCACCGCGCTCTCGGGCTTCAGGCCGACCGCGGTCCCGAGGAGCGAGGCCGCGTCGACGAATTTGCCCCCGCGCATGAACGCCATGGCGGCGTCGTTGTAGCCCGCCGCGAGGTTGTTCCTGACCGCGGCATCCCCCGAACCGACGGCCGCGGCCTGGTCGAGCCAGTTGACGGCGTCGTCGAGTTTTCCCCGCGCGGTGCATTGCCCCGCCTCGTCGAGGCACGCGGCGGCGAGGTTCTTCGCGACCGCTTCATTCTTCGGGAGAATGCGCCGGGCTGCCGTGAACCTCGATATGGCGGCCGCGCGGTCCCCTCGGTTCAGGAAGCCGACCCCCTCGTTGTTGAGGCGGAGCGCCTCATCCTCAGGCGCTCCGGCCGCGGGGCGGGCGGCCAGGCTGCACGCGAGAAGCGCCCCCAGGATCGCCGCGCGGCAGAGCCCATTACTCGGACAGGCTCCTCGGTCATTTCTTCGCGTCATAGGAGTAGTCCAGTATGTCTATCGAGAGCGCTCCGATCAGGTTCAGCAGTCTCGCCTGCGACAGCAGGTCGCCTGGGGCGAACTTGATGTGCGTCGCGTCCGCCTGCCCCTGCCCGAACGTCGGGTCGACGGCGATCCACTTCCCCACGTACGCCTCGGCCCACTGGTGATAGTAGAAACCGTCGCCGCTGTACACGATCCCCGAGACCTCACGCGCGGGCAGCCCGGCGGCTCGCGCGAGCGCGACGTAGAGGACCGAGTGCTCGGTGCAATCCCCGCCGCCCGCCTTCAGGACGTCCAGTGCGTTCGAGAACGAGGCGCTGAACCGCTTCGCGAGGTTCGCGTGCACCCACCGCACGATCCGGTCGCTCGCCCTGAGCGCGTTCCGCTCGCCGCCGACAATCTCCCGCGCCCTGTCCACGATCTCCCGGCTCCCGCTCTGCACGAAGAGCCCGGACTTGAGCTCCTCGGGGAATTCACGGTTCTGCATCGGGAGCTGCGGCACCCGCACCCCGGCGAGGTCCTCGACCCCGACCGTGAGCAGCGCCGTGCCGTCCGGCCCCACCTCGTACTTCTGCCGCTCCGACTCGATGAGAAGCGCGCGGTCCTTTACGCCCTTCACCGCCGCGCGCAGCGCGCGGACGCGCGCGGGGTCCTTTATCTTCCTGTCCGGCCGTATCGCGCTCGAGAGGATGACGTCGCTCCGGTAATCGATGCTCTTGGCGCTCTTCTCGTCCTCCAGGCGCATGGTGAATGCCCCGCCGACCTGCGACTGGAGCACCTCCCCGTCCGCGGTGAGCAGCGAGTTCGAGACAATCCCCATCTCGCTGAGCGTGGTCTCGATCACGTAGACCCTCGTGGGAATCCCGCGCAGCGGCCGCTCCCCGATCTCCACGATACGGCTCACGGCGGTGACGGTCTTCTGTGCCTGCGGCTGGTACTGCGTGAAGGTGATCTCGTCCCCCACCCTCGCGTCCCTGCCGACGAGTCGCTCCTCGGCCAGATAATCCTCGAACCGCTCTTTTGGGACCTCCATCAGCTCATCCCTCTTCTCGCCGCCGATTATCGAGGTGACGCGCATCTTACCCCCCTCGCGCGCCCCGGTGATCTTCGTCGCCGCCCCGCCGGCTCTCGACTCGTCCGCGAACGAGTCGAGCCCCTCCCCGAGCACGTAGACCCGCTCCTCGACGATCACCATGTCCTGCGGCGCATCGAGCATCGCCACCCGGGCATTCAGCGCAAGACGCACGCGGACCGCCGGCGCCCCGCGCCGCGTCGCCTCGCTGATCTCCGACTCCGCGTAACCGATTTTTTTGTCCATGAAATAGATGCCGTACCATTTCTTTCCGAGATGCCTCCCGATATCCGCGGGGCTGCAGGCCTTTTCGGCCGCGGGCGCGGGGCACGACAGGAAGCCGAGCAGCACCGCGGCGGCCGCTCCCGCCCTTGCGATCCGGTTCATCTCTTCGCTCCTCCAGTGACCGGCCTCTATGATAGACTAATCCCGCGAACGGCGCCCGTGAAAAGCGCGCCCCCCCGGGATTTGGAATATATTTCCATTGAATAGCGCCCCCGTCTGTAGTATCCTTATCCAAGATAGGAGGTAGCTCTAGATGAAGCTGAATCAAGGTGATGTGCTGGTGTGCGGCCCCGAATCCGGGTGCGGCATTAAGGTCGTGGTGATCGAGGTCTGCGACGAGGCGGAGTGCGATATCGTCTGCTGCGGGAAGAACATGGTCCCGGTCCAGAAGAAGGTCGAACCGGAGTCATGGAAGGGGTTCTCCAAGGAGCAGGATCCCGACGTGTGGAAAAAGCACGCCGCAAAGCCGAAAAAGGAGTAACGCCGGTTACGTATCTCTCTACGGCATAAAAGAGGCTCCGAAATGGAGCCTCTTTTTGTGTCTCCGTCCTGCCGGGGTTACACTCCACCTGCCGTGTCCCGAGCCGCGCCCGGCCTCACCGGACGGCCGCCTGCTCCTAGTCCACATACCCCGGGACGGCGCAAATCCTCTATTGACCCGCGCGGGCGACTGGGTTACCATGGGAGCGGTTCTTTTCCATAGAGAGGGAAAGCGGTGAGAACCCGCTGCTGCCCCCGCAACTGTAAGTGGCGCTCAGGAACGCCCTCCGGTCACTGGCCAGGCCGATCGTCGCGGTCGCTTCGCCGGGAAGGCCGGAGGCAGGTGCCCTGCCACGAGCCAGGAAACCTCACGTCATTATTTTCTCCGGGGTGAGAGAAGCTGATCGGGTCAACCATCAGGCCCTCTGCTCACGCGGAGGGCTTTTTATTTGCTCCATGAAACCATCCAGGATCGCGGTCCTGCTGTTCGGCATCGTGCTCGCGTGGACCGCCCTGTTCGCCGCCCGCCGGGAGCTCGACAGGCGCATGGCGCCCGCCTCGGCGCGGCAACGCGCATCATCCGCCCCCTCGCCGCTCCTGCGAGCGCTGAATCCCTTTGCGGAGATCACGCGCGTCTTCATGCCGGGCAACGGGGCGCCCGCGCCCGCGGCGGAAACAGCGAGCCGGACTCCGCGCCCCGCCACGCGCGAGGCGCCGCCTTCCCCGTCCGCCCCCGAAGACGATCAGGGCAAGAAGGAAGCGCGCGATTCCGCGAAGCCGGTCAAGCCCGCGGCACCCCCTGGCAACGAGGAAGAGGAAGCCGAGGACCGCGCCGCATCCCTGACGATCACCACCCCCTCTCTCCCCCCCGCGGTCACGGGGGCGGCGTACTACGTCCCGCTCTTCGCCGAGGGGGGAACGCTCCCCTACACGTGGCGCATCTCATCGGGGACCCTCCCCGCCGGGATCGAGCTCGACGGCATGCACGGCATGCTGCGCGGAACGGCCGCCTCACCGGTGTCCGCGCAGATCACGCTCGCCGTATCCGACTCGGGGGGAGAAACCGCGGAGGCCGGCTATCTCCTTTCGGTCACCGACGGCGGGGGCATCCCCTACACGCAGCTGCAGGGAAAAATCACCCAGCCCCTCTACATCACCACCGGGGCCCTGCCCGACGCGTCCCCGGGGCAGTCCTACTCGGTGAAGATAGAGGCAACGGGCGGGACGCCTCCCTATGCATGGACGATCACCTCCGGCCAGCTTCCCGGCGCGCTCTCGCTCGCGGCGGCGAGCGGCCTCATCGAAGGGGTCCCCGAGGCCGCCGGACGCGCAGTCTTCAGGATCAAGGCGACCGACACCGACCTCAACAGCGACATCGCCGAGCAGACCCTCACCGTGCGCGGGCAGGAGCTCCTCATCGTCACCGAGGCGTTTGCCGAGGGCACGACGGGAGAGAGGTACGAGCAGGCGGTCTCGGCGACAGGCGGGACACCCCCGTATTCGTGGCAGGTGTATCCGGTCTCGCTCCCGGCGGGCCTCGCGATCGATCCATCCCGCGGCGTCATCAGCGGCACGCCCGAGAGCGCCGACGATGTGCTCCTCACCCTCGGCGTGTCCGACACACAGGGAGAAAAAGCCTCCGCGGAATTTGAACTCGTCATCCGCGCCGCCTCGCTCGCCGTGACCACCTCCGGCCTCCCCCAGTGCCTGCGCGACAAACCGTACGAGGCGTCGATCGAGGCGGAGGGAGGGGTCCCCCCGTACCGGTGGTCGCTGTCCGGCGGAGCGCTCCCCGCAGGGCTCGCCCTCGACGCCGCCTCGGGTCTCATCAGCGGCACCACCTCGGCGACCGCGGGCGATTACGGGCTCCAGGCGGCCGTCACGGACGGGGCGGCGGCGAGGGCGACCAGGGACCTGACCCTGTCGATCGCCGAGGAATCGCGCCTCTCGATCACCGACCTGTCGGCGGTTCCGAGCGACCGGAAGGTGGCCCTCACATGGACGAACCCCGCGCAGGCCGATTACGCGTACACCGTCCTTCTCCGCAACACCGCCGCGTACCCGACAGGGCCTGAGGACGGCGTCGCGATCTATCAGGGCCCCCTCGCCGATTTCCTCGACAGGGAGCTCCCCAACGGCACCGCATGCTACTACGCCGCAATCCCCTACACCACCGCCGGAACCGCGGGCGCCATCGTGGATGGCGCAAGAGCCGCCGCCGTCCCCCAGGCGGTAACGCTCTCGGGGCCCGCCGACCCGTTCGCGGACAGCGTCGCGTCGTTTGAGCCGCTCTCCGCCGGGGGATACGGCTCCTCGTCGCTCTCCTGGGTTCTCGGGGCCCCGCGCGGCAGTGGGGCGGCCATGGGCTCGCCCCATGTCGTGTCGCTCCACGCGAGGGCCAATACCGACAACGGCGCGTCGGCGCCGTACGGGGGAAGCATCACGCTCGAGTTCAAGAACAACATCGTCGTGAACGGCCCCGGGACCGATTTCATCGTCTTCGAGAATGCCTTCTACGTCGGGGGCGACCCCCAGCGCCGCTGGATGGAGCCGGCGATCGTGTCCGTGAGCAAGGACGGGGCCCGATTCTACACCTTCCTCTACGATTTCGTCCCGCACTACACCGCGGCCGGCGAAATCAACCCGTACAATCCCTACTGCTATATCAATGCCGACGGGTCTTCCCGCGGGTTCGCGGGGGTGAGTCCCGTGTACAGCAGCGGCGGCGTCCCCGATCCGCGCACGGCCGCGGCGGGCGGCGACGCGTTCGACCTCGACCGCATCACTGGCGTGAAGCTCGACTGGATCCGCTTCGTCCGCATCACCGCGACGGGGGACAACTGGCTTGTCGACTCGAACGGCGATCGCGTGCGGCACGTGACCGAAATGGGATCGTGCTCGGGCGCGGGCACCTCCGGGTTCGACCTGGACGCGGTGTGCGCGGTGAACTACTGAGGGTTAAGGGTTCGGGAAAACACGATGCATCTTCTCTGCTCGATTCTTTCACTGCTGATCATCACAGGCCCCGCTCCCGCCGCCCCGGGAGGAGAAGAGGTCACGATCCGCGTCAGCCGCGACTTCGGGAACCCGCCGCTCGTCGAGAAGACGGTGCCGTACAACGCATGGCCGGTCCTCGATTTCCTCAACGGCGTCGCGACCGTCGAGACCGCGTGCGGCGGGGCGTTCGTGGAGCGGATCAACGGCATCCCGGGAACGAAGGACCGAAGCGCCGGGCGTGCGTGGCAGTATTACGTAAACG
>JBAXOY010000130.1:0-6081 GCA_037133055.1 Chlamydiota bacterium
AGTCCATCTGAACATCTCTTACTTCCCTCATCTTCGACAAGTTCTCCTCTTACATATCTTACTCTCCTATCTGCCCATCTCCCACTTCCCACCCTTCCTACCCTTCCCCCCCCTCACCCCCTTCTCCCCCTTCTCCCCCTCCCCACCCCTCCCACCCTTCCCACCCTTCCCACCCTTCACACCCTTCCCACCCTTCACACCCTTCTCACCCACGCCGTCACGCTGTCACCCCGAGCAAGAACTTCCCCTTGTAGTTCCTGAGCAGCAGCTCCCGCAGCGGCGCGTGCGCCTCCGCCTTCAGCATCCGGTCCTCCGCCGCAATCCGGCCCGCTGTTTCGCGTGCAAGGTCCAGGAGCCCCTGGTCCCGCGAGAGGTCGGCGAGCCTCAGGTCGGGCCCGCCGTGTTGCCGGTCGGAGAAGAATTCGCCCGGCCCCCTCAGGGCAAGGTCCATCTCCGCGATCCTGAAGCCGTCCAGGGTCGAGACAAGGGCCTCCAATCTCTTCTTCGCATCTTCGGTTGAGCAATCCCCCGAGACCAGGAAATACGACCTCCCCTTTCCCCGCCCTATGCGCCCCCGCATCTGATGGAGCTGCGCGAGGCCGAAGCGCTCCGCGTGCTCGACCAGCATGATGCAGGCCCTCGGCACGTCGAGCCCCACCTCGATCACCGACGTCGCGAAGAGAACCCCGATCCTGCCCGCGCGGAAGTTCTCCATCACCGCGTTCCGTTCGTCCCGTGGCATCCGCCCGTGTATCAGTCCCACCCCGACATCAGGGAACTGCTCGCGCTTCAGCTTCTCCGCCATGCCGGTCGCGTCGCCGAGCGGGAGCTTCTCGCTCTCCTCGATGAGCGGATAGACGATGTACGCCTGGGCGCCCTTCAGCGCCTCGGCGCGGATGAACGCGAAGGCGTCCCCCATCTTCTCCGGAGGGACAAGATGGGTCGTGGTCTTCCCGCGCCCCGGGGGCATCTCGTCGAGGACCGAGACGTCAAGGTCGCCGTAGAGGGTGAGGGCGAGGGTCCGCGGGATCGGCGTCGCGGTCATCACCAGGAAGTCGGGATTGTCCCCTTTGGCCTTCAGGTGCGCGCGCTGCGCCACCCCGAATTTATGCTGCTCGTCTACGATCACGATCCCCAGGCGCGAGAACCTCACCTCGCGCTGTATTACCGCGTGCGTCCCGACGACGATCGCCGGCTCGTCGCCGCGGATCGCCTCGTGCACCGCGGCCTTTTCCGCCGCGCCCATCTCCCCGATGAGGAGGTGCGGCCCGATCCCCGCGGCGGCGAGGAGGGCGGTGAGCGTCCGCCAGTGCTGCTCGGCAAGGATCTCCGTGGGGGCCATGAGGACGCCCTGGTACCCGGCGTCGAGCGCGGCGAGGAGGGCCGCCGCCGCGACGACGGTCTTGCCCGAGCCGACATCGCCCTGGAGGAGCCGGTTCATCGGGTGGGGCTTTGCCATGTCGAGGCGGATTTCCCCGATGACGCGCTGCTGCGCCCCGGTGAGCGCGAACGGGAGCGAGGCGAGGAACGCGCGGAGAAGCGGGCCGTCTCCCGCCGCCTTCGTGGTGCCGGGCGTCTCGGCGAGCTGCCGCTTCTTGAGGAGAATCGCGAGCATCATCGGGAGGAACTCGTCGAAGACGAGGCGCCTCCGGGCCTCCTCGAGGTCAGCCGGCGTGCCCGGGAAGTGGATGTTCCGCAACGCCGCGGAGATCGCGCAGAATCCGAGCTCATCCCTCAGCGCCGCGGGCAATATCTCGGGGACCGTATCGGCGCACTTTTCGAGGCACGCGTGCACCATCCCCCGGAGCGCCCGCTGGCCAAGATGCTCGCTCAACGGGTACACGGGGACGATGCGCCCCGTGTTCAGGAGGTCGTCGCCCGCCCCCCCGAGGATCTCGAACTCCGGGGTGAGGATCTGGAGCTCGGGGCGCCGCTGGACCTTGCCCGTCAGTATCAGCTCCTGCCCCACCGAGAAGCGGGACTCCATGAACGGCTGGTTGAACCACGTGGCATAAACGATGCCGGTGTCGTCGCCCACCGCGAGCTGAAAGAGATTGAGCCCCTTTTTTAACCGTTTCGTCCCCATCGTGAGGACCCTGCCCTGCACCGTTTCCTCCATCCCTTCCTCGATCTGCGCGATGCGCCGTATCTGCCTCCGGTCGTCATAGCGCC
Organism: Chlamydiota bacterium; assembly: GCA_037133055.1. GTDB lineage: Bacteria > Auribacterota > Tritonobacteria > UBA1439 > UBA1439 > UBA1439. The sequence continues at coordinate 2,173 of JBAXOY010000130.1, forward strand.
TGGGAAAGTGGAGGAGCAGGTCCATGACGCTGCGGATGTTGAGCGCGGCGAGGAGTTCGGCCCTCCGGGGCCCCACCCCCTTCACGAACTGCACCTTCATCCCGTAAAGGTCTTTCATCTTCTCTTTCATCCCGAATCTCTATCCTGTCATCCCGGCCTCTGCTTTCGCAGAGGTAACCTGCAGCCGGGATTCAGCTCTATTCAGTTCCGACTCTCAACCTTGAACTTTCAACTGTGCTCCCCCCTCCCCCCTTGAGGGAAAGGGTTGGGGAGGGGGGTCGTCTATACGGCCTCACTGGCGAGAAAAGTATTGCACAAAAGCCCCGATGCGTCTATTATCCGGGGCTTACACCTCGAAAATAAAGGAGTTACCCGATGGCGAGAGTATGCGCGGTCTGCGGAAAGCACCCGGTGGCGGGCAGGAAATACAAGCGGCGAGGTCTTGCGAAGAAGAAGGGCGGCGTGGGCCGGCGCATCACCGGCGTGGCCAAGCGGCGCTTCATGCCCAACCTCCAGAGCATCCGCGCCGTCGTGAACGGAAAGACGAAGCGCATGCTCATCTGCACGGGCTGCCTCAAGGCCGGCAAGGTCGTCAAGGCCGGAAAGGCTACCACGGCCGTCAAGGTTACCACGGCCGCCTGAGCGTCACCCCTCGGATCCTTTTTATCCCCTCCTTATAGCGCACCCTTAAGGGTGCGTTCCTCCCTGCATCACGCCCCAGTATGTACGGGACGATGATTTTCAGTATCGCATAGTAAAGGTCCGCCCCCGATTCTTTTAAAGATCGGGAACAAAATTCTCAATCAGTGGCGGAGGCCTGATTTTGCAGCTTGATGGCGGCCAGGAAAGCGGGACCAAACTCCTTGCACTTTTTCTCCCCCACTCCATTGACCTGCAAAAATTCCCTGGGCGTGGAGGGTCTTCGGCGAGCCATGTCCCGGAGCGTTGCGTCGCCGAAAACGATGTATGCCGGAACACCCTTCCTGTGCGCGATATCCCTCCGCAACGAGCGCAACACCTCGAACAACCCCCTATCCACGCCCCCCCACGAATCTTTCGCGGCCCTGGATATCCTGGGGCGGCTCTTCACGGGCTTGAGCAGACGGGGAATGTCTTTCCCCTTCAGCACGCGCCATCCTTTCCCGATAACCTTAAGGACGTTGTATTCACCGGTCTTTTGAATGCACCCCTGCGCCGCGAGCTGCTCGATCCATTCGCGCACGACGCGCTGCGTAAATTCGGACAGGATGCCGTAGGTGCTCAGCGTTTCATGCCCATTCCCCAGGATTCGCTGATCACGTGAGCCGATCAGAACGGAGGCCGTGTAGTCACCGCCAAACCGCTCTTCGAGACGCACGATACAGGAAAGGATCTTTTGGCTGATTGTCAGCGATTCCTCCATGCAATCCAGGTCGCCAAGACATACATCGCAGGCGGCGCAGGTATCTCTTTCAAGGTCCTGGCCGAAATAGTTCAGAATCGCCCTGTGCCTGCACACCACTCCGGCGCAGTAGTGGTAGATGTCGTTCAACTTGCGGAGGGCAATCTCCTTTGCCTCCGGCTCCGTATTTCCCAGAATGCTTTTCCAGATTCCGTAGTCGCCGCCCGAATAGAACAGGCAGCACTCGGCTTCGAGTCCGTCGCGACCCGCCCGCCCGCTCTCCTGCTGGTAGTGTTCGATTGACTTCGGCATTCCGGCATGGATCACGTATCTCACGTTCGACTTGTCGATGCCCATGCCGAACGCAATGGTGGCGACAATTATGTTGACCCTCTCTTCGATGAAGGCATTCTGGCTTTCTTTCCGGTCATCATCCGTCATGCCCGCATGGTAGGGCATGGCGGGATAGCCCCTTTCGGCCAGCTTTGCGCATACCTCATCAACGTCGGCGCGCCGGATACAGTACACGATGCCCGATTCCCCCTTGTGGCGATCCAGCACCGTGCAGAGCTGTGTGAGTTTGTCCGTGCGCCTCTCGGCCTTGTACACGAGATTCGGTCGATCCATCGAGCCGATCAGCTCTTCGGGATTTTTCAGACGCAAATATCGGGCAATGTCCCGGCGCACCGGCTCGGTGGCCGTGGCGGTGTAGGCGTGGATGGTGACGCCCGGGAACGCATCCTTCAGCAGCCCCAGCTTTCGGTACTCCGGCCGGAAGTCATGCCCCCACATGCTCACGCAATGGGCTTCATCGACGGCAAAAAAAGAGAGCCCGCTCCGTTGGAGAAATTCGATAAAGCCGTCCGCGAAGATCCGCTCCGGCGACAGGTAGAGCAGCTTGAGAGCCTTTTTGTCAATCCGGTCCAAAACGGCGCCCCGCTCCTTGAATGTTTGGGTGCTGTCAATGCGCGCCGCGGGCACTCCGCATTCCGTCAGCGCGTCAACCTGGTCCTTCATCAGGGATATCAGCGGAGAGATCACGACAGCCAGCCCCGGCATCGTCACCGCCGGGGCCTGGAAACAGAGCGATTTCCCGCCCCCCGTGGGCAGGACGACAATGCAGTCGCGGCCCGCGACGACGCACCCCATGGCCCGCTCCTGGAGCGGTAAAAAACCCTCGTAACCCCAGTACTTTCTCAGCGCCTTTTTAACATTCTCGATCATGATCAAGCCATTTCCCCACTCCCCCCCCTTGAGGGGGGGAGAGACTAATAAGAACAACCTGCACGAGATGGAGGAGAACCAGAAAAGATAAGGATCTATCTTTTCTTGCGGGATACTTCGTCTTCTGGTAACGCCTTCTTCGAGCGATAGGGTTGAGCCCCATCATGAACGCTCCCGGCGCGGCGCACGGAGACGGGCTTGGCGGTTTTGGCCCTGCCGAGAGCGAGGCACACCCTCCGCAGCTCGCTCACGCGCTTCAGGCGCGCGCTGATCGCTTTGGGGGACATATCATGGTTCAACATGCTTCCCTCCCAGCGCCCTGATCTCCTCGCGGTCGCGTCCACTGTCCCGAAATGCCTTCAATGTGATCAGGCCTTTCTTAGAGACCACGGAGATTGGCCCGAACTCTGAGTCTCTGTTCTCCCGCGTATCCCATGCGTCGCGGATTTTCGGGGTGACGAGGATGAGGTCAAGAATGAGGACATCATGGGCGCGCGGATCCGGTTTTACGAGTCAGTGAATCTGGATCGCGCCCTTCTTCATCCGCATCACCCCCGAATCGACCGTGAAGCCGAGACGGTGCGCGAGATTCCTGACTTTCTCCAGCATCTTCTTCTCCACCAGTAGATCGATATCGATCGTGGAACGGGGAATCCCATGGACGGCAAGGGCAAGGCCTCCGCAGAGGGCATAGGGGATTTCGTGTGCGCGCAGGGAGGCAAGAAGACCTTTTAGCTCGTCGTAAAGAGTCATTAACCTTGAGTCCTCCTGCTTCTATGTACGATCATTCTATGCTGGGCTGAATTCCTCCCCCGCGAAGCAGGATAATAACATTCAGTGTACTGTTGTGGTCTGACGCTGATTCGGTTCCGCTGCCCCTGATTCATTCCGCATATCCTTTCCCCCTCCCCCCTTGAGGGGGAGGGTCGGGGTGGGGGGTGAAAGCACCAATTGTAAGTGAGGCCTTCCATCTTCATTCCCGAGAAAGCGGGAATCCAGCATCATCGGGGTTACGCCGTACATCGGCCGACTACACTCATTCCTACACTCATTTGGATGTACTACACTCATTCATTAGGCAAGGACACCATCATGGGAATATTGAAATCCCCCGACCGAATCTTCTCCAATGTCCTCATACACTGCCTTCCCCGGCCTCTATGTGCGATCGTTACACGTTATGCCATATTCCTTCCGAGCAGCGGGACAATAGCTTTTAGTGTATAGTAGAGGTCTGACCCCGATTGTGTGGATCGCGCCCTTCTTCATCCGCATCACCCCCGAATCGACCGTGAAGCCGAGAC
>JBAXOY010000131.1:0-5911 GCA_037133055.1 Chlamydiota bacterium
GCAGCAGCAAGGCTGCCCGGATTGAATGCCTCGCATCGCGGACGGCGCAGCCGAGCTTCCATGCCTTCGAGGAAAAGACCGCCCTCAATTCATGCTCGCGCACATTGATGCGGTGCTGTTGATCCGCGATCTGCGCACGGCTGCGCGAGAGTTCGCGCGCCGTGTCCTCGCAGCGCGCGCGGGTGCGTTCAATCTCTTGCCGGTGCTGTTCCAGTTGGGATAGATACCATTGCTTTGCCTCTTCCATCTCCCTGGCATAGCACTCGTGCTCCCGGTCGCGCGTCTTGTACCACTCCTGAGCTTTCAACAGTTCCCGTTGATACTCGAGCGTCGCCGCGTATATCTTTTCCTTGCCGAGCAGCACCTCGCTCGCGTGCGTCTTGAAAAGATCGGCGTGCTTGGTGATGATCTTCTCCATGGATCCGCTGCGTATCTGCGATGGAGCATTCCGGGCATCCCTCGAATCATGCCTGATGCGATAGTTGAACAGGATCTCCTGGATGATATGCGCCCTGTATCCCCTGCCGAGCACCGCAATCCAGAACTCCCAGTCCTCATACCCGCTCCTAAAACTCTCGTCATATCCTCCCACTTCCTCCCACGCGCGCCTCCTGAACATGGAGTTGCCGCACAGCCTGTTCTCGACCAGGATGTCGTTGAGCGCGCACGACGCAGGCGTGTACTCCCACTCTTTCTCGCCAAAGGCGCGGTACCAGAAGCTCGCCACCCCCACCTCACGCTGTTCCTCCAGCACCCGGCAGCATTTTTCAAGGCAGGAGGGATCGAGGACATCGTCGGCGTCCAAACACAGCACGAATGGCGCGCGCGCCCGCCTGACCCCCTCATTCCGCGCCCCCGAGGGCCCCTTGTTCCCGATCGTTATCACTGTGGTTCGCGGCTTGGCATATGCGGAGAGGAGTTTCCTGGTGTATTCGTCCGTGGAACCGTCATCCACGATGATAATCTCGAAATCCTGCAGCGTCTGGCACAGGACGCTGTCGACCGTCTCGTCAAGATAATGCCCCAGGTTGTGGCACGGGATGACCACTGAAACCCTCGGCTGTCCGGGGGGCCCTGCAGGGGGGACGGGAACGGGTGCAGTGTGCGGGGAGGGCGCGGAGGGGGGAGCCGGTACAACCGTTTTCCCGGGATTGCGAACGGGGACACGCCCTTCTGCCGCGCGAATCGCATCGAGGCAGGCGCGAACATTGGCCTCCATCTTCATCGTCTCCCGTATATGCGCAAGCGCCCGATCGGCCGTCTGCCCAGCCTCATTCTGGTGCGCAAGATAGTGCGTGACCCGCTCGATCATCCCTTTCGGATCGTCGTAGTATATAATGTGCCGGCCCTCTTTCAAATATGGATAATCCGACCGCTGGGCGATCACAAAACCGCTGTTGCTGATGAAGTGGCCTATGACCTTCGGGTTCGCCAGCGCCGTACTCGGGCCAAAGGCGTGCGTGGTGAGACATATTTTTGACTTTCTCGCAAAATAGGCGATCCGATCACAATCGAATACGCGCCCCCGGTAATAGCGGATGCCGTTCAGATCGAGCGCATCGAAGTAGGGCGCTCGTTGCGCGGTCATCGAATCGAGGCAGAACAGATCCCAGGGAATCGGCTCGGCGACATGCTCGGTAGAGCGGCGCATGCTCTCATGATACCCCATGCTCATCTCCACGACCGGCTTATCCGTCTTGCCCGCCGTAAAGCCCATGAGTTCCGGCAGCGTCTCGACCACTGCATCGACGTAGCGCTGGTGGTATACAAAGCGGTCGAGGTATGCGAGATTGCGATGGATCTGCTCCGTCTGCACCAGGACGGGATATCTGCATACGTCCCTGAGTCGCGCGCACTCATCTTCCCGCAGATAGTTGTTGAACGGCATCAGAAAGGTACTATCGTCATCGGCGCAGGCGTCGAGCGCAGTGGCCGTGTGACTGTCATGCCCCAGCTCGCGGCACACCCTGCACAGGAGCTCGGGGTACCAGTCCACCATGCTCGGGTATGGCGTATACAGTCCTATTCTCATGATGGGGACGGGCTCGCTCCGTCGTGTGATGCATGCAGCCGTTCCGGGACGACCGCTCCCTCGTGTGCCTTCCCCGCAAAAATATGGCCGAGCATTTCCTCCATTCTTCGCCGGTAGGAATGGCGCTCGTGCACGAGCGCGTGCTGCCGTGCGGCGACGGACTCTCTGGCCGCGTCATCCCGCAGATAATGCTCGAAAAGAGCCGTGAGCTCATCGACGCTTCCATACGCCAGGAGGGAATCGTCGAAAAGCAGCTCCTCTCCGTTGCCGACCCTGTTGGTGATGAGCAGCCCCCCGCATGCCATCGCCTCAAACACGCGCATGTTGATATCGTTCCCGACCGAACGGTTCAGGATGATCCTGCTCTGAGTATACATCCTGGTCATCGCCTCCCCGAACAGCGTGCCCACAAAGCAGTTGAGCCAGCGCGCGCGCAGCGCATCCGTCAGAGCCCGGCGCTGCGGCGTCATGCTGCCGACAAAGCACCACTTGTACAGCGTGGGAAGCCCCGCGATCCTGCGATGGATCTTCGGGTTGCATGCGAGGGGCAGCCACGTCGCGCCCCCATACCCGGCGTTCCTGAATATGTCGACGCCGTCTCTCTGTGCGGTGAAGACGTAGTCAAACCCCTCCGCCTTCCTGAGCCGCGACCATCCCCCCGCCATCTGGTTCATCCGATGGGTGTCCACGCACCAGTACGCGCTCGGATGATACTGCACCGGCCCTGGGTATCCGATATCATCGTCGACCTGGAGGTACAGATCGAAGCCGCTGCCGAGCGCCGCCATATCGTTCGTCACGATTTTCCCGCCTGACACGGAGGCAAGGGGTGCAAAGTACGCCACCTGGTGTCCGAGCTCCCTGAGCGCCTCCTCGACGTGCGTCCCCGTGGTGTCCGGACGCAGCAACCGGTCATACACGATCGCGATTTTCATATGGGGCGCCTCACTATGGACCGGACCACCCTGAGGGGGAGTCTGATGAGCGCGCCGAACAAGTGGCGCGCCCTGCGTACTGCATGGGCGACTTTCCACCACTTCGAGTGGTGGATGGAATCCAGCTCGTTGTTTTTCACGCTGAGCTCCTGTCGCACTGCCGCCGTCTCAGCCCGGGCCTTTTCCCGCTCCATGGCAAGGTCGTCGCGCAGCCGGGCGACCTCACCCTGCAGACGTCCATTTTCCTCGTCCCGCAGCGCCAGTGCGGCCTTGTGATTTTCGATCTGTTGCAGGAACCACTCCTTCGCCTTCAGGAGCTCCCGCAGGCACTGTTCCCTCTCTCCATGATGTCGCCTGAAAAGCTGCTCGAGAACGGACACGGTCTCTCCATCCGGGATCAGCGCCTTCGCTTCCTGCAGGGTGCGCTCATCATCGGACGCGAGGGCGATTACAAAGGCGTCCCTCGTGCGATCGAATCCCCGGTGGACCGCACTGGGGAACGCCCTGCTCTGCCCGAGCAGCGCGACATGCGGGAAATACCGGCCCAGATGATCCATGAGCTCGTCATCGTTCAGCTCGCGCACGTGATATGGATTACACGGTTTTCCGGTGTCCGGATCCACCCTGGGGAGCGGGGTGGACAGGACGACGATCCCTTTCCCCCTCAGAATCCTTGAGAAATGGGACAGCGCCTGCGGGATATCGTGCAGATGCTCGATGGTCTCGAAACTGAACACCACGTCGAACACGTGTTCCCTGATCGGGAGATCGCGGATATCCCCCACGAAATATTCCAAATTGGGACGCGCGGCGCCATACCTCGCGCGCGCATGTTTCACGTTCTGCAGGGATAGGTCCACGCCTGTCGCGCGGGAGGCTGCCATTGACAACAGGTGGATGCCATACCCCTCCCCGCACGCCGCATCCAGTACGGCGCCCGACCGCGCAAGGGGATAAAACGCCAGATACCTGTTCCAGTGCTCGAGTTCCATCCGGGCATCCAGGGACTGCCCGGGCATCATGCATTCACCCGTGAAATCCAGCCCATCGGACGCGCCTTTTGAGATAGTGTCATTCATAGGAGCATGTCCGGTCATGCATCCGGAATATGTATACGATCGGGACCCCGTTGACAACGATCCGGTACACGGGCGCGAGATTGCCGACGCAATAGCGTGCGCATGCATCATAAAACGCCGGTCGCGTGATAAACATGCAGTACACCTCTCCTCCGGCCGCGAGCGCATCTCGTGCCGTGTCGGCATCCGCAAGCCGTATATCGGGCCTCAGCCAAAGGCCCGCGAACCCCTCCACCACGTGCGGGGCGACCGGGACATGGAGGATGGCGTCCGCCGGCGCAGTAGCGTTCAACCAACGGGCCGCCCGACGGTAGCTCACCGCCCAGTAATCGGTGGCCTCGTCGGCGCCGAATACCCGGCGCGCCCCGCCGAGCCCGCCGATGAGCGTGTTGTAATACAGGTGTTCATACGGATGATAGACGACCGCGATCCAGCCGATATTGACGCACAACAGCGCGACAATAGCCGCCTGCGCCGGCACGAAGAGACGCCGCCCGGCCCCTGCGACACACCCCGCGAGCGATGCCGCTCCATAGCCCGCGATGATCGCCGCGGCGGGGACATACTCCATGAAGTGCCTGATGCCGTCGAAATTGACCATACCCGGCAACGAGATCCGCGCGATCGGCATCAGCAGCCACACCGGCAGCACGCGTCGCAGGGGGTCATCGCCTGTGCGAAGGTCCTTCGTGATATACACCATGCCGACACAGAGGAAGAGCAGCATCAGTTCTGGCATGGTGGCAACCGCGTGCAGCGGCGGGGCCCAGGAAAAGCCGCTCCTCCAATCAAAATGCCGTCCCCCCTGGGACACGATAACGCCGAGATGCGCTCTGATGCCGCGCGCGGGATGGGAATACAGGAACGGCCAGGAACATACAAAGAACAGCGCGGCGCTCAGCACCATCACCAGATGGTCCATCACAAACCTGGATGCGCTCCTGCCCGGAGAAAACCAACGCCGGGGCCGGTCCCACCATCGCCACACCCCCACCATGAGGACACAGGGGATGAACAGCACATTCGCCTTGATCGAGAGGGAGGCGCCGCCCAGCAGTCCGGCGGCGATGGCCCACGTGAGACGCCGTGTGGTATACCAGACAAGGTAGGCAAAGATCATCAGGGCAATCGCAATCATTTCGGGGATATCCTTGGGATTGAAATGCATATCCCCCCAGAAACGCGGAAATGTCCCCATAAAGAGCACACTCATGACCGCGGTGCTTTTGCCCAATCGTGGACCGATGAACCGGTAAAGGACCCAGAGAAACACCGCCGAGATGAGGACTTTAAAAAGGTGGAACCCATCGACCGGATCCAGCCACTGCATAGAGTACGAGAAAATGTTCATGGTCGCGGCGGACAGGGTGTCGGCGAGGGGAGGAAATTCATGGGGGCCGGGGCGATACTGCGGCGGGCACAACTCGAGCCCCGGGGGATGTCTTTCGATGCCCCGGTCGAAGTGCAGGTACTTTGAATCAAAAGTAAGAAAATAGAAAAGATAATGCTCGCCGTAGTAGATGTTGCCGAGCGCCTCATCCCATGTCAGGCCGTAGTCGGACAAGGTGGCAATACCGATGATCAAAAAGGCGAGTATGAAACCCGCCACACATAGATCCACCCGTCTTGCCGATGCAGGACCGGCCCCCCCTGATCCCACCCGCGCGGTGACTCCTTGTTTCATAGCACGCATTCCCCTTGCGACCGTGCCGGGAGCAGCGGGGCCCCATCGTGAGTGCGGATTTCGACAGGGGCGCTCATAGAGATGCGGTTATCCTCCGAGGGCGATGCGAAGCATGCTGAAGGGGAGTTTCATGAGCGCCCGCGGCGACCGGCGCGCATCGAGGATGGCCGCGGAGAGCTTC
>JBAXOY010000132.1:0-5803 GCA_037133055.1 Chlamydiota bacterium
TGGGGTATTTGGGCTTCACGGGGAATCTCGACTCCTGCATCACCATCAGGACGATACTCATCAAGGGGACGCGGGCGTTCGTGCAGGCGGGGGCGGGGATCGTCGCGGACTCGGTGCCCGCGCGCGAGTACGAGGAGACGCTGAACAAGGCCCGCGCCATGCTGCGCGCGATCGCGATGGCGGAAGGACTGGGGTGAGGTGCGCCATGCTTCTCATGATCGACAACTACGACTCGTTCGTCTACAACCTCGTCCAGTACCTCGGCGAGTTGGGGCAGGACCCGCGCGTGTACCGGAACGACCGGATCACGGTCGGGGAGGCCAGGGCCCTGAGGCCGGACCGGATCGTGATCTCACCCGGCCCCTGCACGCCCCGCGAGGCGGGGGTGTCGAAGGAGATCATCTCCGCGTTCGCGGGGAAGGTTCCCATCCTGGGGGTCTGCCTGGGCCACCAGTGCGTCGGCGAGGTATTCGGGGGCGAGGTCGTGCGGGCGGAGCGCCTGATGCACGGGAAGACATCCATGATCCGCCACGATGGGAAGGATCTGTTCACGGGGCTCCCCAACCCGTTCGAGGCGACGCGGTACCACTCGCTTATCGTGAAGCGCGACACCCTTCCCGACTGCCTCGAGATTACGGCTGAGACGGAGGAGGGCGAGATCATGGGCCTCAGGCACCGGAAGCACCCGGTCTGGGGGGTCCAGTTTCACCCAGAGTCGATATTGACCAGGGAGGGGATGCGCCTGATCGAGAACTTCCTCCGCCTGCAATAGCCGCCCGCGCCGGCTCGGGGCGCGGTGCCGGAGGGGACGATGAAAACAGGGAGGATCGGATGGCGTCGGCGTGATTCCGGCGAGCGTTCGTTTGCCGCCATGGCGCGTCCTGCGGTTATCCATGCCGCGCTCGCGCGCTACCGGTTCGCAGTTCCTCTCTGCATGGGCAAAAGTATCCTGGATATCGGCTGCGGCGCCGGCACCGGCCCTCGCCTCCTCGCCGAGACGGCTCGATACTGCGTCGGGCTCGACTACTCCTCCGAGACTCTCGTCTCCTTCTCTTCCTCGTTCCGACAATGGCGCATACGCGCCGTCGCGGGCGACGCGCTCGCCCTCCCGTTTCGCGCGGGGAGCTTCGACGTTGTAAGCGCGTTCGAGGTCATCGAGCACCTCCACGACCCGGCCCGCCTTCTTGCCGGGATGAAGCGGGTTCTCGCGCCGGGGGGGATGGCGATCTTCTCGACACCGAACCGGCCCGTGTACAGTCCGCGGGGGACGTGGCTTGACTACCACGTGCGCGAGTACGACGCGGCGGAACTGGAGGCGCTTCTCGCGCCCTTCTTCACCGAGGTTGCGCTCCTCGGACAGGCGCAGCGTACCCGTGACGCGCTCCTCGATTGCAATCCGCTCAACAAGGTATTCTACCCGATCAAGCGTCGGATCGACCCGCGGGGGGTGGTCCTGAACAGGCTCCGCGCAGCATACGTGTATCTCCGCTGGGGTGAGCGGCCGGGCTACTGTTCCCCCGATGATTTCCCGGTCCTCGACAAGGATGTGGAATCCCTCCCGATACTCGTCGCGGTCTGCCGGATGGAGTTGCCCGCGACCGGCATGAGTGGAGGACGCGATGCGTTTCCATCCACAGAGTGAATCGTTTTTTCCCTCCCGCTGTGATGGGGGAGGGAAAGGGTGGGGGTGAGACTACAGTTGAAAGCTCAAGGTGGAAGGTTGAAAGCAGAAACCATGAGCACACGCGCGTCCCTAGCGGGGGAGCGTCTCCTCCACGGAGCCATAATCCCGGAGAAGTACGTCCGCTGCCTCTGGTACGACCAGCGTCACTTCCTCAAGAAGGGTGTCCGCTCGCGGGATGGCGGACATATCCGGATCGTCTCCCCGGGAACATGGAACACCGGACGCGGCCCTGACTTTCTCGGCGGGGTGTTCAGGCTCGGGCGGCGCGGGACGGTGTGCGGCGATGTGGAGGTGCACCGGCGGCGGCACGACTGGCAGAGCCACGCGCATCGCCGCGACCCCGCGTTCGGCGGCGTGCGTCTCCATGTGTTCCTTCTCGACGACCGTAACGGCGACCGATGCACGAACTATTCCGGCGGGCCGGTGACCGAGATATGTCTCCGGGGCCAGACCCGCCGGGGTATCGGTAACGCGGCGCGCGCGATCGATCCGCGCAGGTACCCTTACCATGCCGGGGGTGCGCGCGGGCGGTGCGGCGCGGCGGCGCGGAGTGGGGGAGGGGAGCGGCTCGCCCGGTTCCTGCGCTCGGCGGGCAAGGCGAGACTCCATGAGAAAGCCGTTTGCGCCGGGGCACTCGCGTGCCGGCACGGAGGCGAGCAGGCGCTCTACCGGCTCATCCTCGAAACGCTGGGCTACTCCGCCCGCAAGGGAGCGTTTATCCGGCTTGCACGATGCCTTCCGTGGAAGACGCTGCGCCTGATCGCGCGGCAGGCACCTGAGCGGCAGCGTCAAGCGGCTATTGAAGCGGCGCTTCTCGGGGCCGCGGGCCTCATCCCCGCGACGACATCGCAGGGGTGGGACGCCGATTCGGTGCGCGCGTGGCGGCGGACGGCGCGGACATGGGAGGCGCTCAAGATCGCACACGGGCTCGATGAATTGCCGCCGGGAATATGGCATGGGGCGGCCCAGAGGCCCGCAAACTCTCCGCCGCGAAGAATCGCCGGCATCAGTGTCCTGTTCGCCCGGTGCGTGGCCAAGGGCTTGTGGAGGGAAATGATGAGCGGATGTGCGGGAGGGGATTCCCGGGTGCTGGAAACGCGGATGGAAGATCTTCTCAGCGACGGCTCCGGTTCCTACTGGGATGCGCGATGCGCCTGGGGCGGCGTGAAGCTCCGCTCATCCCTCTCCCTTATCGGGCGGGAGCATCGGATCAAGATCATCGCAAACGTGCTGCTCCCTGTTCTCTGCAGCAAGGGGAGACGGGATGCCGCACACGCCATCTTCGGAGTTCTCCCCGCGGTCGAGCCCGATTCGCGCGTTAAGACGATGATAACGCGACTTGTCGGAGGTGGAGCGCCGTTCCCGCGCCGCTGGGGCATGGCCGCCCAGCAGGGGATGCTTCACCTGCACCGGCATTTTTGCGCGAAGGACAAGACCGGATGCCTGCGCTGCCCCCTGCCCGAGCTCATCGCACGGTTCCCTCTGGACAGCTTGACAGATGACATACAAGCCTTGTATATTACAGGCAGAAAGTGAGGCGACCCCATGGGTAATGTCACGGTGAATATATCGTTCCAGGATTCCCTCCTGAACCAAATCGATGCGGAGGCGAGACGCGAGTCGCGTTCGCGCTCTGAACTGCTCCGAGAGGCCGCCAGGCTCTACGTCCGCCGCCAGAAACAATGGAATGACGTGTTCGCCCTGGGCGACCGTCAGGCCGACCGCCGTGGGCTGGCCGAGACGGACGTGGCGAGGGAGATCAGGACTGTGCGCAGGGGCTCACGGAAGACCGTATGAGGATCGTCTGTGACACGAATATCCTGGTGTCCGGCATCCTCTTTAAGGGGCATCCCCGCCGGATTCTGACCATGGTGTCCCGCGGGGATGTGACCAACTACACATCGCCTGCCCTGCTGCGGGAAGTCGAGGAGGTTCTGCTGCGTCCGAAGTTCGGTCTCCGATCCAGTGTAGTATCCGGCGTCGTAGCGTTGTTCCGTGACACGTTCGAGATCGTCCACCCCTCGCGCCACGTCGGCGCCATCGTGGACGATCCTGACGACAATATCGTCCTTGAGGCGGCGGATGCCGCCTCGGCAGACCTGATCGTCTCAGGCGACAAGCATCTCCTTGCCCTAAAGGAGTGGAATGGAATACGTATTGTGCCACCTGGTAAATTCGTAGAAGAAATGCGGGGCGGACCAAGCCTTTGATGCGACGCGGGACAGCGCATCTCGCTACTGACTGTGGACACCGTGATGGGAGGCTGCGATGTTTGAACGAAGACATGAAAAACTGGCTCCGGTATCGATCTTTATCAGAAGGATGGCCGCGTCTGTTGTTATGGCGGTCATCCTGGCTGCAGGCGCGTTGTTCATCGGCATTGCCGGCTATCACTGGCTGGCCGGATTCGGATGGGTCGATTCTCTTTTGGAGGCGTCCATGATCCTCGGGGGGATGGGGCCCGTCAATCCGCTCGCGACGAATGGGGCGAAGATGTTCGCTTCCGGATATGCGCTTTTCAGCGGGCTGGTGTTTATCGCGGTGATGGGGATCGTCCTTGCCCCGATAACCCATCGGATGCTGCATAAATTCCATCTTGATGAAGAGGACATGCAGAAATGACGCTTTTACCGCTTCACGAACGTTGAAATCAATCCTTCCCAAATTAGCCGGTTATGCGCGTATCCATCCCCGCATTGTCGTCTCAAGCTCAACCCGAGCTCAGGGAGTCAGAATGGAACACGGAGAAATAGTCGTCAACGACCTGATGCAGAGAGGCTACCGGTATGCCCTGACCGAGCCGATGGGCAAAAATTTTCATCCCGATTTCAAGCCCGAGCTGACGCCGAAACAGATGCTCTCGCTCGGGGTGTTCGGGGGTAAGTACATGACGGACTGCACGCGGGAGTTCCCCGCTGACTGGTTCAAGAGGGCAAAGCTTTGCCACGAGTTTCACGATCCCTCTCTGAACTGCTTTGGGGTGAACGCGTCAAAGCCGTTGAGCTACTGGAAAGAAAAGGGCTGGATCTACCACGAAGACCCCCGGGGCTGGTTTCAGTGGTACTGCCGGTACTACATGGGCAGGCGGTGCCCCGATGATGCACGCCAGATCAAAAGGTGGAAGGCCATGCAGCGGCACATCGCCCAGATCAGGAGAAACTGCCCGAAGGGCGACCTGAACTGCCGGCGCAGGCAGAGACAGGCGCTTCTGCACTGGGCCTATGACAGCAGGAATACCTGACCGCCCCTTCCTCCGGCGCCTTGGTCTCCGGGAATAGGCTGGAAGGGCCGCGCGAAATGCCGTATAATCTCGCTTTTGGGCCTCATCCCGGAGGAGAAAATCGCATGAAACGCTATTCGACGCTCCACCCCCTCGTCATGTCGTTCTTTTCCCCGAATATCTACCGGGACGTGGCATACGCCTGGCGGGGTACGTGCATCCTGTATCTCCTGATCCTCGTCGCGCTCACGCAGATACCCAACGCCGTGATATTCCAGCGCGGCACCGCGGAATTCGTGCGCAAGGAAGGCCCTCCCCTCGTCGCGCAGGTCCCGAGGATGACGTTCAACAACGGAACCCTTACCACGGAGGAGAACAGGCCGTATCAGATCATGGACCCGAAGAGCGGAGAACTCCTCGCGGTCATCGACACGACCGGGACCACGACGGCATTGAACGGCACCACGGCCGTGGCGCTTTTCACCGCGACACGGGTGTCCGTGAAGAGGAACGAGTACGAGACCCGAACCGTCACCTACTCGAAGAATATTAATCTCGTGGTCACGCGCGAACGCATAACCCGCATGCTTGGGTGGATCGAGAACTACGGCGCTGCGGTCCTCTACCTGTGTTCCGTGGCAATGGTGCTGGTCTATCGCATGGCCCAGGTGCTGATCTTTTCGCTTGCGGGGCTTCTCCTTGCGAAGGCCATGCACGCCCGGCTGTCATTCGGGGCGGTGTACCGGATCACGGCCGTCGCGATGACCCCGGCCCTCATTATCGGGGCGCTGCGCATAGCCCTCGCCGCCGCCGCGCCCTATTCGTTAATCCTGTTCCTCGCGCTCGTGCTTGGCTACCTGATGTTCGCGGTGAAGTCATGCGCCGGGGAAGCATCCGCG
>JBAXOY010000133.1:0-5742 GCA_037133055.1 Chlamydiota bacterium
GGCTACACGGCGTTGATGGAGGCGTCGTCCAACGGCCACGTCGAGGTGGTGCGCGCGCTATTGGCGGCCAAGGCGGATGTGAATCTCAAGAACAAGGACGGCGTCACGGCGTTGATGGATGCGTCGTCCAACGGCCACGTCGGAGTGGTGCGGGCGCTATTGGCGGCCAAGGCAGACATGAACGCTAAGCGAAAGGACGGCAAGACAGCATTGGCACTTGCCTCGGAGAAAGGTCACGTCGAAGTGGTGGAACTTCTCACGCGGGCTCCTGGGGCCAAGGAATAGCCCGTAAATAATAATCAAGATCCAGCCTCTCTACTATCGACAGAAGTGCCCCGCGCCCCCGCGGCGAGAGATGATGGCGGGGATGGGGGCGGTGCCGATTTCTTTTCCTGACCGACCTTGTACATTTCCGTTGAATTGTGCTCGAGAATGAGTACAATTGTACTCAAAATGGAGTACACAACGATGATTGATCTATGCCTATCAAAGTCGAGAATCCGGCGGGATTTGCTGGCGTTGTTTTTTACCAACCCGGGCCGCCACTATTACCTGCGTCAGATCCAACGCATGCTCGGATACTCGGCGGGCAGTATCCGCCGTGAACTCCTCAGGTTCCAGCGCGAAGGTCTCTTCCAGACAAGGAGGGAAGGGAATCTGTTGTATTACGAGCTGAACTGCACACATCATCTATTCCCGGAGCTCAAATCCATTGTCTCAAAAACCATCGGTGTCGAAGGGGCGATCAGGAAAGCGCTACAGGCACTGCCCGGCGTCTCTGCCGCCTTCATATACGGTTCTTTTGCGTCCGGCGGTGAGAACTCCGGAAGCGATATTGACCTCATGATCATCGGCGATCCCGACGGGCCGGAGGTGCATGCACGGATGGGTAGCCTGGAACGCGCATTGAGAAGAGAGATCAATGTCACCATATATTCCGAGCAGGAATACCGGCAGAAAAAGAGATCGCACCGGGGGTTTATCACGGACCTCCTGAACAAACCGAGGATCTTGGTCGCAGGGGGAGAGGATGCGCTCTGAAGATTCAAGGGATGGACTCCTCGGGGAAGGGTTGATCAAGAAATGCACGGTCGACTTTCAGTCGGTCGGGAATCTCCTCTCCCGCGCATCGACCCGACCCTGGCGCGCGAGGAGACTCGCTGACCCATGAATATCAAAGCGTTTACGTACGAGCTTGTGTGCAGGATACGGAAGGGCTCTCCGCTCATTCACAACATCACCAATTTCGTGGCGATGAATTCGTCCGCCAATATACTCCTGGCGGTGGGCGCCTCTCCGGTGATGGCGCACAGCCGCGACGAGGTCGGGGAGATGACCTCACTCGCGGACGCCCTGGTTCTGAATATAGGGACACTGCAGAAGGACTGGGTCGGCTCAATGATCTGCGCGGCGCAAGCCGCCAACAGGAAGGGGATACCGGTAATCCTCGATCCGGTCGGCGCGGGGGCGACTTCGCTTCGATCCGAGGCGGTGCGCGCGATCATGAGCGAGGCGAGTATTTCCGTTCTCCGGGGCAATGCGTCGGAGGTATTCTCGCTCGCTTCCGACGGAGCCGGGACGAGGGGAGTCGATTCTTCCCTCCCGGTATCCGCGGATGTCATCCGCGCCGCCGGGGAGATGGCCCTGAAAAAAAACTGCATCATCGTGATCTCCGGCGAAAAAGATTTCATCACCGACGGCAGGCGGACATTCCGCGTTGAAAACGGTCGGCCGATAATGGCGCGGGTCACGGGGCTCGGGTGCGGGCTTTCAGCCGTGACCGCCGCGTTCTGCGCCGTTGCCGGCGGTGAACTCCTCCATGCCTCAACCGCGGCCGCCGCCCTCTATGGGCTCTGCGGCGAAATGGCGGAAAGGGTCAGCGCCAGGCCCGGCAGCTTCTTTGTCGCGTTCATCGACGCCCTGTATTCGGTCGGTAAAAAAGAGATCGATGAGCTTCTCCTCGTGCGCGAAGAGGAGCATCGCACCGGCGACTGATTCCGCCGCCGGGGCGGGACGCGTACGGGGTCACGTACGGTGGGTGTTTTCACCCCCCCCTGCCTGCGCCGAGGCTTCGGCAGGCGAGCCGACCCTCCCCCTCAAGGGGGGAGGGGGATAATGTGGGAGCACCCCACGTACTGGGACGAACGCATAACTGTAGCCCCGATCCCGATATCGTGGTAATCTTCACGCACAGGGACTTGATCTTTACGGGGAATCCGTCGTGTAACTATCCGGGAATGGAGGAGTGCCATGGGAAAGCGCGGTCCAGAAAGCTATATGAAGAGGCAGAAGGAACTCAAGCGCAAGCAGAAGGCGCAGGAGAAGATAGCCCGGCGGCAGGGCAAGAAGTTGGAACAGGCCGCCGGCGCGTACATGCCCATGGTCGAGGGAGAGATAGCTCAGGAAACCCAGGGGCAGGAGGAGATACAGAACCAGGAGCCGACCACTGATCTCTAATCCCGGTCGTGAGGAACGGAGAAGCGTACGACGACGAGCGGAGTTCCGCGCGGGGTACGCGCGGTTGACGGCGAACCGCGATTTTCAGGATTTATGGATGGGCGGGAGGCCCCGCGGGCATGGCACAGCGCACCATGGAGGACGGGATGAGGGCGGGAATCTTGGCGGCGGTCATCGCCTGCGGGATGATTGCGGCGGGGTGCGGGAAGACCGGGCCGCAGAAACACCCGGCGCCGCTCAAAAACGAGCCGGACGGGTTCGGGGGACTCGCGTGGGGAACGGAGGTGGGGAAGCTGCCGGCGGGGATGGCAGAGGACCGGATGAGCGATTTCATGCACCAGACGGCCGGGATGCGGCTCTACCGGAAATTGAAGGAAGACGCGGACCTCGGCGGCGCGGCCCTCTCGAAGGTCCAGTACGGGTTCTATAAGGGCAGGTTCTACCTGGTGATGGTCGAGTTCCGGGGGGCGGGAAACTTCGACAGGATCAACCGGGCCCTCTCCGAAAAGCACGGGGCGGGCGCGGAGGAGCAGAGGGCGGGCGCGGTCTCCTGGATGGGGGAGAAGGTCGACCTCCTCCTTATGAAGAATGGGAGGCTGATGTACGTCTACAAGCCGATCGACGCCGAGAAGCTGAAGGACGACAAGGACAAGATCGCGAGGGTGCGGAAATAAGGGCGCTTCGTGCCCGGATCGAGCACCATGCGGCCATAGCGGGGGATGGATGCAATGGAAAAGCGGAGCGGGAAGCCGCGGGTAACCGTCGTGATGCCGGCATACAATGCCGCCAGGACGCTGGAAAAGACCTACGCCGATATCCCGAGGGACCTGGTCCAGGGGATCATCCTGGTCGATGACGTGAGCCGTGACGAAACCGTCGAGATCGCCCGGCGCCTCGGCGTCAGGGTCGTGGTCCATATACAGAACATGGGCTACGGCGGGAACCAGAAGACCTGCTACATCGAGGCGCTCAAGGACGGCTCCGATATCGTCGTCATGCTCCACCCGGATTACCAGTACGACTCCCGGCTCATTCCCCAGATGCTGGCCCCGATCATCGAGGGGCGCAGCGACATGGTGCTGGGGTCGAGGATCATGGACGGCAAGGCGCGCGAGGGGGGCATGCCGATCTACAAGATCGTCTTCAACCGGATGCTGACCGTCGTTCAGTGCGTCATCTACCGCCAGAGGTTCACCGATCTCCACACGGGGTTCCGGGCCTATCGCCGCGAGCTCCTTGAGACGGTCCCCTTTCTCCTCAACTCCAACGACTTCGTCTTCGACTCCGAGATGATCGCGCAGGCCCTCGCGTACGGGTTCAGGATCTCCGAGGTCCCCGTGCCCGCCCGCTACTTCGCGGAGGCCTCCTCGGTGAATTTCCTCGTGAGCCTGAGGTACGGGATAAAGACCCTCGGGGTGATGGCCAAGTACGCGGCCCACACAACGGGGCTGAAGAAGATTCGGCAGTTCCGGCTGAGGCTCAAGGACATCGTGAGCCAGCATCACCACGCGGAACTGTTCCGTCCACAACCCCCTTTGGAGGCGCGCTGATGGAAACGGGGCGCACGCTGGAATGGAGGTTCTCGCTGCACCACGTTCTCCTCGTCCTGCTGATGGCGGCGATCTTCTGCGCCTCGGTGACACGCGTGCTGGGGCTCGACATCTGGTGGCACCTCGCCGTGGGGAAGTACCTGCTGTCGACGCGCTCTTTCCCCGCCCATGACGTCTTCTCCTTCACCGGCGCCTCCTGGGACAACAAGGAGTGGCTCTTCGGGATTCTCGTCTACCTCGTGCACAGGGCCGGCGGGGCGGAGCTGATGACGCTGGTGAAATCCGCCCTCTTCACGGCTACCTTCTTCGTCCTCTACCTTCTTTCCGTGAAGAGATCCGGCAACCGGTACCTCTCCCTCGGCGTGGTGCTCCTCGCGGCCCTCGCCTGCCGGGTGCGGCTCGCGTTCAGGCCCGAGCTCCTGAGCTGGCTCTTCATGGCGATCCTCCTGCTGCTCATCGAGGAGTTCTGGGAGGGGAGGAAACGGCCGCTCTGCTTCTTCCCGCTGCTCATGCTCGCCTGGGTGAACCTCCACCCGCTCGCCTTCGTCGGCCTCGCCATCCTCGCGATCCATCTCGTCGGCGGGATCGCGCGCGCGGCCCTCCCCGTCCAGGCGGAGAAGAACGGGTGGCGCCGCCCCCGCCCGGGCGACCTGGGGCTCCTCGCCCTGATCCTCGCCGCCTCGTGCATCGCGTTCTCCTGCAACCCGATTTCATGGCGGAGGTTTTTGTCCCCGATCGAGCTCCTTGCGAAGCACTCCGTGTACCTCTCCGCGCTCACCGAGACGGCGCCGCTGCCGCTCTTCGAGTTCCCCGCCTTCGCCGCCTTCGTGCTCCTCGCGGTTTTCACGCTCGTGATGTTCGTGACCGGCATGGACCCCGCGGACACCATGCTCATCGTCCTCTTCGGGGCGGCCTCGGTGACGATGGCGCGGAACGTGCCGCTTCTCCCGGTGGTCGCCGCCCCGGCGATCGCGTGCCAGTTCGCGCGGTTCCTCGATGCGTTCACGCCGACAATCTCCGCGGCTCTCGCCGGGTGGCGCAGGGTCGCCGACGCGGCGCTCGCGGCGCTCCTCCTCGGCGTGATCGTGTGGGCGGTCCGCCTGCCCGAGTTCGGGCTCGGCTACGGCGGCATCCTCTACCCGGAGGGCGCCGTGAAGTACCTCGAGACGGCGAAGCCGCGGGGACAGATGTTCAACATCTACGACTGGGGCGGGTTCCTCATCTGGAAACTGTATCCGGATTACCGGGTGTTCATGGACGGCAGGGGCCCCGACGTCTACCCGCCTGAGGTATGGGCGGAGTACGAGACCATCGAGGGGGCGAAGGAGGGATGGGAGAAGGCGCTCGGCGGGCGCGGGGTGAACTTCATCCTCGTCTCGACGGGGAACAAGCTCCACCCGCTCATCGGGGCGCTGAACGACTCGAAGAACTGGCGCCTCGCCTACTGGGATTTCCAGTCGATGGTCTTTCTCCTCGATTCGCCGGCCAATAAATCCCTGATCGACGCCTATGAGTACAGGGTCCTTGACGACAAAAAAGTCGCCTTCAGGGGCATGGCGCCCGAGATCGAGCTCCAGATCACGAGCGAGCTCTACAACTACCTGAAGGCGCACCCCGACTCGCTCGAGGCGCGGAACCTTCTCGCGGTGACGTTCCTGAACAGGGGCATGACCGACCGGGCAATAGCCGAATACGAGAACGTCGCTGCCGCCCACCCGAAACTGCCGAAGATACA
>JBAXOY010000134.1:0-5720 GCA_037133055.1 Chlamydiota bacterium
CGCTCGGGTCCCCCGAAGACGGGTTCGAAGACGCGCTCGCGGTGCTCGAAAAACGCCGGGGGAGCGAGTATTACCTCTCGATCGCGCGCCTTCTCCCCGACGGGGAGCGGGACGGGGGGCTCGTCCTCTTCCCCCTGCGCTCCTGGATAATCCCGGACTGCGCGGGCGCCGCGGGGCTCACCGTGCTCGAAGGGAGCGCCGGGCTGCGCGAGATCGCCGCGATAGCGCGCAGCGGAAACGGCGATCTCGAGATGGTCTCCTTCGCCGCGCCGTTCGCCTACCTTCCGACGGACGGATCCCCCCTCGATCCCTCCTCCCGCGTCGACGCGTCCGCCCTCCGCGCCGTCGACCCGCTCGGGGTGGCCGGCCTCCCGCCGGAGGGCTCCGGCCGCCGCCGATTCGCGGTGCTGATCGCCCGGTAACTTCACTCCAATGACATTCCCCCCCGCGCCCCCCGCGGGGAACTATTCATCGGGGGCGGGGCCTGTGCTACAATGTCTCCCCTATGAAGCGGCTCGTCGCTGCCGTTCCCGTCGCGATCTTCTTCGCCGCCGTCGCCGCCTTCGGGTGCTTCCGTCTCATCGACACGGACCTCTGGCTCTACCTGAGGGTCGGGGAGCGGATCTGCCGCACCCTCGAGGTGCCCCGCAGCGATGTCTTCTCCTACAGCGCCGCGGGCCGGCCGTGGGTGGACGTGCACTGGCTCGCCCAGGCGTCCCTCTGGATCGCATGGCGCGCGGGCGGCGCGACGGGCTTAAGCCTCCTCCGCCTCGCGCTCGTCATCGCCGTCTTCGCCGTCCTGTACCGCTGCTGCCGGAACTCCGCCCCCCCCGTTCTCGCCTGCGGGGTGCTCACGCTCGCCCTGCTCGTCTCGAGCGACGGCTTTTTGATGAAGCCGCAGCTCTTCGCGCTCCTTCTCGCGGCGGTCTTCGTCGCGGCGCTCGAGCGCCCCGGCGGGGCCCCGTGGTTCCTGGTCCCGCTCCAGGCGCTCTGGGTAAACGTCCACCCCTCCTTCCTCCTCGGCCCCCTGCTCGTTCTCTTCTACTGGGCCGACGCGCGCCTGAAACCGGACGGGGCAAAAAAATCTTCCGGCGCGCTGTGCGCGGCGTGCCTGTGCGCCTGCCTGGCGACCCCGTACGGCCCCGCGGCGCTCCTGCAGCCCCTGGAACAGGTCTTCACGCCGCTCTACGGAACGACCGTCATCCCGTGGACCCCGCCCTCATCCGCCTTTCCTGCCCCCGCCTCGTACTTCTTCTTCAAGATCATGCTCGCCCTCTCGGCGGCCGCCTTCGCCCTCAACGCGCGGAAGATCCGCCCCGCGCACCTCGCGACCGCGGCCCTGTTCGCCGCGCTCGCGCTGAAATCGAGGCGGCACCTTCCCCTGTTCGCGCTGCTCTCGGCCCCGGGGCTCGCGTACAACCTCGCCTGCGCCGCAGCGGGGCTCCGCGCGCGGACGCCCCGCGCGTCGCGGGCGCTCGCGGCGGCATATACGGCGCTCCTCTCCGCGGCCCTCATCGCGCTGTTGCGGGACGTCGCGACGGATGAGTTCTATTTCCGCCAGCGCAGCCTGAAGCGGTTCGGCCTCGGCAGATCCGAGATCGCCTACCCCGACGCGGCCATGGATTTCATCGGCTCCGCGGGTATCGGCGGCAGGGTCTTCTGCAACTACGACATCGCGAGCTGCTTCGCCGGAAGGTTCTATCCCCGCTTCACGGTCTTCATCGACGGACGCAACCTCGTCTACGGCGAGGATATTCTCAGGCGCTACCTCGCCGCGATGGGGGACCTCCGCGCCCTCGACGCGCTCGCGGACGAGTACGGCGTCACCGCGCTTCTCCTCACCCACTCCTCGCGCGACGTCAGGGCGCTCCTCCCCGCCCTCTGGAAGAGCGCGCGGTGGCGCCCGGTCTACGCGGACGACCGCGGCGTCGTGTTCCTGAAAAACGGCGCGCGACCGGAACTCCCCCGTCTCGATCTCTCCTCCTGCGCCCTCCCGGGGATCCCCTCGACCGGGCCGTTCCCGCTCGCGGAGCTCCGCGCGGGGGAGTTCTTTTTCACGACCGGGCTGAAAGACTGCGCCCGCGGGTTGTTCCGGCTGGCCCTCGCCCGACGCGCCGGACTCCCCGAGGCGCACAACTTCCTCGGGGCGATCGCCGCCCGGGACGGCGACGCGGCGGCGGCCGAGGAGGAGTTCCGCGCGGCGTGCGCGATGAGCCGCTCCTATGCCGAGCCGCGCGTCAACCTCTCGGAGATGCTCCGCATCCGCGGCGACAACGCGGGCGCTGAACGCGAGGCGCGCGGGGCGGTCCGCATCGCGCCGTCGAACCCCTGCGCCCGCGAAACGCTCGGCCTGGCCCTCCTCTCCGTCGGCGACCTTTCCGCGGCGAGGAGGGAGCTCGAGGAGGCGCTGAGGCTTTCTCCCACGGCCGAGTACCATTCGAACCTCGGGCTGCTGCGGGAGCAGGAGGGGGACCCCATTGGGGCGGCAGCCGCGTACGAAAAGGCGCGCGCCCTCTCGCCGGATTATTTCGCGCCCCGTTTCAACCTCGCGCTCCTCCGCGAGAAGAGCGGCGACGATGAGGCGGCGATCGCGCTCTACGAGGAGGCGCTCGCGATAGACCCGGGCCACGGGGCGGCGGGAAGAAATCTCGCCGCGCTCATATCCCGCCGCGGCCGGGGCGGCGAGCTCCCCCTCCGGGGCGCGAACAAACCCTGAGTTCGAGCGTACTACCCTATGGACAGAACTGACGAGGAGCTGCTCGCGAACGCGGCCGGGGGCGAGGTCGCTTCCCTGCGGGAGCTCTACGAACGGTACCGGGTCCGGCTCATGACCTGCGCGTACTACGCCGTGGGGAACCGGGCGCAGGCGGAGGACGTGCTCCAGGAGGCGTTCATCAGGATCTACCGGCACGCCGGAGAGTTCGACCCCGCGAAGCGCTTCTCGGCCTGGGCCTACGCGATCACGGCGAACCTCTGCCGCGACGAGCTCCGGAAGTCATGGCGGAGGAGGAGGCTCGGCTTCAGGGCCGAGGTCGACGCGAACGAGGCGGAGGCCCCGGCCCGCACGATTTCGCCGCGGGCGGACGCCGCGGGCCGGGAGTTTCGCGACAGGCTCGGGGCCGAGGTGGCGGCGCTTTCGCCCGAGCAGCGGGAGGTCATCGCGCTCCGATTCATCGGGGCGCTGTCGTACGCGGAGATCGCCGGGGTCCTCGGATGCCCCCTGGGCACCGTGCAGTCGCGCATCCACTCCGGCGTGAAGGCGCTCCGGGAAAGGCTCGGGGAGTTCCGCTGACGCGGCGGAGGGGTATTTACGTAACTGCTCAGGAGCCAGAATTCAGGAGTCAGGAGCCAGGAGTTGGAATGAGGACGCCCGCAGCCTGGGATACTGCGATGTTTCCGAGTTACTGCAGTTACTCGAAGAGGTCAGCACGTTGCGGGAAGCGTATCCGCGATCCATTCTGGATTCTGGCTCCTGACTTCTGACTACTTGAGTACGTATTTACACGCGCTCTGGGCGGAGTGATATGCTATAGTGCTGCATGTCGCCGCCCCGCCGGGAATGCCGTTATCGCGGCGAGACGGACTTATGAACTGCCCGCTTGATTTTGATATACTTCTTGCCCTCGCGCTGGGTGAGCTCGGGGCGAGCGAGGCGGAGGAGGTGCGACGCCATACGGCCTCGTGTCCGCGCTGCGCGCGGGCGTCGGGCAAGATCGAAATGCTCTCGGGCGCCCTCGATTCGCTCCCGCGGGCTGAGCCCGACGACGGCGTGTGGATCGGGGTGCGGGAGGCCGTCGAGGCGCTCCGGCGGAAGCCGGTCGCGCATCCGGCGTGGATGCGCGACCTCTTCATGCCGTATACCCTCGCGGGTGCGGCCGCGGCCCTCGTTCTCGGCCTCGTCATTCTCAGGCTCACGGGCGGCGGCACGGAGACGCGCCGGGAACCGGAGCTGGCGGTGGAGGAGATGGGGGGAACTTTCGCGCGGCGATCCGGGACTCCCGGGAACATGGGCAAAGCCCTTGCCTCGTATTTCCACGACGCGCGGGCGATCGCGGCGGAAACCCTGCGGTGCGCGGCCGCGGGCGACGAGGCCTGCTGGCGCGGCGTCAAGATGCGCGCCGAGGGCGGGGACATGCTCTCCCGGGGCGAACGGCTCGCCTCCCCCGGGCGGGGCGGTCTTACCGCCGGTCAGAAGGCGCTCGTCGGGGATTCGGCGCGCCTCGTGCGCGCGCTCAGCGAGTGGCCCCCTTCCCGCCTCGCCGCGGAGGGGCGGACGCTGGCGCGGGAAATCGCGCGGGCGGACCTGACGGCACGACTCGAGAAGGAGGGGGCACGGTGATCGCCCCGAAGCCGATCTACTTCGTCAACCTGGCCCTGGCGCTTCTCCTCGCGTGGGCCTGCTGGAGCGCGTTCGCGCCCGTTCCGCCGGCGCGGACCCCGGCGAAAAAGACGGGGGAAACACCGTCGCCCGAACCGGTCCGGATCGCGGACGCGCCGCGCTTCGCGCGCGCGCATTACACCGTGATCGAACAGGCCAACATCTTCAAGAACAAGGACGTCATCATACGACCGCCCGAGCCGACTCCGGTCCCCCCCACTCCCGTGCCGCTGCCGCCGCTGGATCTCCAGTTGCAGGGGACCACCATCGGCCGGCGGGACCAGATCGTCAAGGCGATCATCTTCAACAAGAAGACCCGCAAGACGGAGACCTACGTCAAGAACGACGTGATACCGGAGACGGGAGGGGCGAAGATCGCCGAGATCACGAGGAACAAGGTGGTCATCGACCGGCAGGGACAAAGCGATTCGCTGGAAAGCTATCCCCCCGACGTGAAGCAGCTCCATGAGAGCACGGGGACGAAGACGCTCGCACGATAACCCGAGGACGACGAGACGAGGGACATCACATGAAGGCACTTGTTCGCACGGGCTTGTTGGTTTCCGCCCTCGCGGCATTCTCCGCGTGGCCGGCGGGGCTCCTCCGCGCGCAGCCCACCCCGGGGGTGGTCCCCGAAATGCCGGGAGCGGCCGGTGCCGTTCCGCCCGCCGCGGCAAAGACCGACAAGGACACAACGGGGGGCGGCGTGGGTTCCGATGCCGCGCTCGTCCAGCTCGACCTCGACAACGTGGAGCTCAAAACCGTGATCAAACTCTTCAGCGACCTCATGGGCAAGAATTTCCTCTTGAGCGACTCGGTCCGCACCGGCACCGTCTCCGTGATGTCGCCCATGCGGATACCCGTGGACGAGCTCCCGAAAGTCCTCGAGTCGATCCTGGAGGTGCGCGGGCTCGCGGCCGTGCCGGTCGGAGACATCATCAAGATAATCCCCCGGCAGGAGGCGGCGAAGAGCCCGATCGAACTCGAGACGGAGGCGGGCGTCAGGGACCGGATCCCGGACGAGACGTTCGTGACGCAGATCATCCCCCTGCAATACGCATCCCTTGAAGAGGTGAAGGGCCTCGCGCAGGCCCTGTCGGGGAAAAACGCGAGCGTCATCGCCTACACGCCCGCGAACACCCTCATCATCTCGGATTCGGCCTCGAACCTCGGCCGCCTGATGAAGATCATCAAGGAGGTGGACATCCCCGGGCTCGAGTCCACCATCACGGTGGTGCCGCTCCAGTACGCCGCCGCTTCGATTATGGCCGAGGAGGTCCTGAGCATCATCGCGGGCAAGGGCGCGGGCAGTGATGCGGGCGCGGGCCAGCAGCAGGTCGAT
>JBAXOY010000135.1:0-5718 GCA_037133055.1 Chlamydiota bacterium
CGCCTCTTCATCCCGGATATTTCGCGGACGAGGCGGTACTGGCGCATCGCGTTCTTGATCGCCACGCCCAGTTTCGTGAAATCGATCGGTTTGGTGAAAAAGTCGAAGGCGCCCGCCTTGAGCGCCTCCACCGCGCGCTCCACGGTGCCGTGGCCCGTGATGATGATCACCGGGAGGCCCTCGTGCCTCGCCCTGATCCGCTGGAGCGCCTCGAGGCCCGAGATTCCCGGGAGCTCTATGTCCATCAGCACCAGGTCGGCCATGGCCATGACGGGGCTCGCGAGAAACTCCTCGAAGCTCGCGAACCCCTCGGCCTCGCATTCGAGCTCTTTGAGACGGTCAAGGATGACGGTGCGCGTGAGGAGCGTGTCCTCTATGACCGCCACTTTACCCTGGATCATGCCATGCCCCTTCTCACATGCACACTCGCATACGCCTAGTATATGGTAACTACTCAAGTAGTCAGAAGTCAGGAGCCAGAATCCAGAATGGAGCGCGAATAAGCTTCCAGTAGCTTGCTGACCTCTTCGAGTAACTGCATTAACTCGGAAACATCGCCGTAGCCCAAGTCCTTTGCCAGAATCAGATAGTATCGGGTTTCCTCGATAGAACCTTGCGCGATGTTAAAAAAGCGGAGTTTGTCCGCCTTCCCACGTTTCTTGAATCCTTCCGCAATGTTCGCGGCAATCGACACCGCGACGCGTCGAAATTGGGAGACCAAGCCATAGGTTTCAGATCTGGGGAATGTTCGAGATAGACGGTAAACCAAAAGCACGAACTGGTGGGCCTTTTGCCACACCACCAAGTCCTCAAATGTCGCCGCTGGCGTCCTCATTCCGGCTCCTGAATTCTGGCTCCTGAATTCTGAATTCTGGCTCCTGAGCAGTTATATTTTATATAGCACAGGCTGAGGGCAAAGGCAAAATATATTTTCAAAATGATAATATTCTCATTTTGACGTCGAGAAGCAGGTGCTTCAACGCGCGGCATGGGATGCAACATATTGCAGCACTTAATGTTGTAATAGAAGTATCAATAGTTGAGAATGGCACGCAATATGCTTTTACAATCTAATGAGGAGGTGGAACCCATGATAGCCTATGCATCAGAAAAAGAGAAGACGGGTAAAAGCATACTGGTCGTAGATGATGATCCTTTCAGCCGGGAAATGCTGAGGATATTCATCGAAAAGAGGGGACACAGTACCGATTTGGCCGATGACGGAACCGACGCGCTCGCCCTGCTGAAATCGGGGCGTGCGTACGACCTCGTCATTTCCGACATCAACATGCCGCGCATGGACGGCCTGACCCTCCTCAGGGAGATAAAGAAAGAGGCGCCGGGGACGAGGGTAATCCTCGTCACCGGGGGATCGGTGAAGCCCGTGACCGGGGCGGACGCGGTCATCGCCAAGCCGATAAACTTCGCGCTCCTCACGAGACACGTGAACACCGCCCTGTGCGCGCGGCAGTAAGGCGACCATGGACAACCCGACATTTTTCGTCGCGGTGACGCTGCTGGTGATGCTCGGCAGCGCCCTGCTCTATTCAGTGATGGTCTGCCTCATCGAGAGGCGGAACCCCCGGCGGGTTCCCCGGCGGCATGCAATCCCCCCTGAAATAGCGGATAAGAGTTCGGAAACGTCATCCATCGGGTGAGGATGCTATTTTCTTATCCGCCATTTCGGGAATCCCCGGCGGCATGGAATCCCCGGCGAATCCACGTTCGTGTCCTCCGGCGGCATTGACGCGCCCCTTCCCTTGCTTTATACTTCCTCAATGCGGTCACCCGTATGAGCCATCCCGATTTCAAGGCCCTCTTCATCGAGGAGTCACGGAAATACCTCGGCATGCTGGAGGCCGGGTCCGCATGTCTGGATGGGGTCATCCCCGTCCCTGCGCTGAGGGACCTCATCCGGTACGCGCACAGCATGAAGGGGATGGCGGCCACGATGGCGCTCCCGGGAATCGAGCGCGAGTCGGCGCGCATCGAGGAGACGCTGAGGGGCGTGGGGTCCGGCGCGCGGGGAACGGGCCCGGAGCTCCGCGCCGAAATCCTCGCCTCGCTCGCCGCGGTCCGCGCCCTTGTGGAGGAGTACGGAAGCGGGTAAGTCCCGCCTTTCACGGGGCGCGGGGGGGATGGCATGGGAGATCGGACAGTGGTGCTCCTGGTCGAGGACGCGGCCGTCATCTCCCGGATGGTCTCGTACCGGCTCGAGAAAAACGGATTCGAGGTCCTCGCCGCGCCCGACGGGGAGGCCGCGCTCGCCCTCCTCGCCTCGACCGTCCCCGACGTCATCCTCCTCGACATGAGCCTCCCCGGCATGGACGGCGCGGAGCTTTGCCGCATTTTCAAGGCCGACGAACGCTCCCGGTCCATCCCGGTCATCCTCTTCACCGCCTCCGGGCACCGCGACGAACTGCTCGCGCGCACCGGGGCCGACGACGTGATCGGCAAGCCGTACGAGCCCGGCGAGATGTTCGAGACGATCGCGCGGCACACCACCCGTAAGAAAGGCGCGCCATGACCCGGAGCCCCGATACCCCCGACCGCCGGCCCCGCGATGCGCGGCTGCTCTCCCTCATCGCGGCCAACATCCGGGACATGGTTGTCTTCGTCGACCTCGATGGGCGGATACAGTGGGTCAACAAGGCCGTGGAGAAACAGTTCGGCTACACTCGGGAAGAGCTGATCGGCGCGCACGTCTACACGCTCCAGGCGCCGGGGAAAAACTCCCCCGGGATCTGGAGCCCCGGCGGAACGGGGGAGCTGTTCGAGAAGTGGGCGGGGGTGATCGTCGACAGGCGGAAGGACGGGTCCGAATTCGCGGCGCGCGTGGAATCATTCCTCGTGCGGGACGAGCACGGTTCCGTGACCGGCATCGCCTCCATCAGCCGGGACATCAGCGAGATGGTCCGGGCGGAGGAGGCGCTGCGGGAGAGCGAGGCCAATTTCCGCGCCTTCTTCGAGTCCGTGACCGACATGATCATGGTGGGCACGACGGACGGACGGCTGCTCTTCACCAACGCCGCCGTCACGCGGACGCTGGGCTACAGCCCGGACGAGCTCAGGGGGATGCATCTGCGCGACGTGTATCCGGCGGACAAGCGCCGGGAGGCCGAGGAGATCTTCGCCGCCATGTTGAGAGGCGAGCGGGAAATCTGTCCCCTGCCGCTGGCGCGCAAGGACGGCGCGGTGGTTCCGGTGGAGACCCGCGTCTGGTTCGGCTGGTGGAACGGCGTGGACTGCATCTTCGGCGTCTCCAAGAACCTGACCGCCGAGCAGGAAGCGCAGCAGCGCTTCGAGCGGCTGTTCCGGAACAACCCGGCCCTGATGGCGCTCTCCACCGTTCCGGACCAGCGGTTCTCCGATGTCAACGACGCCTTCCTGAAGGCGCTCGGCTATTCCAGGGACGACATCGTCGGCAAAACCGTCGTCGAACTCGGCCTTTTCCTGCACGCGGAGCTGCAGGCCGCGATCGCGGATACCCTGCAGGCGGATGGGCACATCGCCGACTTCGAACTGCAGGTCCGGCGCAAGGACGGGGCGATCCTCGACGGCATCTTCTCGGGTGAACTGATCGACATCCAGGGGCGGCAGTACTTCCTGACCGTGATGATCGACATCACCGAGCGCAATCGCGCCGAGGAGAAGGTGCTTGAGATGGAGCGGCGGCTCCTGCGCGCGCAGAAGATCGAGAGCCTCGGGGTGCTGGCGGGGGGCATCGCGCACGACTTCAACAACCTCCTCACGGCGATCCTCGGGAACCTCGACCTGGCGCTCTGCGACCTCTCCCCGGTCTCCCCCGCCCGCACGAGCGTCGGAGAGGCCATCCATGCCACCCGGCGCGCGGAGGTCCTCACGCGCCAGATGCTCGCATATTCGGGGAAGGGGCGGTTCATCATCGCCGACCTCGACCTGAGCGAGCTGGTGGAGGAGAACGCCCACCTCCTGAAAGCGGTCCTTTCCAAGAGCACGACCCTGAATCTCTACCTGGGCAGGGAACTTCCCCCCATATCGGCTGACGCGGGGCAGATCCAGCAGGTGGTGATGAACCTTGTCACCAACGCCTCGGAGTCGCTGGGGGAACAGGCCGGCATCGTGGCCCTGTCGACGGGGGTGCTGGACTGCGACGATGAAGCATACCTGATCCGAAGCCGGATCGAGAAAAAGCCCGCCCCGGGCCGGTACGTATTCCTTGATGTGACCGACACGGGGTGCGGGATGGACGAGGAGACGAAGGGGCGGCTCTTCGACCCGTTCTTCACGACCAAGTTCACGGGGCGGGGGCTTGG
This sequence comes from Chlamydiota bacterium, assembly GCA_037133055.1. GTDB lineage: Bacteria > Auribacterota > Tritonobacteria > UBA1439 > UBA1439 > UBA1439. Next base: position 4,296 of record JBAXOY010000135.1, read on the forward strand.
CATGTCGGCGGTGCTGGGGATCGTGCGGGGGCACGAGGGCGCCATCATGGTGGAGAGCGAGGTCGGGAAGGGCACCACCGTCCGGGTGCTTTTCCCCGTTTCCAAAACGGCGCCCGCGGGGCGGGGGCGCAAGGATAAGATCGCGAAGGGCGGGATGCGCGCCGCCGGGACGCCTCCTCTCCCCGGCACGGTCCTCGTGGTGGACGACGAGGAGTGCGTGCGCAGGCCGTGCGCCGCGATGGTGACGCACGCCGGCTACCGGGCCCTCACGGCGGCGAACGGAGACGAGGCGGTGGCGCTCTTGCGGGACCACGCGGACGAGATCGTCTGCGTGATCCTCGACCTGACCATGCCGGGGAAGGACGGCGTGGCGACGTTCGAGGCGCTGCGGAGGATCAAGCCGGACGTGAAGGTGATCCTCTCGAGCGGCTACAACGAGCGGGAGGCGACGCAACGGTTCCCGGGGAAGGGTCTGGCGGGGTTCATCAAGAAGCCGTACGAGATGGCGGCCCTCCTCGCGGAACTGAGCCGGGTGGCCCGACCGCCGGCACTACGAAAAGGAACCGCTAATGGACGCGAATGAACGCGAATCAAGAAACCAATAAGTCTTTATTCGGTAACTGCTCAGGATCCAGAATTCAGGAGTCAGAAGTCAGGAGTTGGAATACGGACGCCCGCAGCGACATTTGAGGACCTGGGACACGGCGAGGTTTCCGAGTTACTACAGTAAGCTACTGGAAATGTATGCGCGATCCATTCTGGATTCTGGCTTCTGGCTTCTGACTATCTGAATAGTTGCATTATTCGCGTCTATTGGCGTGCATTCGCGGTTGAAATCAAGAGGCGACGGGGCCTGTCGCCCTCCGGGGCGGAATAGGCGTGGTGATGGAGGGCGGGCGGCCCGACCGCCGGGACGGCCTCGGGCGGAACGAAAGGGAAGATCGCCATGAAAAGGGAAACTCCGGAACAAACGCCCCGCTCCGATGCCGCCGCCGAACTGCGCCGGCGGGCCGAAGAGGTCTGCCGGGAAAAAGCCGTCCAGTCGCCGGAAAACCTCGAGGCCCTGTCGCCCGAGGAAACCCGGCAGACGCTCCACGAGCTGCGGGTGCACCAGATCGAGCTGGAGATGCAGAACGAGGAGCTGCGCCGGACGCAGGCGGAACTGGACGCGCAGCGGGTGCGCTATTTCGACCTGTACGACCTGGCGCCGGTGGGCTATATCACCGTCAGCGAAAAGGGGCTGATCCTGGAAGCCAACCTCACCGCCGTCACCATGCTGGGCGTGGCCCGGGCCGCGCTGCTCACGCAGCCGATCTCCCGGTTCATCCTCAAAGAGGACCAGGACATCTACTACCGGCAGCGCAAACAGCTCTTTGCAACCGGCGCCCCGCAGGCCTACGAGCTGCGGATGGTGAAAAAGGAC
>JBAXOY010000136.1:0-5699 GCA_037133055.1 Chlamydiota bacterium
GGTCCATAGTCTTGATCCTGACTCTATCACAATGCGGGGAATGATGGAAGCGTGGAGCAAAATCAGCGGCCCCGCTTCTGGCTCCTTGCAACCGGCACCCGGGTGTGTGAGAATATCCGCATCACCAACTCCCACAGGAGGAGATGAGATGAGAATGCCCCGAATCATGTACGCCGCGCTGCTGTGCGCCCTTATCGGCGTTGCCCCCATGTGTCCCGCGGCACAGGTGAAGCTCCCGAACGACATCGCGTGGGTCAGCGCCTCGGACTCGTACAAGGCGTGTGTGCTGCAGACCTGGATGGGTGCCGGGATGCGCCTGCGGGAGATTGCGAAGGCCGAGAAGCCGGGGACCTGGTGCGTGGTCCTCGATGCCGACGAGACGATCATCAGCAACATCGAGTTCCAGAAGGGCCTCGCCCTGAAGGGGACCGGGCACTCGAGCGGGTCGTGGGACGAGTGGTGCAACAAGGGGACGGCGACCGTCCTCCCCGGCGCGAAGGAGTACTGCGCCCTGGTGCGCGAGCTCGGGGGCAAGGTGATCGTCATCACTAACCGCGAGGCCCCCACGAAGGCCGCGACCGTGAAGAACCTGGCTGACCTCGGTTTCGCCTGCGACGCCGTCCTTTTCCGCGAGGGGCCTTACGCGAAGGACCGCATGAAAACGGCGCGCCGCGAGGATCTCCAGAAGGGGGCGCTGAAGACGCTCGCCGAGGGGAGGAGCCTGCCCCCCCTGAAAATAGTCATGCTCGGGGGAGACCAGGTACACGACCTCTACGACAGCGAGAAACTCTCTTTCGAGCAGGTGAAGGACCGTTTCGGCCGCGACCTGATCATTCTTCCCAACCCGATGTACGGCGACTGGATGAAGAACGGCGTCTACGTGGAGACCGCCGAGGCGCAACCGCCCGCCGGGGAGACGGGGAAGGAGGGGGCCGTTCCCGCCGCGCCGGGCGCCATCACGCCGAAGGCGGCGGCGGGGAAAATCGGGGAGGGCGTGGTCGTCGAGGGGAAGGTGGCGAGCGTGCGCACGCGTGAGCGGGGCCCCGATTCCCTTTATTTCGAGGGAGAAGGGAAAGAGGGGCTGAGCCTCGCCCTCTTCGACGCGGGGAAGTCCGATGACGCCAAGGCGAAGTACGAGGGGAAGAAGATAAGGGTGCACGGGAAGGTGACCGAATACCGCGGCGCCGCCCAGATCAAGGTGAGCGACCCGGCGAAAATCGAGGTCCTCGAATAGCGGTGCGGAGAGTCACAGGCTCCTAGCCCGTGTACACGCTCCCGCCGATGAACTCGCGGAGCAGCGAGGTCGGGGGGATCAGCGAGTCGTCCTCGAGGACGTCCACCTCATCGAGGTATCCCAAACAGCGCTCTGCCCTTCGGAAGGCGTCCCCCCTGCCCTTCGCCTCGCCGAAATGCTCGACCGCCTCCCGGAGGCTTTCGTACAGGTATTTCTTGTGCACGGGGAGCTCGTAGGGGAGATAGCCGTTCACCACCACGTCGGCGTCCTTGATGAACGGGACTATGTGCGCCTTCTCGGCGGCGCGGACATAGTGCCAGTGCCCCACGGTCTTCAGGGGGGTGTAGTTGCGGTGGAGGTTGTCCCGCACCATCCGCCGTAATATCCTGATGTCTGTCCAGGGCACGAAGTTGCCCTTCCGGTCCTTGAGCTGGCAGATCGCCTCGATGTACACGCGGAACTGCGACTCGATCGGTATCCCCGCGGTCATGTCCCTGTGGAAGCCGTGGAGCCCCTCCACGACCAGGAGCTGGCCCTCCTCGAGCTGCATCGGGACGCCCTGCAGTTCCCTCATCCCGGTCTTGAAATTGTAGACCGGGAGCAGCGTCTTCCTGCCCGCGAGAAGGTCGGTCAGGTTACGGTTGATGAGCTTCTTGTCGAGCGCCTCGGGGGTCTCGAAGTTGTAGTCCCCGAACTTGTCCTGCGGCTGGTCCTTCAGGTTCCGGAAGTAGTTGTCGAGCGCGAACATCTGGAGGTTCTCCCCCAGCCCCTTCAGAACCTCGCAGAGCTTCATGGTGGTGGTGGTCTTGCCCGACGAGCTGGGGCCGGCGACGATCACGAGGCGGACCCTGTCGCGGCTTTTCGCGATCGCGTCCGCCGCCTTTGCGATCGCGTCCTCATAGGCCTTGTCGGCCTCGCGGATCACCCCCGTGTAGCCGCCGAACCGCATCCGGCGGTTGATGCCGGCGATGGTGTCCATGTCGCGCGTCCGGTTCCATGCCCGGGCCCGTGTGACTACTTCCATCTCGTACAGCTCTTCCCATGACACGATATGCATTGAGATCGCTCCTGTTTGGCTGTGTGTCGCCCAAGGATCATGCCCTGGGCAAGGGGATAGGATATATCACAGTGGGAGGAGAAAGTGAACAGGATTCAGCGGCCTGCGCCGGGGTGTTCGGCGAGGAACCTCCCGAGTACGGCGGGGTAGTCGTTCTCGGCGAGAATGAAACCGTCATTGTGCCCCCCCGCCAAGGGAACAAACCGCTTCGGCTCCGCGGCGGCCTCGAAGAGGCGTTTCCCGTGGGAGAAGGGGATGATCTCGTCGTCCCTCCCGTGGATGAAGAGCTTCGGGACGGTGATGGAGCCGATCTTGCCGATTGAGTCGAACTTCTGCGTGACGAGGAGCCGCACGGGGAGGAACGGCAGGACCTCCCTCCCGATGTCCGCGGTCGAGGTGAAGGCGCTCTCTACAATGAGGGCGGAGACCTTTCTCCGCAGAGCACACTCGACGGCCACCGCGCCCCCGAGCGACCTCCCGAAGGCGACGATCGAGCCCGGGTCCGTCCCCGGCCTCGCGCGCAGCCAGTCGTACGCGGCCTCGGCGTCGAGGTAGAGCCCCTTCTCCGAAGGCCTCCCGGCGCTTTTCCCGTAGCCGCGGTAGTCGATGATGAGCGTGTCGAGGCCGAGGTCGTGGAATATCCTTATTGTCTGAAGCCGGTGCGAGATGTTGCCCGCGTTCCCATGGAAGAAGAGAATGCCGCGGCGCGGGCCGGTGGCGGGCCCGCCTGCGCCGAGGCTTAGGCGGGCAGGCTTGCTCGCCCGTCCGGGGGGCGGTGTTTTGGGCGCGAGCGGGATTGTTGCGGGTATGTACCATCCGTGGATTGTGACGCCGTCGGACGCCGTGAGACGGACATCCTCGTAGGCGAGGCCGATTTCGCGCGGGGTGGCCTCGATGGCGCGGGTGGGAAAATAGAGGTTGCTGCGCTCGAAGAAGATGAGGAAGTACCGCACGCCCACCACGCCGGCGACGACTCCGATGAGCAGTTTGACAGCGCCGTGCATGGCGTCCTCCCTCCCGCTTTACAGGTCAACCTCGCAGGTTGCCCCGAAGGCCAACCTACGAGGTTGACCTGAATTTTAGGCTTTTTCGTCGGGGAGCAGGCGCGGGGGGCACGGGACGAGACCGAGCGCCTTGTGGACCAGGTCGGCTCGAGTCCGCCACTTCTCGTTCACCAGCCGCCAGTTTCCGGGCTGGACGATGCTCTCCCGAGTGAGGAGATAGCAGAGGAAGACATTGTAGTCGCCGTAGCGCGGGTGCCCGAGGACGAGGCCGTCCCAGGGGATCCCGTTCGTGATCACGAACTCATCCGCGGCCTTCGTCTGCGAAAGGAGGTAACCGTCACGAAGCCGCACGATGCGGTCGCCGTCGAAGCGGTAGATCCCGGAGGTGATGCCGCCTACGGCGCGGAACGTGCCCTTCTCCCGCGTGTAGAGGAGGAGCGCCGAGCCCTCGAGGGGGGGGAGGGAGGCATTGTACGCCGCGATCTCCGCCGGGGTGACCTCGTCGAGGTTCATCCACTCGGCCAGGTGGAAAAAGGTGAGCGGGACGCAGTCCACCATCGACTGCCAGTCGGCCATGTACTGAGACTCTCCGACGAGGCGGGCGTTCACCTCGCTCACGTAGATGTCCCGGATGCGGTTCTTCGAGTCCACGGTCGAAAGGAAATCCACGCCGAAGTTGCCGCGGTAGCCGCGCGCCCCCATCCATGTCCCGATGCGCGCGGTGACGTCGAGGATAAGCTTCCGGTGCTCCGGCTCGAAGGCGTTCAGGGTGAAGTCCGAGCCGATGTACTGGCCCGGGGTCTCCACGAAGTAGGGGTCGCCCACGATCTGGATGTCGGGCTGCGAGAGGGCCACGGCCCCGTTCACGACGCATCCGGTGCAGTTGAGGCTCGGGCCCGAGAGGAACGGGGTGATCTTAACCTGCGTCTTGTCCAACATCGCCCCCAGCGCGGACCGGTTTTCGTCCACGATCCGTTCGAAGTCCTCGCGGGAGAAGGCGAAATGAGTCCCGCCGCCCGCCTGCGAGAGGGGGACCTGGATCACGAATCCCGACTCGAACTCGTCCGCGAGCCGCGCGTAGTCGAGCGCGCCGAAGAACGTCACGCGGCTGTCGGGGGGGATGGGGATGCCGATCTCCTTCGCGCTCCAGGCGAGCCGCGCCTTGTAGTCAAAGTAGTTCTGGACGATGGTGGAGTTCTGGAGGAGGTGGTACCTGCTGCCGTGCCTGAACAGGAACTCCTCGAGGCCCGTGGTGGTTGCGAACGGGATGAAGCAGACCCTGCCGGAGAGGCGGTTAAGCGAGGCCGCGATCGCTTCCCCGCGATCGGGGTAGTAGTAACGGTTGAAGAGGCTCGACTCGTTGTGCCGGACCCCCGATTCCTTCTCGCCGGAAAAGACCGTCGCGCCCCACTCGCCCTCGACGTACTTCTGCACCTCCTCGCCGTAGTACTCCGCGACGACGTGCGAAACGGGGAGGAAGTGCGTGAACATCTGCGCTCCGAGGGGGCCGAATCCCTGATAGGCGAGGCGCACGTCGCGGAACCAGCCGCGCGCGGCGATCGTTTTCTTGAGCCCGTTGAGGCTTTCGACGAGGCGTGGCATGGGTATCTTCCCCGGTGAAGGGATGCCCCCCGAAGGGGATGTGAAATCGGGGGGCACTGTGCTGCCGCCGATGGATCGGTTACGCGGCCTTTTTCTTCGACTTTTTTCTGGGGGCCCTCCCGTCCTTCGCGCCCTTTTTCTCGGCGACGGGCTTCTCCGCCTTCGCCTCGCCCTTTGCGGCCTTCTTCGCCGCGGGCTTCCGGCCTCTCTTCTTAGGGGCCGGGGCGGGGGGTTCGACCGGCTTCAGGCGCGCCATCCTTATCTCCTCGACGACGGCCGCGCCGTCCACCTTCGTGCTGACCAGGCAGAGTCCGCCGGGGAGCACCTCCTTGATCACGCCGGTCCTCATGTGAGACGACGACGGGGTGTCGCCCGCCCGCCACTGCACCTTGTCCTTTGGTTCCAAATGGGCCATCGGGCCCTCCTTTCGGGGGTTGACCCTGAAAACCCGCTCCAAGGCGTTACCCCGCACATTCCGGCGATACTGTAGCACAACGGGCGGCGTGGTGTCCATCGCCGGGGTCGCGGAAATCAGCCCAACGGGTAGAGGAACTCAAGGCACCGGCCGATCCGCTTGCGCCAGAAGACTTCGAAATGGTAGTGGCCCTCGGCGACGATGCCAAGGAGGTCCACGCCGGGCGTCTTTCCCTTTTCCGAGGCGATCGCCATGAGCTCGCGCGTGGAGCCCGTAAAGTCGTCACGGTGCGGCTGGTCGTGGGCCCAGCGGGTCCCGCAGTCGACGTAGAGCCTGCGAATCGGCAGCGCGGCGGATGCGCGCATCGACCGCCGAACCGGGTCGTCG
>JBAXOY010000137.1:0-5621 GCA_037133055.1 Chlamydiota bacterium
CGTAATTTTATCAAATGTGCGGCAAAATAGGATTACTCGGACAGGCTCCTAGGAGTCTGTCCGAGTAATGCACCCTGTCAACCACCCTTTGTCAACCACCCTTCTCATCGTGTATACTAGCTATTTTATCCTTGGAGGTTCTGTTTCACGAAAGGACGTGTGGTGAACTCCATCGCCGACAAGATCGCCAAGCTCAAGGCCCGCATCGAGTGGGGGCGTGAAATGGGCTTCTATTTCTACCTCCAGCCCGTGAAGGACATCGACGGCGCCCGCATTTTCTCGGGAGGCCGCGAGATGCTCCTCTTCGCCTCCTACAGCTACCTGGGGCTCATCGGCCACCCGAAGATCAACGCCGCCGCGAAGGCCGCTGTTGACGAGTACGGGACCGGCACGCACGGCGTGCGCATCCTCGCGGGATCGCTCGCGCTTCACCGGGAGCTCGAGGAGAAGATCGCCGCGTTCAAGGGCACGGAGGACGCGATCGTCTACTCGAGCGGCTACGTCACAAACCTCGCCACCGTCTCCACCCTCGTGGGCCGCGGCGACGTGGTCGTCTGCGACAAGCTCAACCACGCGAGCATCGTGGACGGCTGCATCCTGTCGCGCGCCCGGTTCGTGCGCTGCGCGCACAACGACATGGAGGACCTCGATCGGTGCCTCGCCGGGGCCGCCCCCGGGGCGGGAAAGCTGGTGGTGGCGGACGCCGTCTTCAGCATGGACGGCGACATCATCAACCTGCCCGAGGTGCACCGGCTCTGCAGGAAGCACGGGGCGCTCCTCATGGTGGACGAGGCGCACTCCCTCGGCGTCCTGGGAAAGACCGGGCACGGGATCGAGGAGCATTTCGGGATGCAGGGGTCGATCGATATCAAGATGGGGACCATGAGCAAGACGATCCCGAGCATCGGCGGCTACATCGCCGCGGACCGCGACACCATCATGTACCTGAAGCACGTCGCCCGGGCCTTCGTCTTCTCGGCGGCGCTCCCGCCGCCCCAGGCCGCGGCCGCGAAGGCCGCGTTCGAGGTTATCGAGGAGGAGCCGTGGCGGGTTGAAAAGCTCCAGCGCAACGCGAGGCTCTTCATCGACGGGCTCAAATCCCGTGGCTTCGACACGCTCCGGAGCGAAACGGCCATCGTGCCGATCATCTGCGGGAAGGACGAGCGGACGCTGATGATGACCAAGCTCGCGCAAGAGCGGGGGCTCTTCGTCCTGCCGGTGCTCTCGCCCGCGGTGCCCCCCGGGACGAGCCGCATCAGGACCGCCGTGACCGCCGCCCATACCGAGGAGGAGATCGCGCGGGCGCTCGAGATCCTCGAGCGCGCCGGGAAGATGGTGCGCCTGATCAGGCGCGCGCCGAAGGCGGCGGAGCCGGATCCCCGGTCCCCCGCCCCCATTATTCTTTTACAAGAGCAGATGGGACGCGGATTGCCGCGGATGAACGCGGATTATTAACGCAGCATGCTCCCATCGCGAGCCTTTAATCTTGACCCATTATGGTATCTGCGTGCTCTGCGTTCATCTGCGTCCCGAACGCCGTTTCCCTTTATGCCTTCACGCCATAGTCGTATCCGCGTCCATCCTTACGATCTGCGTTCTTCTGCGTCCCAACGTTGAAGCGTTGATCCATTTATGCTCCCCTTCCGCCCGCAGTTGATGTATACTACGCTTCGCAACCGGTTATCGCGCGCCCCCGCGAGAGAGGAAGGCACGAAGAAATGGATTCGATCGTCCAAAAGATCGCCACGATGAAGGCCCGCATAGAGTGGGGAAACGAGATGGGCTATTATTTTTATCACCAGCCCATCAGAAACCTTGGAGGAACGCGGGTTCTCGTGAACGGGCGGGAGATGTTGATGTTCAGCTCGTCCGATTATCTGGGTCTTTTCAACCATCCCGCGATCAATGCGGCCGCTCAGGCCGCCATCGCCGAGTACGGCACCTGCACCTACGGGTCACGCCTCCTCTCCGGCACGCTCCCGCTGCATTGCGAGCTCGAGGAAAAGATCGCCTCGTTCAAGGGGGCCGAAGCGGCCATTGTCCTCTCCAGCGGTTATTCGACCAACCTCGCGACCATTTCCACCCTGGTGGGGCGCGGCGATGTGATCATCTGCGACAAGCTGAACCACGCGAGCATCGTCGATGGGTGCATGCTCTCGCACGCAAAACTCGCGCGTTTCAAACACAACGACATGGCGGACCTGGAAAAATGCCTGTCCGCGGCAGGCGCCGGCGCGAGGAAACTGGTGGTGGTGGAGTCGGTGTTCAGCATGGACGGGGATATCATCAACCTGCCCGAGGTGCACCGGCTGTGCAGAAAGTACGGGGCCCTCCTGATGGTGGATGAGGCCCATTCCATCGGGGTCCTGGGAAAGACGGGCCGCGGGATCGAGGAGCATTTCGGCATGAAGAATGCCGTGGATATACACATGGGCACCCTGGGCAAGGCCATTCCCAGCTGCGGAGGATATATCGCGGCGGACCGCGACACCATCATGTACCTGAAGCACGTCGCCCGGGCATTTGTCTTCTCGGTGGCCCTTTCTCCCGTCGCGGCGGCGGCCGCCATAGCCGGCTTGAGGGTGATGCAGGAAGAGCCGGAGCGGCTCGCGGTCCTGCAGCGGAACATCGCGCATTTCCTGAGCGGCTTGAAGGCGTTGGGGTTCGATACCATGCAGAGCACGACGGCCATCGTGCCGATCATCTGCGGGAAGGACGAGCGGACGCTTAAAATAACCAAGCTGGTCCAGGAGAAGAACCTGTTTGTCCTGCCGGTCCTCTCGCCCGCAGTCCCTCCGGGAACGAGCCGCATCCGCGCCACGGTGACCGCGGCGCACAGCGAGGCCGACATCACCCGCGCGCTGGAAGTTCTGGAAGAGGCGGGGCGCACGGTCAAACTGCTTAAATAATCCTGCGCCGGAATCCCCGGGACAGGTTGATTCCCGGGCGCGCGCGCCGCGTTTGGCGTTCCGCTTCCAGCCCTTTCACCATCCGCCCCCCCCGCCGCCGCCTCCCCCTCCCCCCGAGCCCCCGCCGCCGCCGAAACCGGAGCTCGACCCCGGCGCAGTGGAGGAGGACGAGACGGCGCCCGCGAGCGAACCGCTCAAGCCCGAGGTGAATCCGGCCGCATGATGCATGTTCCATGCGCTGCCCGCGTACCAGGCGGGATGATAGGCCTCGCCGCCCTCGGCGGCCTTCGCGAGGACGTCGGAGAACTGCTCGGACCACTGCTGCCCGACGTCGAGCGCTAGCGCGTACGGGAGATACTTCTCGAAGAGCTCGGGCGTCCGGTCGGCCGGGGCGAGGAAATTGAGCCGGTCTTTCTCCGCGACGGAAAGGAACATCCTGAACCCCTCGACCTGGTCGAGGATCCTTCGGCCGGCCATGGTGGGGGCCTTCAGGAGGCGGTAGAAGAGATAGTTGACGCCCCCGTACGCCGCGGCCACGAGCTCGGTGAGGGGGGCGGTCTTGCGGCAGAGAAGGACGACCACCACGATCTCCCCCGCGAGAAACAGACCCGCGATAAGGGAACTGCCGATGGCCCCCATCCAGCGGGTGATTGCCGGCCCGATCCCCCACCTCGCCGCCCGCCATGCCGCGGCGGCGCGCGCGATGAGCATCGCCGTGCCGAACGTCCACCCCGTCAGCCACACCGCCATGAAGAAAACCGTGCCCCCGGCTTCAGCCCCCTCGGTGCCGAACCCTGCGGCCAGGAGTGCGAGCGCCGAGATGATCACGCCCCCGGCAAAGTACCCGAGGTTCGTGACGAAGTAGGACCGCCCGCATTGCTGCTTCAGGTCTCCCTCCACGCCCGTGAGGGCTGCGCGGATGACCTCGTGGTTCTCCTGCTCCAGCGCGAGCTCGCCCCCCGCGGCGATGACCGCCGCGGCGATGCGCGCCTCCTCGGGGGACGTCTCGCCCTTCCCCATGTGCGCCGCGCTCAGCGTGTAGACCCCTCCCTCCTCGCTGATCCGTATCAGCCCCTTCACCGCGAGATTGATGACGGCGGCGGAGAACGCCGTGTGGTCATAGCCCATCCTCCGGAGATACCGGACCTGCGCGGGCGAGAACCCCTTCGGCGGCTCGTAGAGAGGGATGATCGTGCCCCGCGCCGGGTCCATGCCGACGAGCGCCCATGCGGCGAGATAGTACAAGAAAACGAGCGCGAGCCCCACGATGCCGATGAACGCGGAGCGGTTGTCCGCCAGGAAACCGCGCACCCTCTCCCCCCGCGTCGGCTCCCTGACGATCCCCTTCGGCCAGCCCGCGACGATGGTGAGCCCTTCCCGGGGGCGGAGACTCCTCGTCGCCGCGAACCGCGCGGCGCCCGTCCCGTCCACCGAGGCCGTGTACGCACGCTCCCGCGACCCCTCCGGCCCGGTGTAGCCGGCGAGCCTCGCCCCCTCCCGGGGAAAGCCGCCCGGGATCCGCACCGTCGCGGATGCCTCCTCGATCGTGAACTCCCAGCCGTTCCCCGTCACGTTCCAGTAGAGCTCGTCGTGGTCGTCGAAGAAACCGAGCTGGCGGTCCGTGGTGTACGACAGCGTCCAGGTGTGTCCGCCCGGGCGGAGGAATACGTCCTTCCTGCCGAGATAGACGCGGTACCCGTTCGACCGGGGCTCGACATGGTACGCCTCCGGCGACCCGTCCCGCGTCGCCCCGACGACTTCGAATCCCACGCGATACCGGGAGCCGAACGGGTCGGTGTAGCGCGTCGGGAAATCCCGGTAGATCCCCCGCCGGATCTCGCGGCCCTCGCTCGTCGCCATGATCGTCTCCGTGACGGCCATGGTGCCGTCACTGCGGACCTCGATGTCGCCGTGAAACGAGCGGATCGCCTCCGCGGCGCCGCAGGGCGGGAGGGGGGCGAGGACGAGCATCGTGGCGAAACCGGGAATAGTGGCGCGTGCGCGGCGTCTCATCATTGGGACCTCGGGCTACATCGCGACCCCGGGCGCCTCGCGCTGGGTGGCGAGCTCGATCTCGAAGAACTCGGCGCGCCGGAACCCGCCGGGCCCCGCGACGACCATGCCGGGGAACGACTCCACCCGGATGTTGTAGTCCCGGACGGTGCCGTTGTAGTACCGGCGCGCGAGCTGGATCCCGTCCTCGATCTCCGCGAGGTTCTTCTGGAGGTCGAGGAAGTTCCGGCTCGCCTTGAGTTCCGGGTACGCCTCCGCGACCGCGAAGAGCGACCGGATGCCCTGCGAGAGCGCGTTCTCGGCGGCGCCCTTCTCGGGGACCGACGCCGAGCCGATGCACCGCGCGCGCGCGGCGGCGACCTCCTCGAACAGCCCGCGCTCGTGGTCCCGGTAGCCCTTGACCGTTTCGACGAGGGCGGGGACGAGGTCGTAGCGGCGCTTCAACTGCACGTCGATGCCGCTCCACGCCTCGCGCATCAGGTTCGTATCGCGGACGAACCGGTTGTAGGCGACGATCCCCCAGACGGCGGCGGCGATCGCAGCGAGTACGGCGGCGATGCTCACGGTGCCTCCCCGGCGCGGCCCGCGCCTCTCCCGATGATACTACCGCCCCGCGGCGATACAAAGAATAAATATCTCCCCGTCGTAGTGGGACAGTTTCGGGGGGTACAACTCCTATACTGATCCGGCTTTAACGGT
>JBAXOY010000138.1:0-5271 GCA_037133055.1 Chlamydiota bacterium
CTAGCCTTTGTTTATTACTCATCGTTCCATTTCGATGCGTGACAAAGGACGGTCACCCGTCATAGTCCCGCTTTGCGAAACGAAGGCAAGTTTGCTTCCCCGATCCAAGTCAGCTCGCACTTGGATTTGCGATTCATCATCTGGCGCATCCCAATGTGCGGCAGAGAGCATACACGCCCGAGATGAACAGGAAAGGCTAGGCGACGCGCAGCCAATTGACGGGAAACCACCGCCTGCTTCTTGTGGAGGCAATTTCCGACGCGGTGCGTCGGAAATTGACAGCGCAGAAATATTCGAGGTTGTCCACCGAATATCCGTTGCCATATTCTTCCTGAAGGCGACCAGAGAGGTCTGCCAAAAGCCTCGTGCCATATCCCGCCTTGGCGCATCCTTTTTGCTCCTCCTCCACAATCTCTCGTCCGATCAGCCAGTTGGCCACCACCTGTGTGGAGTTCACCGAGCGGGCCACGGTGCTTCTGGCGAATTCCAGTATCTGCCGGATGCGTTCAAACATCTGCAACGACGGTCTCGATAAGCCTGTTTTTGGTTTCACGGTTTCATCCCCTGCGGCGAACTATCCCGTGATGCTGTGCTCATTCGGTTTCCCTTTATGGGTTCACATCATTCATACTTCTTCACTCGGGCTATTCCCGTGGAGCTTCCAGCGCCTTCATCTCCAGCCCCTCAATCTCCTGCAGTGATTTGCCTGCGATGCCTTGCAAGTCGCCGTACATTCCGACGGTGGACTGCATGACGCGGTCGATCTGCTCCTCGCGCTTGGCCCATTGCTTGGTGATGGCCTTCTTTTCTTTGTCCAAATCCTCCTGCATGGAGGAGAACGCCTCGACGATGGCTTCAACGCGCTGGCGGAAGCGCGGGCCGGTCAGGTAATGGTAGATCAATTCCGTCTTGGTCTGCTGGCCCTCCACAGCCTGGCGGGAACCGGCAACCTCGATCAGGGTATTGCGCAGGGCCATGGCGACCGGGATGGCCGTGCGCGGGTGAGTGACCCACACGCCGTCAACCGGACCAAACGTCTCCATATCCCTGGGTAGCACCTGGCTGACGAGCACGGCGATTTCCGCTTTGGCGGCGCGCTGATCGTCGCGGAGCTTGGCCAGCCAGCCATCGCTCCAGTTCTTGGTGCGCTTGGATTCCCAGAGGATCGTCCCGCAAACCTGTCCCATCGGACCGACTACCCGCTGAAGCGTGTCGCCGCCGTATTCGCCCTTGGGCACGGGGTCGATCGTATCGAACGGGAATTTTGTCCTGAGAACTGCTTCGAGTTCCAACTCCTGCACCTCGCCCTGAAGCTGCTGGGAACCCTGCTCAGCCCTGCGCTTGAGCTCTTCGATCTGCTTCTGCATCGAGGCGATGGTCTGCTCTTTTTCGGCGACCTTGAGTTTGAGTCCTTCTTCCGCCTCTTTCCTCGCCTGCTCGCGGGTTGCCCCAAGCCCTTCCTGAACCCGTTTTTCCACCGTCAGTTCCAGTTCCCGCTTGGCGTCGTCCAATTCGCGCTGTTTTCGAATAAGATCGGCCTGGGCCTTTTGCGCTTCAGCCAATTTCTCATCCCGGTTTTTCAGAACCTCCTGCAAATCGGCCAATTCCCGATTCGTTTGCTCCAATTCGGCCCCGAGGGCCAGTTTCGCCTTCCTGGCTTCCTCGACGGCAATTTTCGAGCGTTCCTCTTTTAGTCTCTCGGCAACCTGGTCGTCAATGGACTCTTTGGCCCTGGCCAGCGCAGCCTCGCGCTCTCGTAGGGCCTTCTCACGAATGGCTGTATCAGCATCCTTCTTCGCGATCCGCTGTTCATATTCCTGTCTTGTGGCCTCGATCAGCGGCGCAGCAAGCGATTCGGTCAGCTTGATCTCAGCCCCGCACTTCGGGCATATAATGGCCGGTTCCGTGACGCTCATTTCTGTTTCTCCAAATGTTTCCGATAAAAATATGTTTCCCGAATCGGTATGCCAATCAAACGACTTTCACCCCATGCCGGTATGCGTGGCAGCAGATATTCACCGCGACGGGCATCCCGGCGATGTGCGTCGGGAAATGGTTGACGTGGACCGCGAGGGCGGTCGTCGCGCCGCCGAGGCCCTGGGGGCCGATCCCCGTCCTGTTGATTTCATCGAGGAGCTCGCCCTCGATTTCGGCGATTTCGGCGTCAGGGCTCTTCTCCCCGAGCGTCCTCGTGAGCGCCTGCTTCGCCATGATGGCCGCTTTCTCGAATGTCCCCCCGATGCCGACGCCGACGACGATCGGCGGGCACGGGTTCCCCCCCGCCTTCTTCACGCACTCGACGACAAACTGCTTCACACCCGCGTAGCCCGCGGTCGGGGTGCACATCTTCACGAAGCTCATGTTCTCGCTCCCGAACCCCTTCGGTGCGACAGTGATTTTCACCTCGTCCCCGGGGACGATGCGCGTGTGAATTATCGCGGGGGTGTTGTCGCCGGTATTGCCCCTCGCGACGGGGTGCTTCACCACGGATTTCCGAAGGTAGCCCTCCTTGTACCCCTGGCGGACGCCTTCGTTCACCGCCGTTTCCAGGTCGCCGCCGACAAGGCGGACGTCCTGCCCGATCTCGAGAAACACTATCGCCATCCCCGTGTCCTGGCAGATCGGGAGGCGCTCCTCCTTCGCGATGCGTGCGTTCTCGATGAGGGTTTTGAGGACCTCCTTCGCCACGGGCGATGTTTCTCTCTTGATGCCTTCTCTGAACGCCACGAGCACCCTCTCGTCCGCGACGATATTCGTCTCGATGCTGAGTTCTTTTACGGCATCAGCGATCTTCGTAACATTGATTTCCCTCATCTCCTCAGCCTCCTTCTCTTGATAGCTCGATCACTCGATTGCTCGATAGCTCGATCGCTCGACAGCTATCTTGCGCCCGACATCTCCCCGAATGCCTCCAGCCGTATTCGGTAGTATTTCGACCGCTCGGTGAATTTGATCACCTCGTTCATCATCCGCACCGCCTCGACCGGGTGCCTCCCTGCCGCCGTCTCGGCGGAGAGCATCACATAGTCGGTGCCGTCGAGGATGGCGTTTGCGATGTCCGACACCTCCGCGCGCGTCGGGCGGGCGTTCTCCACCATGCTCTCGAGCATCTGCGTGGCGGTGATGGAGAACTTTCCGAACTTCCGACACCGCGCGATGATCTCCTTCTGCAGAATCGGGACCTCCCACACGGGGAGGGAGACCCCCAGATCGCCGCGCGCTACCATGATCCCGTCCGACGCCTTGATGATCCCGTCGAGGTTACGGATCCCCTCCTCGTTCTCGATCTTCGCGATGAGGGCGCACCCCGGCAGGCGGCCCGCGATCTCCCGCCGTATCCTTGCGATCGCGCGCGCCGAGCGGACGAACGACTGGGCGATCATGTCCACGCGCTCACGCACGCCGAGGTGTATGTCGGCGAGATCCTTCTCCGAAACGTCGGGGATCGAGAGGCGCGCCCCCGGCGCGTTCACCCCCTTGTGCTCCTTCAGGATGCCGCCGGTCACGACCCGGGCCTTGATGCCGTCCTTTCGAACCGCGTCCACCTTGAGGCTTATGTTCCCGTCATCGATAAAGATATGGTCGGCGCCGCGGAGGTCGGTCAGGGGCCCCTCGTAGTCGAGGGGGATGATGTTCGCCTTGCCCTTGAAGCCGCCCGGTTTGAGGCACAGCGCCTGCGTCTTCCTCAAGGGGATCGGCCGGTGCCCATCGAGGGCCCCTATCCGTATGCGGGGACCCTCGAGATCGAGGAGGATCCGCACCCTCCGGCGGCGCCTCCTGTTGAGGGAGCGGACCATTTCGATGGGTGCGATGATCTGGCGGTGGTCTGCGTGCGTGCAGTTGAGCCGGACGACGTCCATCCCCGCGCGCATCATGCCCGCGATGATCTTCGGCGCGGAGCTTGCCGGCCCCAGGGTGCAGATGATTTTTGTCATGAGAGTCACGCGGAGTTCCCCCTTTTACACTATTGTATCCCAGGAGCACCCCGTCCGAAAGATGCAAAAAGGCGCTCCGTGTCCGCGTAGTCCCTTCCGGCAGCGCGCAAAAAGTATAAGAAAAAAGGGCCCTGGGGATCACCCAGGGCCCTTCCAATTAATCCCGGCGACGACCTGCTCTCCCACCCTTTGGAGGTGGTACCATCGGCGCTGGAGGGCTTAACGGCTCTGTTCGGAATGGGAAGAGGTGTGGCCCCTCCGCCATGGTCACCGGGAATATAGCCCTCGGCTAAAAGTCGAAAGTCAAAACGCACTTTCAACGATCAGCCAAAAAAGCAATCAGATAGAGAACTTCAATATGCCGAGAAGACGTATTGGTTAAGTCGATGGACCGATTAGTACCGGTAAGCTGAAGCCCTCACGAGCCTTACACTCCCGGCCTATCAACCTCGTAGTCTACGAGGGGTCTCATAGGGATATCTAATCTTGGAGAGGGCTTGGCGCTTAGATGCTTTCAGCGCTTATCCTTTCCGGACATAGCTACCCAGCAATGCCCCTGGCGGGACAACTGGAACACCAGAGGTCCGTCAATCCCGGTCCTCTCGTACTAGGGACCGACCTCCTCAGATATCCTGCGCCCACGGAAGATAGGGACCGAACTGTCTCACGACGTTCTAAACCCAGCTCACGTACCATTTTAATCGGCGAACAGACGAACCCTTGGGACCTTCTCCAGCCCCAGGATATGATGAGCCGACATCGAGGTGCCAAACCGCTCCGTCGATATGAACTCTTGGGAGCGATAAGCCTGTTATCCCCGGAGTACCTTTTGTCCGATGAGCGACGGCAATTCCACATTCAACCGCCGGATCACTAAGACCTGCTTTCGCACCTGCTCGTCTTGTAGGACTCGCAGTCAAGCTCCCTTATACCTTTACGCTCTACGCACGATTGCCGACCGTGCTGAGGGAACCTTTGTGCTCCTCCGTTACACTTTAGGAGGAAACCGCCCCAGTCAAACTGCCCACCTGACAATGTCCCCTGGCCGGTTTCACGGCACAGAGTTAGAATTCCAGTGCGAAGAGAGTGGTATTTCAAGGACGGCTCCTCCGACGCTAGCGCGCCGGGCTCAAAGCCTCCCACCTATCCTACACAGATCGAACCGAAATCCAATATCAGGCTACAGTAAAGGTTCACGGGGTCTTTCCGTCTTTCCGCGGGTAAGCGGAGTCTTCACCGCTACCTCAATTTCGCCGAGCCCCTCGTCGAGACAGCGTCCAGATCGTTACAAGATTCGTGCAGGTCGGAACTTACCCGACAAGGAATTTCGCTACCT
>JBAXOY010000139.1:0-5174 GCA_037133055.1 Chlamydiota bacterium
CACGGTCGAAGACGTGATCGCGGGCCTGATCGACAAGCTCACCCGCCGCCACCCGCACGTCTTCAGCGACACGAAGGTGGGCTCGTCGCGGGAGGTCGTTGAGAACTGGAACCGGATCAAGGCGGGCGAGAAGCGCCCGGGGAGGAAGTCACGGAAAAATTGAACGATGCGCTCCATTCCGGGGGCAAATGCCCCACGTGCGGCTGGGAGAGCGGCGACGAGGCGTTCTTCTGCGCGCGCTGCGGTGAGTCACTGGCGGGGACGCCGCGCGAGGCGTGGTACCTGAGGACCTCCATCCTGATTCTCTCCTTCCTTGCCGTGGGCCCGTTCGCCATCCCGCTGGTCTGGGTGAATCCGCGCTTCACGGCGGCGAAGAAGGCCGTCGTCACGGCGGTCATGGTCGGTGTCACCGCGGCCCTCCTCTGGCTGAGCGTCTACTCGCTGAAGCAGATCCGCACCTACTACGATTTCATCGGGGAGCCGTGGCCGGGCGCGGCGGCGCGGCCCAGCTCGCCCCGTTGAACCCGCAGTGCAACTCTGACTACATTGTATTGACAATAGGCATACATTTGTCGGAGGGCAACCAGAGAGTATCTGAGAGGTGATCATGAAAAAGATCAGTCTTGATCGGGAAGAAAAGCGGCTGCTTGATTCCTATGAGCGCGGCGAATGGAGGCCAGTCCGGGATCGAGGGGCGGAGATTGCGAAGTTGCGCCGCTATGCGCGCAGTACGCTTCAGAAAAACCGGAGGATCAACATTCGCCTCTCGGAGCGGGACCTGGTCGGGATCAAGACGCATGCTGTTGAAGAAGGGTTGCCCTATCAGACTCTTATATCCAGTATCCTGCACAAGTATCTGAGCGGCGCGCTGATCGAAAAAAGAAATGCCTGATAACCGGATTTCTGGAAATTAGTTCTACGTATCCGGCCGCGGGTTTTGTATACTACCTGCCGGCGTGGCGGGGTGTCCCCCGCGGCACGCCTGAGCCTCTGATGTGAAGCCAGCGCCGACTGCGTATTCCGTCCCCCCCGGTTGGATCCCGCGCCGCCTGAGCCCCATCAGGGCACGAAGCGCCGCGCGTATGCGCGTGGCACAGTAACTGCATGCCGGATTCCCCGCATGGTGATGCATGGGGTCGAAGGACGGCGCCGGAAACGCCGAGAAGCCGCCTGATTGTCCGCGATGCTTCGGCGAACGGATAACCGCTTGCGTAGAGGAGGATCGCACAGAGTGCTCTCGTTCATCAAGAAGATCAAGAACCTGTTCGGGGCCGGCAAGGCCCCCGGTCGGGGCGAATCCGCGGATTACTCCCCGTACCAGAGGGACCATGTCCGCCGTAACATGCCGCTGCCCGAGACGCCGCGCCGGGAGGAGGACGACGGCCCGCATCCGCGCGGCGGCCGCGGCCGCCGTGGAGGGCAGGGAAGGGAAGGGCAGCCCCGGGGCCAGGAAGGCCGTCGCGGGGAGGGCAGGCAGAAACAGGCGCCCCAGGCGTTGCGCGAGGGCCAGAAGCAGCCCTCACGCCCGCCGCGCGAGCGCCGCGCCCGGGGGCCGCAGAAACCCGCCCCGCAGCCGGTCCAGGGCAGGGGGCGCGGCGGCCAGGCGCAGCCGGCCGCCCCGAAAGAGCCGCCCCGGATGCCGCTTCTGAGGGAGGTCCCGCCCGCCGAGGGGAAGACGCGCTTCACGGATCTCGACATCGCCAAGGAGGTGCTCGGCGGCGTGCAGGACCTCCAGTTCGAGTACTGCACCCCGATACAGCAGCAGTGCCTCCCGCAGGCGCTCGCCGGCAGGGACGTCACGGGGAGGGCGCAGACCGGCACGGGCAAGACGGCGGCGTTCCTCGCCAGCGCGCTCACCTACATGCTGAGGCACCCGAAGGAGAACCGCACCCCCGGCTCCTGCCGGGTGCTCGTCCTCGCCCCGACGAGGGAGCTCGCCATCCAGATCTACAAGGACGCAGAGGTGCTCGGGAAGTACTGCGGCGTGAACAACCTCGTGGTCTTTGGCGGCATGGGCTACCACGAGCAGCGTGACGCCCTCGAGCGGCCCATCGACATACTCGTCGGGACCCCGGGGCGCATCATCGACTACACCCGGAGCGGGCACATGCGCCTCGGGGAGGCCGAGATACTGGTCATCGACGAGGCGGACCGGATGCTCGACATGGGGTTCATCCCCGACGTTCGCCGCATCGTCGGGAAGCTGCCGCCCGCAGGCGAGCGGCAGACGATGCTCTTCAGCGCCACCCTCACGCCCGAGATCGTGCGGCTGGTGGACAAGTGGCTGGTGGACCCGGTGATGATCGAGTCCGAGCCGGAGCAGCTCGTCACGGATTTGATCTACCAGAAGTTCTTCGCGGTCGCCGCGGAGGAGAAGCTCGCGCTCCTGCTCTGGCTCCTGAAGCATGACAACGCGAGCCGGGTGCTCGTCTTCTGCAACCGCAGGGACGCGTGCCAGCGCCTCGCGCGCCAGCTCGGCCGCTACCGCATCGAGGGCGGCCTCCTGAGCGGGGACGTCCCGCAGGAGAAGCGGCTGAAGATACTCGAACGGTTCCGCGCGGGCGCCACCCCGGTCATCGTCGCCACCGATGTGGCGGCCCGCGGCATCCACGTGGACTCCGTGAGCCACGTCGTGAACTACGACATGCCGTACGAATCGGACGATTACGTGCACCGGATCGGCCGCACCGGAAGGGCGGGAGAGACGGGCAAGTCGATCGGCTTCGTCTGCGAGTACGGGGCCCACATGATCCCCGCGCTCGAGAAGCTCCTGGGCCACCCGATTGCCTGCGAATACCCGACGGAGGAGATGGTAACCCTCCCGCCGATGCCCGCGCAGTGCGCGCCGGAAACGCCGCGGGAACCCGCGGAGCAGCCCGGCACACCGGGGACAGTCCAACTGGGAACAGGCCGGCCTGCCTCAGGCCCGGCGGGGGAAGGCGCGCCCACGCTCGGCCCCGACGGGAATCCCCGCCGCCGGCACCGCCGGAGGGGGGGGAGACGCCATTCGCGCGGGGAGGCGCAGGGGCAGGGGAGAGGAGAAATCCCAAATCCCAAATCCCAAATCCCAACAGAGGGACACATGCCCACAGAGGAGGCGCAGCATCGGCAGCCCGGGGCCGGCCACGAAGGCGCGCCTTCTTTCACACCGTCTCCGGTGATGCCGCCCGCAGTGACCCGGCCGGAGCCTGTGCAGCCCGCGCCCGTGGTTCCGCCGCCGAGTCCTCCGCCCGCCCCCGCCGCGCCGGAAGGGTCTCACGAGGGGTAGCGCATTCGGAATGCATCGGGGGAACAGGATGGCGCCATGGACCTGAGCCGCTATTTCCAGAGGAAGCGGGGCCTCGGCGTGCTGGCCACCGCCGACGCCCGCGGCCGCGTCACAATCGCGCTCTACGCGCGGCCGCACTTCGTGGACGGGAAGACGGTCGCGTTCATCATGGCCGACCGCCTGTCTCACCGGAACCTCCGGGAGAACCTGTACGCCGCCTACCTCTTCGCGGAGGAGGGGGAGGGGTACCGCGGGGTGAGGCTGTACCTCACCATGACGGGCGAGGAGAAGGACAGCCCCCGCATCGGATCCCTGCGCCGCAGCGCCGGGAAGCGCCGCATCCCGGGGACGCGTTTCCTTGTCTCATTCAGGGTCGACAGGGTCCTCCCGCTTGTCGGCGCCGGGAAGATCGGCCGGGCAAAAGTCGCCCGCGCACCGCGGCAATAACCGTTCATCTACATCGAAAGGACGTGGACCATGGCCGGCGCCGAGGGAAGAACGATGCAGGAGATCACGGTGGACACGGGCAATCTCTACCGCGAGGAGCTCTTCAGCGATCTGAGGGTCGCCTCGGTCAGGAAGATGACGCCGGTGAAGGCGGACGGGACGGTCGACGGGAGCCGCGTCCCCCTCTTCATCGGGCAGGCGCACGTGATGTCGGCGGCGGGCCCGCTGCCGATCCAGTTTTCGATCGAGGCCGCGACCCTCGACGAGGCCCTCGGGAAGTTCCCCGCGGGGGTGAAGCTCGCGGTCGAGAAGATGATCGCCGAGGTGAAGGAGTTCCAGCGCGAGGAGGCATCCCGGATCATCGTCCCCGGCGAAGAGCCCGGCGGCACGATCAAGCTGCGCTGATATGCTGTTTTTCACCACAGTTGAATTCCCCATTTTTCATCTGTGTTCCGGAGGTTCCCCCGTGCCATCGGCGGTGACGGCGAAACGGCTCGTGAAGCGCTACGGCGCGCAGACGGCGGTGGATGGCGTCGACTTCGACGTCCGCGAGGGCGAGTGCTTCGGCTTCCTGGGGCCCAACGGCGCCGGCAAGACCACCACCATGAAGATGGTCTATTGCATCCTGCCGAGGACCTCCGGCGAGCTCTCGGTGCTCGGGATGGACCCGGACGGCCGCCCCGAGGCGATCAAGGAATCTCTCGGCGTCGTCCCCCAGGACAACAACCTCGACGGAGACCTGGACGTGTGGGCGAACCTCGTCGTCTACGCCCGCTACTACGGCATCCCGCGGGTCAGGGCGGCCTCGCGGGCCGCGGAGCTCCTCGAGTTCGTCCAGCTCGCGGAGAAGAGGCACGCGGAGATCGAGTCGCTCTCCTCCGGCATGCTGCGGCGGCTGCTCATCGCGCGGGGGCTGATCAACGACCCCCGGCTCATGATACTCGACGAGCCGACGGTGGGCCTCGACCCCCAGGCGCGCCACCTTCTCTGGGACCGGCTGCACGAGCTCAAGGGCCGGAACGTCACGCTCCTCATCACGACCCACTACATGGAGGAGGCGACCGAGCTGTGCGACCGCGTCGCGATCATGGACCACGGGAAAATCCTCGTCACCGGCGCCCCGCGCGACCTGATCAGGGCGGAGATCGGCGAGGAGGTCGTGGAGCTCGTCCTCGACGGGCGGGAGCACGCGGGGGTCGAGGCCGTCCTCGCGGGGTTCCCCGTGACGCTCGAGAAGACGACCCACAAACTCTACATCTACTGCCGGGATTGCACCCCGCCGGTCGACGCCCTCATGGAGAGGGGGTACCGGCACATCCTGCGAAGGCCGACCGTGCTCGAGGACGTGTTTTTGAAGCTGACGGGGAGGGATCTCGTTGATTAGGCCGAGCATGCGCTTCTGGAGGGTGTGGCGGAGGGCTTTCGACGCATTACTGAAATATTTCTACGTGAACATGAT
>JBAXOY010000140.1:0-5117 GCA_037133055.1 Chlamydiota bacterium
CCTTTCCTTTGGTCATGTCGATGGGGGCGCGGCGGGGGCGCATTCCGGAAAAGTCCTCAGCGCGCCATCACCCTGGCGAGGCCCCTGAGGAGCAGCGCGCCCGCCATCCTGTTCCGGTACACGTCGGTCGAACGCAGGTCCGTGATCGCTTTCGATTCGCCCTCGACGATCCGCGCCGCTTCCCCGGCGACTTTCTCCGAGTACCGCTTCCCCTCGAGGAACGCCGCCGAGCGGGGCGCCATGATCACCGTCGGGGCGACCGCGCCGAGGGCGACCGTGACCCCCCTCAGCGTCCCGCCGTCGTTCGCGGCCGTGAAGGCGACCCCCACCTTGGAAATGGAGAGGAGCCTGCGCTGGCCGAGCCTCTCGTAGAAGCTCACCCCGCCCGGCCCGAGCCCCTTGAAGGATATCTCCGCGAGAAGCTCGTCGTGCCGGATCACCGTCCTGCCGGGGCCGAGGAAAAAGGACCGGATAGGGATCTTCCGCTCCGCGGCGCGGCTCTGCAGGGTGAGGACGGCATCCAGCGCCATGAGCGGGGGGGTTGTATCCGCGACCGGGGATGCGTTCACGACGTTCCCGCCGATGGTGGCGAGGTTCCTCAGCTGGGGCGAGCCGACGAGGAACGCGCCCTCGCAGAGGAGCGGCGCCTGCGCCTTGAGGATCGGCGACCGCTCGATCTCGCGGTGTGTCGTGAGAGCCCCGATCCAAATCGTGCCGGCCTCCTCCCGGACACCGCGCAGCTCCGCGAGGCGGCTCAGGTTCATGAGGGCGCGGGGGGCCTTTCCCTTTTCCAGTATCTGGACGATGAGGTCCGTCCCCCCGGTGATGACCTTCACCCCCTCCCCTTCACGGGAGAGTATCCCGAGGGCTTCCTGCAGATTTTCCGGAGAATGGGTGGCGATATCTCTCATACGCGGAGCCTCTTGGCGGCGAGCGCGACCCCGTCGAATATCTTCACGTACCCGGTGCAACGGCAGATGTTCCCCGAGAGCCCCTCCTTGATCTCGTCGAGCGACGGATCGGGGTTCTCCTCGAGAAGCGCCCGCGCGGACATCAGGAAGCCGGGGATGCAGTACCCGCATTGCACGGCCCCCGCTTCCACGAACGCGTCCTGGAGGGCCTTCCCGATCCTGTCCGCCGCGAGCCCCTCGACGGTCATGATCCTCCGTCCGGCGAGCTGCGCCGCGATCACGAGGCAGGAGGTGACCGGCTTCCCGTCCATGAGCACGGTGCAGGCGCCGCACTCGCCCTTGCCGCACCCCTCCTTGGTCCCGGTGAGGCCCAGGTCCTCGCGGAGGAGGTCGAGGAGTGTCTTCGTGGGAGAGGCCTCGACCGACACCCGCCTCCCGTTCACGGTGAAAGAGACCTTGATCATTGCATGAATCTCCCTGCCCGCGGCTATGCGCCCTTCCTCGCATCCAGCGCAGCGAGGACCTTCTCGGGTGTCACCGGCAGCTCTGTGAACCGCACCCCGATCGCGTCGGCGATGGCGTTCAGTATCGCGGGGGCTGTGGGCGTGGTCGTCACCTCGGCGATGCTCCGCGCGCCGAACGGGCCGCTCTCCTCGGGGATTTCGACCGGGATGGTCTCGATCTCAGGGGCATCCCACGAGGAGGGGAGGATGTAGGTGGAGAGGCCCGTGTTTTTGAACTGCCCCTTCGACAGCACGTTCTCCTCCCAGAGCGCGTAGCCCATTCCCATCACGATCCCGCCCTCGCTCTGCCCCTCGACATTGATAGGATTGATGACCGTGCCGCAGTCGGGGACGGCGACCGCCTTCTTCACGGCGATCTCGCCGGTCAGCGTGTCCACCTCGACGAGGACGACCTGCGTGTTCGAGCAGAAGACGAGGTGCGGAAGGCCCATCGAGAACTCGCGGTCCGCGACAGGGATGTTGAAGATGCCCTCCGCCTTCAGGGTCTCGCCCGCGGCGGCGGCGACCTCCTCGTAGGAGAGGGACCGCGCGCCGTCCCCGGTCCGCACTGCCGCGTCCCGGAGCTCCAGGGATTCCGCGGGGACGCCCAGCTTTTTCGCCGCGGCCTCCCGGATCAGGGCCGCCATGTTTTTTGCGGCGAGGAGCGTCGACTGCCCCGCGGCGTACATCACGCGCGAGGCGGTGGTCGTCCCCGAGTCGAGCGTCCTCTTCGTGTCCGCGCCGACGAAATGAATTCGATCGAGCGGCAGGTCCAGCACCTCCGCCGCCACCTGGGCGATTCCCGTGTAGCTCCCCTGGCCGATCTCGATCGTCCCCTGGAACAGGGTGACCGTGCCGTCCCGGTTGAGCTCCATGGTGGTGGCCGCGTAATCGGGGAGCCCCTTACCGAGCCCGCTCCCCTGGAAAGCGCAGGCGGCGCCGACGCCGCGCTTCTTCCACCGGTCCTCGGGGCGGGTGCGGTCGACCTCGCCCTTCACGCGCTCGCGCTCCGCCCAGAGGGGGTGGGCCATCGCCTTCTCGATCGTCTTGTCGACGCCGAATGCCATGATCATCGGCTGGCCGATGCCGAATACGTCGCCCTGCCGGATCACGTTCTTCGCCCTGAAGGCGAGCGGGTCGAGGCCGAGCTTCCCGGCGAGGATGTCCATCTGGGACTCCATCGCCACGTGCGCCTGGGTCGCGCCGAACCCCCGGAAGGCGCCGCTCATCCCGTTGTTGGTATAAACCGCCCAGGCGTCCACCTTCAGATTCGGGATGCGGTACGGCCCGCAGGAGTGCTCGACGACGAGGCAGAGCACCGGCCCGCTGAGCGACGCGTACGCCCCGCCGTCCTGGAGGGCCCACACCTCGTGGGCGACGAGCTTCCCGTCGCGGGTCGCGCCGGTCTTTATTTTGATCTCGACCGGGTGGCGGTGCGTGCAGGTGATGAAATGCTCCTCGCGGCTCAGCCAGATCTTCGACGGCCTCCGCGTCTTCAGTGCGAGGAGGGCGAGGAGTATCTGCACCGTCACCTCGTCCTTCCCGCCGAAGGCGCCGCCGGTGTACGGTTCGACCATCCGGATCTTGTCCTCCGGGTAATCGAGCGCGCGCGCGATCTGGGTGACGTCCCTGAACGCGTACTGCCCGCAGCACCGTACCGTCAAAAGCCCGTCGGCGTCCACCGTGGCGAGCCCCGCCTCCGTTTCGAGGAAGGCGTGGTCCATCATCTGAGTCCGGTACGTCTGCTCGACTACGACGTCGGCCCCGGCGAACCCCTTCCCGATATCGCCGCGCGTGAAATGGAGCTCGTGGACGATGTTGCCCTTCTCGTGGAGCAGGATGCAATCCTTCTCAAGCGCCTTACGGGGGTCGTCCACGAGCGGCAGCGGTTCGTACTCCACCCTGATCAGTCCGAGCGCCTTCTCCGCGATCTCCTTTGTCTCCGCGCCGATAAGCGCCACTGCGTCGCCGACATACCGGACCCGGTCCCCGCAGAGGACCGGCTGGTCCTGCCGCTCGATCCCGAACCGGTTGATCCCCTTCACGTCCTTGTGCGTGAGCACCGCCACGACGCCCTGAAGCTTCTCCGCCGCGGAGGTGTCGATGGAGAGGATGCGGGCGTGGGGGTGCTTCGCCCTGAGGACCCTGCCCCAGATCATGCCCTTCTCGTAGAGGTCGGACGGGTACTTGAGGCTCCCGTCCACCTTGGGCCTCGCGTCAATCCGCGCGATCCTCTTGCCGATATACTTGTACCCCGCCATCCCCACTCCTGAACCCTGAACCCTATCTTTACCCCCCCCCGACCGGCTGGAAAAGCGAGACCGCGCTCCCCTCCCGAAGCGCCGCGTCGACCGGCGCGCGCCTTCCGTCCACGAGGGCCCAGAGCGAGGCCGTGCGCGGTATGCCCAGCCGCTCCGCGATGGCGAGCGGCGTCGCTCCGTCCGGAAGTTCCAGCGTGAACTCGTACTCGGGCGCGTACTTCCGGTACTCGCCGAAAAGGGAAACCGTGATCTTCATCGCGCGCCATTCCCCAGATGCGGCCATAGTATAGTGGATGCTCTTGATATTTTCAATCCGTGAACGCATGCGTGTAGTAGCAAGCGGGAATTCGGAACCGACAAAATGCCGACTACATGCCGACAAAATGCTGTTACGCCGCCTGGGAATATCGGCTATACTATCGACTGATGAAACAAGAAATTATCGATGATGTCAAAAAGATAGCCCACTGCAGGAGTTGTGCGTGTTCCAGAAAGTTTTAAAATTATTGCGGGAGAAAATCCGAACGCGCCAGTACATTATGACGCTCCATGCGGAAGAAGAGATGGATGATGAGGGCCTGACCGTCTACGATATTGAAAATGCCATTATGTCAGGAAATCTAGTGGAACGCCAAAAGGATAAACCATCTTCCGAGTGGAAATACAGGATCAGCGGAAAGGCCCTATCGGGTGAAGAAGTAGAAGTCATTGCGAAAATAGGTCGCACGGGGAAAGCGGTTATTATCACCATCTATTCCGTCTGAGAAGGAGACATTGCCATGCTATGCGATATCTGCGGCAAAAACGGGGTGCGCGTACACAGGGTTTCAAGAACGTATGGAAAAGGCAAGGACTTGCTCGTGATCGAAAAGGTTCCGGTTATTGACTGCCCGCATTGCGGTGAAAACTATCTGACGGCAGAAGCCCTTCAAGGGATTGAACGCATTAAGCTTCATCGTAAAAATTTTGCCGTCGAGCGCTCCGTCAAAGTTGCCAGCTTCGCATAACTCTCCGACATTTCCCGGCACGGCTACTCCATCCGCTTGTGTGCGCCCGTGCCGCCCGACTGGAGCTTCACGATTTCCGCCATTACGCTCAACGCTATCTGCCCCGGGGAGCTGTCGCCGAGATCAAGCCCCACCGGGCTGTAGACACGATCGTCCCATTTCACCGCGCCCTCCTTCTCGATCTGCAGGCGGAAGCTGGCGGCCTTTTTCCTGCTCGCGATGAGGCCGATGTAGGCGGCATCGGTTTTTAACGCCTCCCGGAGGACGAGGAGGTCGTGGGCATGGGCGTGCGTACAGATCACAAGATATGTCTCCCTCCCGACGGGGAGCTTCCCCAACGATCCGGCGTATGGCCCGCAATGGACATCGGCGGCCCCGGGAAACCGTTCGCGGTTCGCGTACTCCTTCCGGTCGTCGGCGACGACGTACGGCATG
>JBAXOY010000141.1:0-5102 GCA_037133055.1 Chlamydiota bacterium
TATCCTTTTGGACGGGAGTTTACTCGCTCTTGAGGGCTTATCCGCCATTCCGGGATTACACATGGGGCGATTACACAGGGGCGATGCATTACACCGGACGACGCATTCCACCGGAGCGCTAAATTAACTATCTCAAGCACCCCCTGCAGGGTGTAGAATATCGCCTGGTTTGAATCGGTGTCGTTGGGACACATTCCCCCGTTTCGCGGCAGAGAGAGAGAGTTTGTCCGTGACTGAATTTTTGGCGCATAGGCACGCCAGGGCCAAAAAGGCCGCCAGGGTGGAGTTCGATCGATGGGCCGGAGGGTACGACAGGAGCGCCCTCCAGCGGTTCCTTTTCAAGCCCTCCCACGATCTGATCCTCGGTGAGATCAATCTCGACGGCTCCCCCCACATCCTGGACATCGGCTGCGGGACATGCGTCTTCGGGTTCAGGGTCGCCGCGCAGTCACCCTCCTCGAACATCTTTTGCGTGGACCTGTCCCATGAGATGGCGCAGAGGGCGAAGGGGAAACTTGACCGCCTGCGCCACCTCGCCGAGGAGAGGGGAATGATCAGGATCACGCTCGGCGATTCCGAGCACCTCCCGTTCGCGGACAGCACCATCGACTATGTGACCTGCGCGAACTCGTTCCACCACTACCCCCACCAGGAGCGCGTGGTGCGGGAGATGCACCGCGTACTCAGGCCTGGAGGCACGGCGCTCATCGTGGACGGGTGCAAGGACACGCTGCCGGGCCGGGTCATATTCGACCTGCTCGTTGCGCTCGTGGAAGGAGATATCCGGCACCTCTTCGCGGGCGAATTCAGGGATATCTTCACGCGGTGCGGCTTCATCCGCATCAGGCAGAAGACCCACCTTCGCGGCATCCCGATCCTCCTCACCGCCGCCGCTGCGGACAAGTAGGCGGTCATGCCCGGCATCAGTCTCCCGTACGGCAGCCGTTCGATCGCCTGGGACCCGGGCCCGCTTCCCGTCACCGTGGTGCGTTGCAACCGCGTCCCCGCCCTGGACGATCTCGATGCGCGGCTGGGGGAAGCGCTGCGCGCGCCGATCGCCTCCCCCCCCCTTCGCGAGCGCCTGCGTGAATGCCGCCGCCTCGCCATTGTCGTGAGCGACGCGACCCGCCTCTTTCCCCAGGGCCGGATACTCGAGGCGATCCTCGGCGAGCTCGGCGCCATCGATCCGGCCCGGGTCACCATCGTGGTCGCGGGCGGCAACCACGGCCGCTCCGACCACGCCGCGGTCGGGCTCACCCCGCGCGTCACGTCCCGCTTTCGCGTCGTGGACCACGATTCGCGGGACGCGGGCTCCATGGTGGATGTGGGCACCCTGCCGCCCATCGCGTCGCGTTTTTTCCTCGCGCAGGCTCTGCGTCACCTCTGCCGCTCCCTCCCCGCGGCCCACGGCCACGCCCGCAAAATACTGCGCGCGCTCCGCGAGCGGGACCCCGGCGGGGCGCGCGAACTCATCGGCTACACCATGTTCGGAAGGGCGCTCTTCATATTCGGCGCGTCGGCCCCGAGCAGGGTCCGCGTGCGCCGCGAAGTGGCCGACGCCGACCTGAGGATACTCATCGGCCAGGTGAAGCCGCATTTCCTCGCCGGGTTCTCCGGGGGCTATAAGGCGATATTCCCCGGGTGCGCGGACCGGACCAGCATCGCGCTGAACCATTTCATGATGAGCCACCCCTCGGTCGCGCTGGGCCGGAACGACGGGAACATCATCCGCGCGCGCATCGAGGGCGCGGGGCGCATGTGCGGCGGGAGCTTCGCGGTGAACGTCGTGATGAACGTCGAGGGAGAGGTCGCGGGAGTCTTCACGGGAGACCCCGTGGAGGCGCAGCGGCGGGGCTCGGAGCTCAGCGGGCGCGTCGGGGAGGTGGAAGCCCCCGCCGCGGACCTGGTGGTCTCGGCCGAGGGGTTCCCGGATGCCGTCAACCTCTACCAGTTGACGAAGATCGTTCCGCCCGCGGCCATGGTCGTGCGCCGCGGCGGCGCGATCGTCTGCGCGGGGGAATGCAGGGACGGGGTGGGAGGTCTCAGCATCGTCAACGACATCACGTTCCGGATAGGGTTCTGGAGGCTCCTCCCGGCGGGGGTGCGGGTCTACCTCGTCTCGGACATCCCGAAGCGGGATGTTGAGAAGACCGACTTCATCCATGCGGCGACCATCGCGGAGGCGGTGGACGCGGAGCGGCGTCGGCGCTCGACACCTCCGTCGATCACCGTGCTCGCGGGCTCGGGGCTGCTCATTCCCCGGGTGTGCCGTTCCCCGGCACGGTGACCCGCGCGATATGATTTTTACACGATTAGTTGTATACTATGCCCCATGAATCCGCTCTTCCAGGACAAAATGCGCGACGTCGCAGAGCGGTGCGAGAAGCTGCGGGTCCGCAGGCTTGCGCTCTTCGGAACGGCGTCGGGCGAGGCGTTCGATCCTTCGGCGGGCGCCGTGGAGATGCTGGTCGACTTTCACCCCATGACGCCGGTTCATCACGCGGGCCGCTATTTCGAGCTCATGGAGGATCTCGAGCGGCTTTTCGGATTCCGTGTAGACCTGCTGGAGCTCTCCGCGGTCCGAAACCCGCATCTGCGCCGGGAGATCGAGCAGACACAGGTGTCCCTCTATGATGCGCAATGAGATGGCGAAATGCCTCGATGACGCCGCGAGGGCCGTCGAGTTGATCAAGCAGTTTACCGCGGGGAAGACCTGCGAGGAGTACGAGACCGACGCCATGCTCCGCGCGGCGGTCGAGCGCCAGTTCGAAATCGCGGGCAAGGCGCTCGACCGGGCGCTCCGGCTCTCGTCCGACCTCGCCGCCCGTCTCGGGGGCGCGGACAGGATCATTGCCCTGCGCGACTGCCTGGCGCGGGGGCTCGCGGGAGTCCCGGACGAGGTGGCGTGGGGGTGCGTCGAAGCGAGCCTCCCGAGGCTCGGGCACGATCTCGCCGCCGTCATCAAGGAAGAGGCGCGATAACCCGCCGTACCCGGGGATCTTCCCCCCGCACCCCGCCCGGCGCTCGAAACGCGTCGGGAATCATTGCTCGACCGGGCTCCTGTGAGAGATGAAGGCCGCGCGCACGGCGTGGCATTCGCCGCGTCGTTCCCGCTGGATGAGCGGGCGGGAGTTATCCCACGAGCGCGCAGATTTTGATGGGGATCAGCCCGTCTTCGGGATCCGCGATTTTAAGGAACGCCCCCTTCGTCAGGTCTATGATGCGCCCCTTCCTGACCAGGTGCTTCGCCGGGCCGCGATCGTTGACCCGCACGACCACCGATTTCCCGTTCACGAGGTTGGTCACCCGCACGAGGGTGTTGAACGGGAGGTTCCAAACGGCGCAGGTGTGATTTTTATCGGAGAATTTTTCCATATTCGCCGTGGTTTTCTTTATGCCGCGGTCCGTTCGCGAATACCACGAAGCGACACCCACGAGGGGGTCTTTATCCTTCACGGGGGCCTGCGCGGCGGATGCGGCGCTGTACGGCAGAGCCGCGGAAAGTGCGAAAACGGCCAGGTATTTCATCATGGCAGTCTACCTCCTCAAGTAAAAACAGTGTTCCCTAGAGTCGATCTAGAGGTGGGAGCGTGCTCAGACAGAGTGGCAAGACCCCTGGCAATCGAGGCCTCGGATGGCAGTACTCTACGGCCGGCAATACACAGTCGATCCTGCGCTCTCAGGATCCGACAAAGAATAGCATATAAAGGCTATGAGTCCAGTAAAAAGCGCATACATCAAGATAGAAATGAAGGCAAAAATATATAACATATTCTGGTGGATAGTGTTATAACTAAATACTATTTATGATAATAATTCCTAACAAGCCGCATATCTGCAGCCTGTCCGAGGAATGGATCTCGCCGAAACCATAAGGGCCGCAGCAGGCTACGTCGTGGCTCGGTGTTGCTCAGGTCTCAACGTGCGGCGCTGGGTACGCCTGCGGCCTCGCGTTTTGACCACTCGCAACCGACAAGCGGCGCAGCGGAGTCCATTACTCGGACCGGCTCATGGTCCCCGCTCAGGAAACCGCGCTTCCGCACCACTTGCACTTCCGGGCGGCCTTAAGGACGCTCTCTCCGCAGTCCGCGCAGGTCTTCGTCTCAGGGGCCGGGGGAGCGGGGGGAGCGGGTTTTTCCTTCAGGAGCGATTTCGTGATCATGAAGACCACGAATGAGATGATCGCAAAATCGATGAGGTTGTTGATGAACACCCCGTAGCCGAGCGCCGCCCCCGCTTCCTTCGCCTTGGCGTAGTTCTCGAACTTGATGCTCGGTGTGAGGTTTATGTAGAGGTTCGAGAAGTCGATGCCGCCGGTGATCCTCCCGATGATCGGCATGAGGACATCGTTGACCAGCGAGCCCACGAGCTTGCCGGTCGCCGCGCCTATGATCACGCCGATGGCCAGAGCGAGCGCGTTGGATTTGAGCAGGAAGGCCTTGAAATCACCCACGAGCTTCACTTTCGGCACGATCTTCAGCGGTTGCACGGTGCCCCTCCTTTCGAAACCCTCCCCGCAGGCAATCAGCGGAACGGGGGAGGACGCATACGCGCCCTCCCCCGCGTGATTCCATCGTCGGCGGTTACTTATTCTCGCCGCCCGGGATGATGCCCTTCACCTTGTCCATCATGCCGCCGCACTTCTTCTCGGCCGCGGGGGTCTCCGCCGCGCCGGGGGCGGAGGCTTTCGCCATATCGGCGGCCGCGCACTCTTTGGCCGCTGCGTCCTTCTTGGCGCCGGGAAACATGCCCTTCATCTTGCCCATCATGCCGCACTCTTTCGGGGCCGCGGACTTGTCGGCGCCACCGGCGACGACGTTCTTCAGCGCCCCCACAGCACCCCCCGCATTCGGCATCTGCGCCGCCGCCAGCCCCGTCGACAGCGCCAATGCCGCGAGAGCCAGCACAACAACCATGACACGAACCATACTCACCTCCCACCGTGTGTAAACTATCCGGACAGCGCCCATCCCGCACCCCGCGGAGGGATATCCATTGGAGGAGATGATACCACAACCATACCGAAGGGGCAAGGTCGGGAATTGAGGGGTGACGTAAACTCTTTTATGCAAATTCAAGATAGGGGCTCCTGTGGAGTGAGG
>JBAXOY010000142.1:0-5082 GCA_037133055.1 Chlamydiota bacterium
CGCCAGCTTTCAATCTTGGACTTTCAGCTTTGGGCTGTTGTCCCATCCGCGGCAAATACTTCAAAGCATATTTTCCTCCGCGAAGCTGAAGTGCCCCGCCCTGCCGATCACCAGATGATCCAGTATTCGCACGTCCACGGTGCGGCATGCGTCCGCGATCGCGCGCGTAATGGCCCGGTCCTCCGCCGACGGCTCGGGGTGGCCGCTCGGGTGATTGTGGACGAGGATCAGGCCCACGGCGTGGCGCGCGAGCGCCGCCTCGACGATCGTCCTCGGGTACACCGCCGCGCGGTCCACCGTCCCCGTGTTGACGATCTCGTGCGCGATGATCTCGTTCTTCGCGTTGAGGAATATCACCATGAATTGCTCTCGCGAGAGGCCCGCAAGCTTCACCCGGGCAAACTCGACCGCGGCGCCGGGCGAGGAGAGCAGGTCCATCCCTTTCATCCCCGCCGCGCTGCAGGCGACGAAAATGGTCTTGACGAGCAGGATGAGCGAGGCCGCGGCGGGCCCCATCCCCGCGACCGACTCGAGCTCCGCCGTTTCGGCGTCGAAGACCTCCGCGAGCCCCCCGAAGCGGGCGAGCAGGTCCTTCGCGAGCGGCTTGACGTCCCTGCGCGGGATGGCGTGGGCGAGGAGGAGCTCCAGGGCCTCGTAGTCGTGCAGGCCCTCGCCCCGCGTCCTGACGAGGCGTTCACGAAGCCGGGCGCGATGCCCGGCGTAATGGGGCTGCGCGGCCTTCTCCATCGCGTCCCCCCCCGGGTGCGGAAAGCTATAAGCTGTAAGCCGTAAGAGCTATCATAAGGCGCTGAACTCGGACCTGACCCGGAGGTACTCCATCACCGCGTCCCGCCAGTGGCGCATCGGCGCACCCGCGAGCGACGCGTAGCGCCCGCAGTCGAGCGCGGAACACGGCGGCCGCGGCGCGGGACGGTCGAGCCGGTCGCTCGTGATCTCCCTCACGGCAACGCCGCGCACGCCGGAGAGTTCCAGGATTGCCCGCGCGTACTCGAACCACGAACAGAGCCCGGAGTTCGCGACGTGCACCACTCCGCGGTGTTCCGTTCCGGCAAGCCGCTCGATCGCCTCCGCGAGGTCGGGGGCGTAGGTGGGGCACCCGCGCTGGTCCCCGACGACATCGAGCTCTTTCCGCGTCGAGGCGGCCCTGAGGATGGTGTCCACGAAGTTCCTGCCGTGCGCGCCGAAGAGCCATGAGGTCCGCACTATCACATGGTCGTCGTGAAACGCCTGCACCGACTCCTCCCCGGCGAGCTTCGACTTCCCGTACACGCTCTGCGGGTTCGTCCGGTCGCCCTCGACGTACGGGCGCCCCTTAATGCCGTCGAAGACATAGTCCGTGCTCACGTGGACCAGGCGCGCACCCGCGGCCGCACAGGCGCACGCGACGTTCCCGGCCCCGCCGGCGTTCACCGCGAACGCAGCACCGGGGTCCCCCTCGCACCCGTCCACGTCCGTCCGCGCCGCGGCGTTGACGACCACCGCGGGCCGTTCCGCCGCGATGTACGCGCGCGTCGAATCCTCATTCGTGATGTCGAGCGCGGGGAGATCGACGCCGATGACCTCGTGGCCGCGCGCGAAGACGTCCATGAGGGCGTGGCCGAGCATGCCGTTCGCCCCGAGTATCAGGACTCTCTCATGTTCGGACATGGTTCAATCCCGAGGGTGTATGCCCCACCGTGAGCGGGGGAGGGGGAGAGCCGGAGAGGGGGGGACTTCGAAGTCCCCGGCTCCCCGACTCCCCGGTTCATCCGTTTTACCCTACGCCTTCTCCCTTTCCACGTACTGCTTCCTATAATACTCCATGTACTCGCCGCTCTTGAGCCTGCTCCACCACCGCTCATTCTGCACGTACCAGTCGATCGTCTCGCGCATCGCCTGCTCGAAGTCGGTGCGCGGCTTCCACCCCAGCGCCTTCAGCTTGTCGCAATTGAGGGAGTAGCGGCGGTCGTGCCCCTGCCGGTCCTTCACCCTCTTGATCAGGGTGGCGGGCTTTTTCAGGTAGTCGAGGATGAAGCGGGTGAGCTCGGCGTTGGGAAGCTCGTTGCCGCCCCCGATATTGTAGACCTCGCCGTCAACCCCCTTCTCTAGGAGGAATTCGACCGCGGCGCAGTGGTCCTCGACGAAGAGCCAGTCGCGAACGTTCATCCCGTCCCCGTAGAGGGGGAGCGGAATATCCTTCAACGCGTTCGTGACGAAGAGCGGGATCACCTTCTCCGGATACTGGAAGGGACCGAAGTTGTTGGAGGCCCGCGTGATGACCACCGGGAGCCGGTAGGTCGCCCAGTAGGAATACGCGAGCCGGTCGGCCCCCGCCTTGCTCGCGGAGTAAGGGTTGCGGGGCATAAGGGTGTCCGTCTCCACGAAGGAGCCCCTCTCGATGCTCCCGTACACCTCGTCGGTCGAGATCTGGATGAACTTTCCGACCTTGTGCAGGCGCGCCGCCTCGAGCAGTACGAATGTCCCGTAGACGTCGGTCCGGATGAAATCGTCCGCGTTGCCGATCGAGCGGTCCACATGCGTCTCCGCCGCGAAGTTGACGATCGCGTCGAGCCCCTCGCCGGCGAGGCGGCCGACGAGCCCCGCGTCGGCGATGTCGCCGCGCACGAACCGGTAGCGGGGGTCTGAGTCGATCTCCCTGAGGTTGTCCAGGTTCCCCGCGTAGGTGAGCTTGTCGAGGTTCACCAGTTCCCACGCGGGGTGGCGCTTCATGCAGAGGCGTATGAAGTTGGACCCGATGAACCCCGCCCCTCCCGTGACCAGAAGCTTCATCTCCGTCTCCTTTACATCGTCATCTTGTTGGCGCCGCTCTCGTAGACGAGCATGTTGACCTTGAGCAGCCGGTCGATCGAGGCCCCGGCATCCGCCCACCACCCCTTCAGAACGTCGTAGGTCATCGTCCCCTTTGCGATGTAGGCGTTGTTCACGTCCGTGATCTCGAGCTCCCCCCTGCCGGAGGGCCTGAGCGTCTTGACGATGTCGAAGACCGAGGCGTCGTACAGGTAGATGCCGATGACGGCGTAGCTGCTGACCGGCTCCTTCGGCTTCTCCAGGATGTTGACGATCCGGTCGCCCCTGATCTCCGCGACGCCGTAGTCCTGGGGATTATCCACCTCCTTCAGGAGGATCTTCGCCCCGGACGGCTGGCGGGAGAATTCCTCCACCGCCCTCACGATGTTCCCCTCGATGATGTTGTCGCCCAGCATGACCACGAGCCTTTCCCGCTCCGCGAAATGCTCCGCGAGCGAGAGGGCCTGTGCGATCCCCCCCTCCTTCTCCTGGTACGCGTACTGGAGCCCCTTCAGCCCGAACTCCGCCCCGTTCCCCAGGAGCCTGAGGAAATCGCCGGCGTTGTTGCCGCCGGTCACCACCAGGATGTCCTCGACCCCCGCGTTGACAAGCGTCCGGATCGGGTAGTAGATCATCGGCTTGTCGTAGAGCGGGAGCAGATGCTTGTTGGTGATCTTCGTGAGCGGGTGCAGCCTCGTCCCGAGCCCCCCCGCCAGAATGACTCCCTTCATGCCGTCCTCCTCTCGATCTTCTCGCGCGCGACCCCCTCGCGCGCTCAGCGCTCCTTGATCGCCCACGCGTAGGGGATATCGTTGTCGTGCGGGGGAATCCTGAATTCGTCGGGATCACGCGGGTCATAGCACCGGCTGGGCAGGTTGATCAACATGCACGGCTCGGCGCTGATCGTCTTGTAGCCGTGCATGACCAGCTCGGGGATACGGATGAGGATCCGGTGGTGTTCCCCCACGAAGAATTCGTTCACCTCGCCCCGCGTCGGGGATCCCTCCCTGCCGTCGAAGAGGACGATCTTCGCCATCCCCTTGACGACGGTCATCAAATCGACCTGCATCTTGTGATAGTGCCACGCCCGCACGACGCCCGGGTAGTTCAGAGAAATATACACCTGGGCGAACCCCTCGTAGATCTCCTCGTCCTTCCGAAGTATCTCCTGGAGATATCCCCGCTCGTCCGCATTGGGCGTGAGCGCCTTCACCTTGACTCCGCTGATCATCGCGTGTCTCCTTTCACCCCGTGCGCTACAAGTATACCACGATACCCACGGCGATTCAGCCCGGCTTTCCACGGCGTCGGCTTTTCCACGGCGTCCCATAGGGGCCTGTCCGAGTAATGGATCTCCACGCCGGGCCTCAGGGCCGCCGAAGCAACCATCGGCTGTGTAGGTTTGACCGCGCCGGAGCCCATTACTCGGACAGGCCCCTGAAGCGGGGCAGCGCGTAGACGACGCCCCCCACGAGGCTCCAGGAGATGACCAGGACGCGCGTCACCAGATCGAGCGCCAGTGCCTGCTCCGCCCCGACGCCGATGGCGGGGAAGAAATAACAGAATGCCCCTTCCATCGTGCCCCAGCCCGAAGGGGTCAGGGGGATCGCCGCGATCGTCCCGATGAGCGGCGTGAGCAGGAGGAGGTGGAGGTAGGTCACCCCGGTGATCCCGAGCGCGCGCGCGGTCCCCAGCATGATCAGTATGAAAATGAGCTGCATCACGCACGAGATCGCGAGCGCCTTTGCAAGGACGCGCGGGTGGGACCGGTACACGTACAGGGAGTCATAGAGGCGGCGGATATTCTCCCGGAAGGGCATGCGGTCGAGGAGCGCCTTCGCGAACGGGACCCGCGCGAGGAGCGTCCTGCTGTAGAGCAGGGCGAGCGCGGCGCAGATGGCGGAGACGGGGCAGCGCTTGGCCTCGGCCACGGACTGCTCCTCGGTGAAGCCGGTGTTGACCTCGTCCCAGGTGGCCTTGCGCGCCGCCCCGGGCAGGTGCGGCATCTGCAGCCGGGCCATGACCGCGGTCTTGGCGAGCACGTCGTCGTCGGGCTTGGCCTCGACCATCGACTCGTCGTACACGGGGAGGAGGTCTTCGCCGCGCAGGAAGTTGTGGATGCTGCGCGCCGCGCGGCTCCCCGCGGCGACGGCCTCGATGGCCGTCCACGGGGCGCTGGCCGCGGCGTCGCCGCCGGCGAACACGCCCTTCTTGCCGGTGCCCAGCGTGGCCTTGTCGGTGAGGATCTGGCCCTTCTCGACGCGGATGCCCTTG
>JBAXOY010000143.1:0-4844 GCA_037133055.1 Chlamydiota bacterium
GCTCTTTGCAACCGGCGCCCCGCAGGCCTACGAGCTGCGGATGGTGAAAAAGGACGGGACGCAATTCCGGGCGCGGGTGGAGGCGGTCGCGGCGCAGGACGCCGACGGCGGGCTCGTGTACCGCATCGTGCTGATCGACATCACCGAGCGCACGCGGGCCGAGGAGAAGGTGCTTGAGATGGAGCGGCGGCTCCTGCACGCGCAGAAGCTCGAAAGCCTCGGGGTGCTGGCGGGGGGCATCGCCCATGACTTCAACAACCTCCTCACGGCCATTCTCGGGAACCTAGACCTGGCGCTCTGCGATCTCCCCCCCGTCTCCCCCGCCCGCACGAGCGTCGAAGAGGCCATCCATGCCACCCGGCGCGCGGAGGCCCTCACGCGCCAGATGCTCGCATATTCTGGGAAGGGGCGGTTCATCATCGCCAACCTTGACCTGAGCGAGCTGGTGGAGGAAAACGCCCACCTGCTCAAAGCATCCCTCTCCAAGAGCACGACCCTGAGTTTCCACCTGGGCAGGGAACTTCCCCCCATATCGGCCGACGCGGGGCAGATCCAGCAGGTGGTGATGAACCTTATCACCAACGCCTCGGAGTCGCTGGGGGAACAGGCCGGCATCGTGGCCCTGTCGACGGGGGTGCTGGACTGCGACGATGAAGCATACCTGATCCGAAGCCGGCTCGTGGAGAAGCCCGTGCCGGGGCGGTTTGTGTTCCTTGAGGTGACCGACACGGGATGCGGGATGGACGAGGAGACGAAGGGGCGGATCTTCGACCCGTTTTTCACGACCAAGTTCACGGGGCGGGGCCTTGGCATGTCGGCGGCGATGGGGATCGTGCAGGGGCATGGGGGCGCCATCACCGTGGAGAGCGAGGTCGGGAAGGGCACCACCGTCCGGGTGCTTTTCCCCGTTTCGAAAACGGCAGCCGTGGAGCGGGAACCCAAGGAGAAAGCCGCGAAGGGCCGGGTGCGCGCCGCCGGGAAGCCCCCCCTCCCCGGCACGGTCCTTGTGGTGGACGACGAGGAGATGGTGCGCAGGCTGTGCACCGCGATGGTGACGCACGCCGGCTACCGGGCTCTCACGGCTGCGGACGGGTACGCGGCGGCGGCGCTCTTCCGGGACCACGCGGACGAGATCGTCTGCGTGATCCTCGACCTGACCATGCCGGGGAAGGACGGGGTGGCGACGTTCGAGGCGTTGCGGAAGATCAAGCCGGATGTGCGGGTGATCCTCTCGAGCGGCTACAACGAGCGGGAGGCGACCCGGCGGTTCTTGGGGCAGGGGCTGGCGGGGTTCATCAGTAAGCCGTTCGAGATGGCGACCCTCCTCGCGGAACTGAGCCGGGTGGCGGCGATATAGGCCGCACGGCCTCGCGCGGCGCGCGTGATACGAAGGGGAACCGCGAATGAATGCAATTGAACCGCTGATGGACGCGAATGAACGCGAATGAATGCAAACCAAGAAACCATTAAGTAGTTATTCGCGTCTATTGGCGTGCATTCGCGGTTGAAATCAAGAGGCAACGGGGGCCCGTCGCCCTCCAAGGGGAATGGGCGCTATAGGCCGCATGCGGCGGCGGCGCGAGGTGCGGCACGGGATAACGATGTGTGACCGATCAGGGGGAACACGATGAAAAAAGGGGTGGGTCCGCGCACAAAAAAGCAGATCCCGCCGCGTGAAAAGGCGGCGCCGGTCGCTCCGATCGAGACCCCGGCTGAAGCCGGATCGAGTGTCCGCCCGAAGGCGGGGTTTCCCATCGTCGGCATCGGCGCTTCGGCCGGGGGGGTGGCGGCGTTCGAGGCGTTCTTTTCCGGCATGCCCGTTGGCAGCGATCCGGGCATGGCCTTTGTCCTGGTGCAGCACCTTGCGCCGGACCACAAGAGCATGCTCGCCGACCTCATCCGGCGCTACACCCGCATGCAGGTCTTTGAGGTCGAGGACGGGATGGTGGTCAAGCCCGACTGCGCCTACATCATCCCGCCCAACCGTGACATGGCTCTTCTGAACGGCACGCTTCAATTGATGGAGCCCTCCGCCCCCCGCGGCCAGCGCCTGCCGATCGATTTTTTCTTCCGCTCCATGGCCCATGACCGGCGCGAGCGGGCGATTTGCATCATCCTTTCGGGCACCGGCAGCGACGGCACGCTCGGCGTGCGGGCCGTCAAGGGCGAGGGCGGCATGGTCATGGCCCAGAACCCCGAGACCGCCGAGTACGACGGCATGCCGCGCAGCGCCATCGCCACCGGCCTGGTGGATTACGAGCTCCCGGCGGCCGAGATGCCCTCCCGGCTCATCGCCTATGTGGCCCATGCCTTCGGCAAGCTCCCCCGGCTCGACATCTCCCCGCCGCCCAAGGTCGAGAACGCGCTGGAGAAGATCTTAATCCTGTTGCGCGCCCAGACCGGCCACGACTTTTCCCAGTACAAGCCGAGCACCATCAATCGCCGCATCGCGCGGCGCCTGGCCATCAACCAGATAGATACGCTGGACGGCTACATCAGGTATCTCCAGAAGACGCCGGCGGAGGCGCAGGCCCTCTTTCGCGACCTGTTGATCGGCGTAACCAGTTTCTTCCGCGACCCGGAGGCCTTCAAGGCGCTCGAAGGACAGGTTATCCCCAAGCTTTTCGCCGGAAAGCCCGCGAGCGCCGTGATCCGCGTCTGGTCTCTGGGATGCTCCACCGGCGAGGAAGCCTATTCCATCGCCATCATGCTCGCCGAACGTCAGGAGGCTATGAAACAGAGTTTCAAGGTGCAGATTTTCGCCACCGATATTGACGGCCGGGCCATCGGACATGCCCGGATCGGCCTCTATCCGTCCAACATCGCCGCCGACATTTCGCCGGAACGGCTGGCGCGTTTTTTTGCGGCTGGGCCTGACGGCGGCACGTATCGCATCCACAACGGCATTCGCGACATGATCGTCTTTTCCGAGCAGGACGTGATCAAAAACCCGCCGTTCTCCAAGATCGACCTCATCAGTTGCCGCAACCTCCTGATCTATATGAACGTGGACTTGCAGAAAAAGCTCATCCCCCTCTTCTACTACGCGCTGAGCCCGGGCGGTTTTCTCTTCCTGGGCGCCTCGGAGACCGTGGGCGAGAATGACGATCTGTTTTCCGCGATGGACCGCAAGTGGAGGCTGTATCAGCGCAAAGAAGACATTCACAGCGCACGGCGCGCGGCCCTGGGCCGATTCCTGCCGCCCATGACGGCGATCGATGCGACGTTCGCGCGGGCCAACGGCAAGACGGCATTCCCCGTGAAACTGCCGCTGCGCGCGCTGACCGAAACTGCGCTCCTGCAGCAGGCCGCCCCGGCCGCCGCGCTCGTCAACGGCCAGGGCGACATCCTCTACCTCCACGGCCGCACCGGCCTGTACCTGGAGCCGACCCCGGGCGAGGCCGGCGTCAGCAACATCCTGAAAATGGCCCGCGAAGGGCTGCGGCGCGATCTGGCCACGGTCCTGCACAAAGCCGCGGCGGGAAAGGAGACCGTGCGCTATCCGGGCCTGCGCGTCAAAACCAACGGCGAGTTCACCACGGTCAACCTGACCGTTCGCCCGGTGACGGCAGGACGGGATGCCATCAACGTGGAGGGCGGCAGGCCCCTGCCGCCGGATCTCTACCTGGTCATCCTGGAGGAAGCGCCGCCGGAGGCCGTTCCAAAGCAAGATGGATCTGGTGATGGAGGGCGGTCGGCCCCGACCGCCGGGACTGAGGATGCCGACGCGCGCGTCGCCGCGCTCGAGCAGGAGCTGCGGTCCAGGGAGGAATACCTCAAGACCTCCAGCGAAGAGCTGGAGACCTCCAACGAAGAGCTCAAATCCTCGAACGAGGAGATGCAGTCGGTCAACGAAGAATTGCACTCCAGCAACGAGGAGCTCGAGACCTCCAAGGAGGAGCTGCAGTCGGTCAACGAGGAATTGGCCACGGTCAACGTCGAGCTGCAGGCCAAGGTGGCCGACCTGTCGCAGGCCAACAACGACATGAACAACCTGATGGCCGGCACCGGCGTCGGCACCGTCTTCGTGGACCGTCACATGCGCATCCTGCGTTTCACCCCCGCAGCCACCGAGATCATCAACCTGATCCCGGGCGATGTGGGGCGGCCCATGAGTCATATCGTTTCCAACCTGATCGGCTACGACCGCCTGGTGCCGGACATTCAGGACGTGCTGGACACGCTGGTTCCCAAAGAGGTGGAAGTGCAGACAACGGCGGACAAGTACTGCACGATGCGCATCCAGCCCTATCGCACGCTCGACAACGTGATCGAGGGCATCGTGATCACCTTTAACGACATCACGAAGATGAAGCGGGCGCAGGAAGCGCTGCGGAAAGCCAATGAGCTGCTCCGTCTGGCCGTGGTGGTGCGGGATGCGCAGGATGCCATCACCGTGCAGGACCTGGATGGCCGCATCCTGGCCTGGAACCCTGGAGCGGTGAGGATGTACGGGTGGAGCGAAGCCGAGGCGCTGGCGATGAACGTCCACGACCGGATCCCGGAGGGGCGGCGAATGGAAGAATTGGCCAGGATGCATCGGCTTGGCCTGGCTGAAATCCTGGCGCCGTATCTCACACAACGGCTCGCCAAAGATGGCACTGTCGTGGAGGTCTCGTTAATCTCCACCGCTTTGATGAATGAGGCCGGGCAGATGTATGCGATTGCGACAACGGAACGGGCGAGAGGATCCAAACATTGATCGAACGATGGAACCGCCGATGAATGCAATGGAACCGCTGATGGACGCGAATGAACGCGAATCAAGAAACCAAGAAGTAATTATTCGGTAACTGCTCAGGATCCAGAATTCAGGAGTCAGAAGTCAGGAGTTGGAATAAGGA
>JBAXOY010000144.1:0-4790 GCA_037133055.1 Chlamydiota bacterium
GATAGCCGAGGCGATCGAGCTTCTGAAGGAAGCGCAGGACGACCCGGCGAAGATCCAGGAAGCGATCGACAAACTGCAGGATACGAGCGATGCGCTGAAGGCGTCCGATGCGGCCCTTCAGTCAGCGCTGCCGGTCGAGCCGACACCGGAACCCGAGCCTGAGCCCACACAGGGGTAGCAAGGGGCCCGGGATTAGCTGATCCGCTCCCCCACCGGTCACCGGGAGGGCGCTCACCCCTCGGGGGGGGCGGATTATCCGCTGCAAGGAGGACACATGATGAGAATGATGGCAGTGATCACTCTCGCGGTCTTGGTACTGGCGGCCCCGTGCTACGGCGGAGGACTCTTCTCGTTTTTTAATCCCGAGGTGACCACCCCGATCGAAGTCAAGCCGATCAATTCCGACATCTCCGGGATGAAAACTACGATCACCCTTGGGAGCCTCGGATCGGTTATCACGGCCCACCTCGCCCTCGTCATCATGGGGTTTCTGCTTTACGCGGCAATCCGCAGGATTGGACGCGAATACCAGAATGCCGTCACGCTCATCAAGGAAAAAGAAATCGCCGAGCGCATGGAGCGAATGAGACTCAAGGCCGGATGGTTACCTCCGCCCGATAGGGCGAATAATGACATCGTCCAGGTTTATACCTGGACCGGTGAGGCACCAAAGCCGAACGATAAAAGGAAGCGCTGATGAACCTCTCCGTCACGTCCCACCTCCAGGGGTTCGCCTCAGAGCAACAGAAGCGGCGCGTCGTCGCCATGATGAAAGCCGCCGGCTTCCAGCACATCCGCGTTTCCGCGATGCAGTATCCCATCATCTCCGCAAAGAACGCGCTCGATCTCCACATGGTCCTCGACGCCCGGATGGGGCTCGTGGTGGTGGTCTCCGCGAGCGACGGGTACCTGCTCCTAAACGAGAAGCAGTGGGCGGACTACTGCCGGAAGGTGGTGAAGTGGATCCCGGCGGGAGCGAACGCGCAGGTGGGAAACGAATGGAACAGCGAGCTGTTCACCGGGAAGGGCATCCAGCCTGACGCGAAGAAGGCGGTCACGTACTACCTCATCGCCGCGGACATCCTCCTCTCGAAGTTCCCGAAGATGTTCCTGATATCTCCGGGAGTGACGAATGAGAGCAAGAACGGGAAGGGGAAGCTCAGCGCCCGGACCTTCCTCTCGGCATTCATCGACGCGGGGCCGTCGCTCCCGGTGTCCGGCTGGGGGCTCCATTACTACCATGACCGGCCCGATCATCCCGAGGACCTGAAGCTCCTGAAGTCGAATATCGCATTCCTTCAAAAGAATGGCCGCGGGAAGCCGATC
Organism: Chlamydiota bacterium; assembly: GCA_037133055.1. Lineage (GTDB taxonomy): Bacteria > Auribacterota > Tritonobacteria > UBA1439 > UBA1439 > UBA1439. The sequence goes on from JBAXOY010000144.1 coordinate 1,327, forward strand.
ATCCTGACGGAGACGGGTGCGGCATCTTCCGGGAATGCCCTCGTGTGGTACGGGATGCTCAGGAACGGCGCTCTCCCGGGCATTGAGGATGCCGCATATTACTGCATGGACCATCATACCGGATTCCAGCTCGTGGACGACAGGCTCAATCCGTCGTCTCTGTATCGGAAGATGGCGGAGGATGCGAAGGGGGTGGGTGGGATATGTTAAGGCTCGTTATGTGGTCCTCGCTTTTCTCGGATGTCGGCGATCCTGAATGGCGCGACAAGATGAGCCGCCTGCACGACGTCGGGATCGATGGCGCCTCCGGCGTGTGTCACTTGGCGCGCACCCAATTCTGCGAGTATCCGTTCACCGTAGTCGCCGGTCCCCAGGGAGCATCCACGTCACGTTATAATCTCCTCCCGCCCTACAATCAGCGATGGTATGACCACAATCACGCCGTCGCGGAGTATGCCAGCCAGATCGGGTTCGGGCTACAGTACGACCTCTGGAGTCACGTTGGAATCCGCAACGACCCGCTGTGCTTCGCAAACAACGTGCAGGGGGTCAGGATCGACTACGGTACGTTCCAGAGTTCTCCTTCCGGCATTTTCGCGGAGATCGTCTATCAGTTCAACAAGTCCATGGTCCCGATCATCAATATCCCGAAGCTCTCCGCCGTCCTCAACGCGCTCGAGGGGAGCGGCACGGAGGCATTCGAGTCGGTGAGCGAGAAGTTCTGCCGCGACTCGGGGCTGTCCTCGGGCGTCGCCACGATCACAAACGATGGGCTGCACGGCGTCCTCAGGTCGAAGCATATCTCGAAAGCGTCCCAGGCAACCGGCGACGGATCGACGCATCAGTATATCTCAACCGACGGATTCAATGGGGAGACGACGAAGGACACGGAGACGATGGTGCGGTCCAGAATCCAGCACTGGGACGTGGCATTCGAGTCGTACCTGAATGGCACGCTGTCGAGCGGGAACGGGAACGTGGCACGGGACAAGCGGACGAGGCCGAGCGCAACGTATATCGCGCAGAAGTCCGGGGCGATGATAATAGCGCTGGGGAAGACGCGATGAAACTCGACGGTTCCAAGAACATGCGAGTCACCGGATCCCTCTTCATGATGGCGGGAGGCTTAATAGCGACGATCGTCTGGATGAATATCGGACACATTCTCTCAATCGAATGGGTGAAGACGGCAAGCGCATGTCTTGTGATCGGCGGAATACTGGGAGGCGGATTGCCTGCCATGCTTTTATGTTTCGGGCTTATCGCGCTCTCGCCGAGGGACGAAGAATGATAAAGATCGCGGCGGACATCCTGCAGCCGGCTGATATCAGTTCCCCGATTGGGATAACCTTCGAGGTGCGACGCGGTGCGCCAGGGACACCCTACGTCGCGACGAAGGCCGAGAAGGAAATCGCGTCTGAGATCGTTGAGGCAATATCGGGGATCAAAGCGCGGATTCAATGTCTCGCGCAGATGGAAGCTGAATATGAGACGTCATCGCTCATCGTACCGCCCGGAGCCGGGAGCCTGTCAACGCCGCACTGAAAGGACATTATGAAAAGGAACATCCGTGTCGCATTGCTCGTGCTGTTGCTGATTTCTCCGGCGGTGGTTGGCCTCCTTTCGGGGTGCAGCGGTCGCGGAACCTCTGCATCTTTACGGTTCCAGCCACCGCCGGTTCCTACTATGGACCCCCATAGGCTTGAGCCTATCGAGGACTGGGAGCTCAACTGGTCGTACTGGCCGGACGTGGTGAAAACGCCGGTGTTCGGAGACTGGTAAATGACAAGATTGAATCTTGCCCCGGAGAAAACCGGGATACACATATTATGTGTAACAGTTCTCGGTGAGCCGAAGGGCCAGCCCCGGACGAAGACGGCGACGCATCGCCGTAGCAAGGGTGGGAAGCTGGCCCGCCTCAAGTTCCCGGTAATCTATACCCCCGATACTGCCGATAACTGGAAGCGATCGATCGCGTATGAGGTGCTCAGGGTATGGGACAAGAAGCAATTCACCGGGCCGCTTAGTCTGACATGCGAGTTCGTTTTCGGGAGACCGAAGACACATTACGGCACCGGAAAGAACGCCGGAGTGCTCAAGGCAAGCGCACCATCGCAGCATACAGGTACTCCCGATTTGGACAACATTTTGAAAGCGGCAAAAGACGCCATCACGGATGTCGGCCTATGGCGTAATGACAGTCTCGTGTGCCAATACGGATGGATGGAAAAGAGGTACGTCAACCCTGGCGAAGTTCCCCATGCGGTGATACGGATCGAGACGATAGAGCGATCAGATGCAGAGCAGACAGTGCAGAGAAAGGCGGGCTGACATGCAAGATATGCTCGGCGTACTTCGGAATGACATAAATCTTCTCGATCGACCGGTGAAGATCGTGGTCGCGGATACCGGCTGCAGGACGGCGCTCCTACCTGAGAAACTGCGACCGCAGATGGACTCCATCCCCTGGGCGAACGCTTCCGCCTATCGCAAGGAACCTATCCTCGAATCTCACGGTTCATTCTGCAAACTCCTCATTTCGGAGTATTTCCTCTGCCCGCAGAAGAAGGCCGACATAGAGATTCACGGATACCAGTGCCTCGATCGGAACGGCTCCGGGAGCAATGACGCGATCGCTTACGCCCTCGCCTACGCATTCGACCAAAAGGCGGACTTTGTGAACATGAGCCTCGGGATTCACGCCGAGAACGAACGCGAGATGCGCGCGATCATCCGAAGCATGGGCGCCGTGAACCGGCTCGGGAAAGCCTGTTATGAGGAGAACGGGACGATCATCTTTGTCGCCGCCGGAAATGAGGATGAGCGGGATGACTTCGTCGGAGATGACGTCGACGCTCCGGCCATCTTCAACTGGGCTGTCGCCGTCGGGGCGCTCACGGACCAGGGCGCAAAGACAGACTGGTCGGGGGATGGGGCCAAGCTGGAGTTCTGCTTCGACGGGTGGGACATCTATGGCATTCCGCAAATGTCCGGGACAAGCTTCGCCACGCCGGCGGCGCTGGGGTTCACGGCGTATCTGAAAACATACCATTTTGGGCAGATCAAAGCGCGCGACCTTCGTCTCGCACTTCGGCTCTTCGCCGTCCACGGCGGGGCTCACTCCCATGAGCCGTGGTGCCGGGAGCATGGGTGGGGAAGTCTGACCCCATATAGCCGGCTTGTGCTAGGGCATGTGGCGGAGCTGAGGAAGGCCGCGGGGAAGGGTGAGGGAGTGGGGATGTTCGCGTGAGAAAGCCGGATACCATGGGGCTGCCATGTCATTGTCGTAGGAGAAATGACGGGCGACAGAAAATAGAATTTAGGTATCTGACCGCGTTCGGAGAGAAGGTCATGGACTTCGCCCGCTGGTGCTCGGAGCAGAATGCCGTCGTCGCTGTTGGGCTCGCGTGTAATGAGAACGGGATCATGAGGTTGGCGAAACGATACTGTGAGGAGATGGGGTT
>JBAXOY010000145.1:0-4753 GCA_037133055.1 Chlamydiota bacterium
ATTCATGATGTGTATGTTACGTGATTTTCAAAGTTGCTAGACCGGACAGTACTGAATTTGTCTATATATGGGGGCGAACACCGCCCCCCGTTTTCGGCACTAAATCGAAAAGAAGGAAGGAGGTGAAAGACAATGGCTCTGGTGAAGGCACCTCTCTTCTCGCTGGACGCGCGTGGTCAGCTCGGCAAGACGCTGGTCTACGCGATATGGAAGGGGCTGAACTACTGCAGGGAGTACGTGATCCCGTTCAACCCCGAATCCACCGCCCAGCAGACGCTCAGGGGGTATTTCACTGACGCGGTAGCGGCATATCAGGCTGAGCTTCCTGCAACGAAGGAGGCCTGGGATGCGGCTGTCAAGGCGCTCGGCTGGGCGATGAGCGGCTTCAACTACTACGTCGCGGAGTACATCAAGTACATGATCGGGCACACCGGCACTCCGCCCACGCCGCCGTTCCTGCCGCCTGCATAGCAGCGGCATAAGGTCCGGTGGCTCCGGAAGTCCCCCGCATCACCGTGAGGTGGTGCGGGGGCTCTTTCTTCAGGGGGGGGCGAAGGGAGGACCCGCTCCGTACCCTCTCCGCTCTCAAGGAAACTACCACGCCATGAAATGCCATGAAATGCGTTTCAGGAACCCCGAGAAGAATGCTATAATGCCGCTAAGAAGGAAAAGAGCACACCATCAATCCGGGCAAACGTCATGGACAAGCTACTTGCCGCTCTCGATAAAAGGATCGGAGAAGCGATCAAAGTCTACTGGACCACCAGAGAAGGTCAAACCGAGCGGCAGAGAAAAGCAGGACGAGCGGACCAAGGGGCTCGAAGTGCTGTAACTGGTGGCGCACATATGGATGGTTTCATCTCTCTGATTACTGAGATACTTTGCGGTGCGGGGATCGACCCACGGCACATATTCAGGAAAACGGCCATAGAGTTGCCCGGCTTCTTCCGGCCAACGAAGGAGTGGGATCTCCTCGTAGTGAGGGATGGTCAACTGATACTGGCACTGGAAGCGAAATCCCAGGTCGGCCCCTCGTTTGGCAACAACTTCAACAACCGAACGGAAGAGGCGATGGGGAGCGCTCTTGACCTGTGGACTGCCTACCGAGAGGGTGCCTTCAACAAGACGATCAGGCCATGGCTGGGCTACTTCTTCCTTCTGGAAGATTGTCCGCAGTCACGGCATCCTGTAAAAGTAAGAGAGCCGCACTTCAAGGTATTCCCCGAATTCAGAGATGCCTCGTACGCCAAGAGATACGAGCTATTCTGCCGGAAACTTGTACGGGAACGGCACTATTCGGCAACGGCTTTCCTGATGGCCTCAAAAGCCGGCGGACTCAGGGGGAAATACGAGGAGCCGTCGGCGGATTTGACCTTTGAGCTTCTTGCCCGGTCACTAATCGGGCAGGTAACTGCGTTTGGGAAGACGGCATCGTGATCACACAAACTGCAAGTCTTGAAAACATGATTACGACGCATCGCCTCATTCAGGGGGATGCTCGAGAGATGTTTTACATCCCGAACGAATCAGTCCACCTTGTGGTCACATCCCCCCCCTACTGGACATTGAAAAGGTACAATGAAAACCCGAGACAGCTAGGCCATGTTTCAGAATATGAACAATTCCTCAAAGAGCTGAAAAAGGTATGGACCGAAATATATCGGGTGCTCGTTCCCGGCGGGAGGCTGGTGTGCGTGGTCGGGGACGTATGTCTCTCAAGGAAGAGCTTCGGGAGGCATGTGGTTGTCCCCTTGCATGCCGATATCTGCGTCATGTGCAGGAACATCGGCTTCGACAATCTCAACCCTATCATCTGGCATAAGATCTCGAATGCCGCCTTTGAAGCGAACAACGGATCGAAATTTCTAGGCAAACCATACGAGCCCAATGCGATTATAAAGAACGACATAGAATTCATCCTGATGCAAAGGAAGCCGGGGGGCTATAGAAAACCCACGGAAGAGCAGCGTCGTTTGAGCAAAATCGGCAAGAAGGAGTTCAATGAGTGGTTCCGCCAGTTCTGCACACTGACGGGAGCATCCACGAAGGATCATCCGGCGCCCTTCCCCCTTGAGCTTGCGAATCGCCTGGTTCGGATGTTCTCATTCTGGGGGGACACGGTCCTCGACACCTTCTGCGGGAGCGGCACCACGATGGTTGCCGCCATGAAGTGTCACCGCAACAGCATCGGGGTCGAAGTAGACAGAGAGTATTGCCGCATGGCGGCAAATCGGCTGCTCAAGGAGAATCAGGATTTCTTCTCCCGGAGCCGGTTGGAGTTCAAGAAGCAGATAAGTACCCAAGACGATGGGCTGGTGCTCCATGAAGAAAAGGCACTTTACATGGTGCACAAGAAAAAGCTTAAGTTGAGAGTCGCTCTGTAATCCCGCATCAATCCACCCCGGCTATACTCCCCTCACGCAACGCCTATGCTTCGCCATATCCGACAGCACCTGCCCGCAGGGGGCGCCTCACCCAATGGGGGGAGGCGGGGCCGAGGAAAGGGAGCGGTTTGCGCCGCCGGGAGGCGGCGCAAGGCGCGCGGGGCGGAGGGGGGGAACCACTTCAACGCGGTCGGAGGGAATGATCTCGCTCTTGGATTCTTAGCTTGGAAGCGTCCGAAAAACGGCCACTCCCGTCCCTCTCATGCCGTCTCCCACAGCGCACGGACGGGCACGGCGTGCAGGCCGTCTCCGAAGCTCGCGCTGGTCTCGCCGTCGTACAGCACGATGCCGCCCACGAAGCGCCGGCCGGCCGCATCCCTGAGCTTGCGCAGCCCGCGGAAGTCCGTCGCCGTCACCGTAGCCGCCGCCTTCACCTCCACGCCGGCGATCCGACGGGCCCCGCGCTCGATGACGATATCCACCTCGGCGACATCCTTGTCGCGGAAATGGAAGAACCGCATGGGCTCCTCCTGCCAACTCGCCTGTCGGCGCAGCTCCTGGAACACGAACGTCTCCAGCAGCTGGCCGAGCAGCGTCCTGTCGGAGGCCAGCGCGCCTGCGTCCATCCCCAGCAGGGCGCAGGCGAGACCGGTATCGCCGAGGTGCAGCTTCGGCGTCTTGACGAGGCGGGAGAGCCGGTTGCTGTGCCAGGGGGGCAGCAGTTCGACCACGAACACCCTCTCGAGCAGCGTCACGTAGTCGCGGATCGTCGGCCGGCTGAGCTGGAACGGCGCGGCCAGCCCGCTCACGTTCAGCAGGCGTGCGGTCTGGCCCGCGGCAAGGGCCAGGAGCCTCGGGAGCGTGTCGAGCCCGCCAATGCGGGCGAGGTCGCGCACGTCGCGCTGGACGAGCGTTTCGAGGTAGTTCTCGTACCACACGCTGCGCCGGCGTCCTCCCCGCCGGGCCAACGCCGCCGGATAGCCGCCGGCAACGATGCGCTCGGGGAGCTGCCGGCCCAGCCGCTCGGTACGCCGTGTCTTGAACGCACAGGTGAACAACGCCTCAAGGAAGCCGCTCCTGCGCCGCTCCAGTTCGCACTGCGCCAGCGGGAAGAGCCGCAGGATCTCCATCCGGCCGGCCAACGAGTCCGCGAGCTTGGGCACGAGCAGGACGTTGGCCGAGCCGGTCAGCAGGAACCTCCCCGCCCGGCGATGGCGATCCACGGCGATCTTCAGGGCGGGAAACAGCGCCGGGACGCGCTGCACCTCGTCCAGGATCACGCGCTCCGGGAGGTCCGCCACGAAGCCGGCCGGGTCGGCGGCGGCCGCCGCGCGCGCCACGTCGTCATCGAAGCTGATGTACGCGTAGCCCTTCTGCCCGGCCTCGATGTGGGCGAGGGTGGTCTTGCCGCACTGGCGCGGGCCGTGGATGAGCACCACCGGCGAGTCCGCCAGGGCCTCGGCGAGGCGTGGTGCCACGTGTCGCGGATAGAGGGGAGCATCGTTCATCGGCCAAGTGTAACGTTATGGCTCGGCCGATTGCAAGGATATTAATCGGCCAAATGAAACCTTGGGGGCCGGTCGATCGAAAGAAGGACCAACGACCGGGCGTTGCCGCGGGGGCCGGTCGATCCCTGAGCAGGTCGACAGCCGGCCGCCGGCGGCCGGCGAGGCGGGAAGGCGATCCCGCAGGGGGCGCCTCCCCCCAAAGGGGGGAGGCGGGGCCGAGGAAAGGGGCGGCTTGCGCCGCCGAATGGGGGCGCAAGGCGCATGGGCAGGAGGGGGGTGAAGCTCGCGGCGCGGAGGCGGAGGGTGGAACCCGGCCGCAGTCGAAGACGGGAGCGAGTGAGGCAGGCGTAGTTGCACATAACGAAGTTATGTCAACCCGAAGGGCGAAGCGGAGGGCCGAGGCAAGGGCAAGGTCCCATAATGACGTCATTATGGGACAGGCGGTCACGCACGCCGAGTGACGGAAAGGGAAATTGGGTCCCCCGGCACGAGGCGTGCAGACCGCTGGCTTGCCCGGTGCCGGGGAGCGAAGCGAGACGGCATGCCGAGGCCCGGAACCGCTACGGCCTGCCGAAGGAGCTCGAGATGGGCCGGCGTTCCAGGCGTAGCCGGAGCGACGCGAAGGGGCAAGGGGGAGGTAAAAGGGGGTGAATCCCGGCGAAGCCGGGAGAGGGGGAAAAGGGGCGGCGAGTGGCGGCGCAACGGGGCGCAGGGTCAGCAGCCCCAGGGTGAACGCTTTGACATCCACCAGGTAGACGTGGACCCAGTACTTCATCAGGATGCCCGTCCCCGCGATCAGCCCCAGCAGGATCAGCGCGAAATAGTCGGGCAGGCCAGAGAGGTAGAGCGTCCGTGGCAGCG
>JBAXOY010000146.1:0-4596 GCA_037133055.1 Chlamydiota bacterium
AATCTGCGTTCATCTGCGTCCAAAACACCGCTTAATTTTTAGCTGCTTTTTCTCTGCGTTCATCTGCGTCCCGAATGATGTATTCTCTGTTGCCTCGTTGTATCCAGCCTGTTCAAGCTATCCGCGTGCATCCGCGCCAATCCGCGTCCCATTCCTTCTTTGAACTTTGGGCTTTCAACTTTCGGCCGTTTCCCTATCTGCGTTCATCTGCGTCCCGGCGTTACAGCTTCCAGCCCCGGATCCTCAGCCTCGCAGGGGAGGGAGATCGTGAAGACCGTTCGCCCCTCGCGGCTCTCCGCCTCGAGCCGGCCCTCGTGGTTCCTGACGATCCGCTCCGCGAGGAAGAGCCCCATGCCGGTGCCGCTTCCCTTCGTCGAATAGAATGGTTCGAAAAGGTGCGTCATCCCCTCCGCGGCAATGCCGCGGCCCATGTTCGCCACGCTGACATGCGCCATCGGCTTTTCGTCCGTCTGCGCGTGGGACCGTTCGAGGGCGACGGTCACCCTGCCGCCGGGGCCCGCGGCGTCGAGGGCGTTGTCGAGAATGTTGATGAACACCTGCTTGATCTGTGCGACATCCACGCGCGCGCGGACCGGCCGCCCCCGGTCATTCCTGTCTATCCGGAGCTCCCCCCCGCCATTCCTGGTCTGCTTCTCGACGAGTATCACCTCCTCCATGATGACCCCGAGGTCCTCGATCGTCCGCGACTCCCCGCGGGGCTTTCCCGAGGTCAGAAAATCGCTGATGATACGGTTGAGCCGGTCCGACTCCTTGAGGATGACATCGACCAGCGTGGCGTTTCCCCCCGTGAAGGCGCCGTTCTCCCTGAGCACCTCCACCGCGCCGCGTATCGCCGTAAGCGGGGTGCGGACCTCGTGGGCGACGCTCGCGAGGATCTCCCCCGCGGCGGAAAGCCGGTCCGCCCGGCGCATCCGCTCCTCCATGCGGTGGACCTGGGTCAGATCCCTGAAGAGGATAAGGAGGCCGAGCGGCCCCCCGTTCCTTTCCACGAGGCTCGACACGGTGAACCCGATGGGTATCTCCGTCCCGTCCTTGCGCGGCACCCTGATCTCGCAGCGGGTGAACGACCTGGCCTCTTCGATCAGCCACCGGTCGTCGATGTCCTCCACCGTGCGCCCGAGGAACGTGTGCCAGCTCTTGCCGATCATCTCGGACCGCCGGTATCCCAGAACCTCCTCCGCCGCGGAGTTCGCGAAGATGATCCTGCCGGACGCGTCGGTCGTGATGAGCCCGCTTTTCAACTGCGTGAGGATCCGCTCGTTCAGTTTCTTCAACTGGTCCAGTTCGAACCGGTTCATGTGCAGGCTGTCCACCAGGTAGTCGACGAAGTAGCCGAGGATGCAGAAGATGGTCGTGCGCACGAGCACGAGATAGGCCGCGTAGACCGGGTCGCGCGAGATGCTGAACGCCGTGTTCAAGTTCGGCGGCAGGAGGTTGAAGCACTCCACGAGGCCGAGCGCGGCGTAGAAGACGCTGCAACTGCTTGAGATCACCATCCCGGCCTGCCCGCCGATGATGATGCTCGCGAAGACGATCGCCAGCACGTAGAGGAGGACGAAGTTGCTGTCAATGCCTCCCGTGAAACTGAGAAGCATGGTGACGATGGCCGCGTCGAAGAAGAACTGGGCATACGCCTGCGCCCTGAGCGGCACGGACGTCTTCAGGAGAAGGATGTAGACGAGGGTGGCGCAGTAGATCAGGCCTATGATGAGGAAGAACGGCGTCGAGCCCTGGCCGAGCACGAAGGGGCTGATGCCCAGGAGCGCCGAGATCAGGATAAGCCTGATGAACATGAGCCATTTGATCCGGCTCAAAAGCTCTGAACGATTTCTGGCCAGTTTCATGCAAAGAAATCCCCCGCCAAGGGCGGATCCGCCTGAAGCGCGCGGCGCGCCCGCTTCGGGCGGACACATCCCCGTGAGGGGTCAACGTATGGGGGGATGCTTTTACCCCCCACCCCAACCCTCCCCCTCAAGGGGGGAGGGGAATTAAAAAACAAATCCCCTCACATTTTGATGATCGACGACATCTTGAGAATCGGGAGGAACATGCAAATCACGATGGTCCCGATCACGACGCCGAGGAACGCGATGAGCAGCGGCTCGATCAGGGCGGTGAAGCCGGAGAGCGTGGTCGCGACCTGTTCGTCGAAGAAGTCGGCGATCTTCTCCAGCATGGTGTCCACCTTGCCCGTCTTCTCCCCCACCGAGATCATCCGCACCACCATCGGCGGGAACATGCCGGTATCCTCGAGCGGGCCCGCGATGCTCTCCCCCTCCTTGATCTTCTGGGCCGCCTTCCCGATCGCGAGTTCCACCGCGTAGTTCCCTGCGGTCTTGGCCACGATGTCGAGCGAGCGAAGGATCGGCACGCCGCTCCGCACCAGGGTGCTGAGCGTCCGGGAGAAGCGGGAGAGGACGACCTTGTGGATGAGGTCGCCGAACACCGGGATGCGGAATTTCATCGTGTCGATTCTGAGGCGCCCCCTGTCCGTCTTGTAAAAGGCCCGGAAGGCGAAGATGAGCCCCGCGAGCGCCGCGAGCACGAGCAGCAGGTAGCTCCTGAGAAAGTCGCTGAACCTGAGCAGCATCAGCGTGGGGAGCGGCAGTTCGGCGCCGAAGCTCGAGAAGATGGTCCCGAAAACCGGGATCACCTTGATCAGCAGAACGGTCGTGATGATGATCGCCATGATCGAGACCACGAGCGGGTACATCATGGCGGACTTCACCTTCTTCTGGAGGGCCCGCGCCGATTCCAGGTATTTCGCGATGCGGTCCATGATCTCGGCGAGGGTGCCGCTGTTCTCCCCCGCGCGGACCAGGTTCACCACCAGGGGGCCGAAGGTCCTCGGGTGCTGCTCCATCGCGTCGGAGAGGCTCTTCCCCCCCTCGACGTCCTCTTTCACCTTCCTGATGATCACGGCGAAAATCGGGTACTTCACCTGCTGCTGCTCCAGCGCCTCGAGGCCCTGGACGAGGGGGAGCCCCGCGTCGATCATGGTGGCGAGCTGCCGCGCGAAGATGACGATCGCCTCCGACTTCACCTTCTTGTGGAATAGCTTCTTCCTCCCCTTCTCATCCCTGACGATCTTCACGGGGATGAGGCCGCTCTTGCGGAGCTTGCCGATGACCTCGCCCTCGCTCTCGGCGGTCATGCTCGCCGCGATGTCGCGGCCCTGGAGGTCCTTTGCCGTGTAGCGGAAGTCGGCCATGCTTTAATCCTCGTTCAATCAGTTCAAGCGGTTCAAACTGTTCAAGCCGCTCAACGTTCTCGCCGCAATCTCCGTGCCGTTCTCCGTGTTCTCCGTGGTGAAACAACACGTTATTTTTTCGAGCCGCTCAATCGGCCGCAGTGACGCGCATCACTTCCTCGAGCGTGGTCAGGCCTTCCCTCACCCGGTCGAGGCCCACCATCCTGAGCGTCTTCATCCCCCGCTTCATGGCGGCGAGCTTGATCTCACGGCCGGTCGAACGCTTCATGATCATCCCGCGGACTTCGTCATCGATGGTGATCACCTCGATGAGCGCCATCCGGCCGGAGTAGCCCGTGCCCTTGCAGGTGGGGCACCCGGCCCCGTGTTGGATCATGGGCTTCTTCTGCCCCGGATCGTACTGCATCTGCGCCGCGCGGAGGATTTCGTCGGGGACCTCGATCTCCTTCTTGCACTTCTTGCAGATGCGGCGCACAAGGCGCTGCGCGGCGACGAGGAGCGTCGAGGAGGAGATCAGGAACGGCTCGATGCCCATGTCGTCGAGACGCGTGATGGCGCTCGCCGCGTCGTTCGTGTGGAGCGTCGAGAGCACGAGGTGGCCGGTGAGCGCCGACTTGACCGCGATGTCCGCGGTCTCCTGGTCCCGGATCTCGCCGACCATTATGACGTCCGGGTCCTGCCGCAGGATCGACCGCAGGCCCGCCGCGAAGGTGAGGCCGATCTCGGTCTTCACCGAGACCTGGTTCACGCCCAGCATCTGGTACTCGACCGGGTCCTCCACCGTGATGACGTTCACCTCGGGCTTGTTGATCACCCGGAGCGCCGTGTAGAGGGTGGTGGACTTTCCGCTCCCGGTCGGTCCCGTGATGAGGATCATGCCGTACGGGGCCGCGATCGCCCGCATGAACTCCTCGGCCCCCCGATCGTGGAAGCCGAGCTTGGTGATATCCAGGCTCTCCAGCCCGCTCTTGTCGAGCACGCGGAGCACCACCTTCTCCCCGAAACTCGTGGGGAGGCAGGAGACGCGGAAGTCGATCTCGCGCCCGTGCACCTTGATCCTGAAACGCCCGTCCTGGGGGAGGCGCCGCTCGGCGATGTCCAGGTTGGACATGATCTTGATGCGGGAGACGATCGCGTTTTGCATGTGCTTCGGCGGCGGGGTTGACTCGTGGAGCACTCCGTCCACGCGGTAGCGGAGCTTGAGCTCCTTCTCAAACGGCTCGATATGGATGTCGCTCGCCCGCTCCTTGATGGCCTGCACGAGCATCAGGTTTACGATCTTGATGATGGAGAACTGGCCTGTCTGCTCGATGAGCTCGTCGAGGTTGATATCCTGGTCGGACTCCCTCTTCCTTATCTCCACG
>JBAXOY010000147.1:0-4444 GCA_037133055.1 Chlamydiota bacterium
CCTCCTCTCGCTCGATCGGATGGCGGACAAGTCCGCGGCGAATATCCTCGATGCGATAGACAGGAGCCGGCGCCCGCCGCTCGATCGGGTGGTCTTCGCTCTGGGGATACGCCACGTGGGCGAGCACGTCGCCAGGGTGCTCGCGCGGTCGTTCGGCACGATGGAGAAGATCGGGGGCGCGACCCAGGAGGAACTCCAGGAAACGAAGGAGATCGGCCCGCAGATAGCCGCGAGCATCGCCACGTTCTTCTCCCAGCGCCTGAACACGAAGGTCATCGAAAAACTCAGGAACGGCGGCGTGGCGTGGCGGTCGGCCGCGGCCGCGGGGCCCGGACGATTCGCGGGCATGACGTTTGTGTTCACCGGCGCCCTCGAAAAACTCACGCGGGACGAGGCCGAGCGTCTGGTGGAGGAGCAGGGCGGGCGGGCGTCGGGAAGCGTGAGCAAAAAGACGCACTATGTCGTCGGGGGCGCCGATGCGGGGTCAAAGCTGGAAAAGGCGAGGGGACTGGGGGTGAAGGTTCTCACCGAGGACGAGTTCAGCGCGCTGCTAACGTCAAAATCGTGAGCGGCATATACGATTGAATCCCCCTCCCCTGCAAACAAGTAGCGCGAGCCCCGCACAAGTCAGGAGAGAGACCGCGACACCGATCCTGAACCCCGGCGGAAGGTAGCGCACGCGCACCTCGTGCCTCCCCGGGGGCAGGTACACCCCGCAGAATATCCCGTTCGTCCTCACCACCGCCACCGGCTTCCCTGTATCGGATGCGGTCCAGCCGGGCGCCCAGATCTCCCTCGTGCAGAGATAGGCGGCCCGGTCCGTCCTGACCTCGATCTCCACCAGTCCCGGCGCGTAACGAGTGATCGGCACCGGCCTGAACGGCTCCCCCCCGGAGAGCGGGAGCGCGCCGCGTTCGACGAGCGCCATCGCATACGGGTCGAGGCGCGTAAGCTCCCGCTCCTCGCGTTCGGGCGGGCAGATCTCAACGCGGGGCACAAGCCATGCCCGGGGAAGGCGGTCGCGGTTCCTGAACAGGAAAAGACGGGGCTCGATTTCGCCTCCCATGAACTGGCGGTACACGGGAACATCGACGAACGCGCCGATGGGCACGAGCCCCGGAAGATCAAGAGGCGATGCGGAGAGCACGAGGCCCGCGCCGAGGAGGGACAGGAGCCCGGGTGCCCTGACCGAGGAGGCGCCGAGGGACCATCGCGGCAGGGGGCCCGGGACGCCCGACATCAGGTCGAGATAGCGGGCGTAGGCGGTGAAGTTGACGGGAGTGTAGCCGTCCACGCGCGAGATGCCTATCGCGGTGCTCCGGTAAAACGGAAAGGCGGTCCAGAACGCCGCGCGCGGCGGCGGCGTGGCGTCGAGCAGGCGGCCCCCGCCGCGCTCATCCCTGATCGCGGCGACGAGCGGGGAGGGGGGATAGATTTCGCCGAGCGGGTGGACCTCGAGAAATGCAGGGGACGCGCGGAAGAGATCGAGAAATGCCGTCGAGGAGAGCGCGAAGGCGACCAGCCCCGGCCTGATGCGGCCGCGCCCGCCGAGCGCGCACACGAGGCAGAGAGGGGGGATGAGCAGCAGGGAAAACAGGAGCGAACGGATCGCGTCCAGCTTGAAAAGGGATGCCCCGAGCTCCAGGTGCCGCATGTCGAGGGTGCCGAGCTGGGCGGCCCCGAAAAAGGCCTCAAAACGGTGCGCATAATTCCGGGCGAGGCCGCCGCAGCTCGCGCCGTGCACACGGGCAAGCAGAAGCCCGTACACGAGCATACCGCCCGCGAGGATGGGGAGCCAGAGGAAGGCCGGCTTCCGTCCGGCAACGGCGGCATCGAACGCGCGCGCCGCGAGGACGGCGGAGAAAAAAGACGCGAGATAGAGCATCCGCCCCGGGTTGCGGAACTGCCCGAGCAATGGCGCCAGGCGCGCGAGCGCGGCGTGAAGCGGCGCGAGCTCTTTGATCGAAAGGAGCACGGCCGCCGCGGCGAGGAGCCCCCAGGGCATGAGATCGCGCCGCGATTCCCTGTCGAGCGCGCATCGGGCGATCAACATGATCGGCGCGAGACCCATGAAGAGCGCGCACTCCCACGGAAGGGTCCCGAACGGGCTGAACTCGCCGATGAGCCCCGGACTGCACAGCGACGCCGCGACTTCGCGGAGAGACGGCATGAAATCTAACCGTCCCGGCCCGAGGGCGGACGACCGGGAGAGCAGCGGGTAGAGGCGCTGGGAGGGAAGGAGATAGAAGGCGGAGAGCGGGATGCACAGGATCGCGCCGGAGAGGAAGCAGGCCCACGACCGGCGGGGAGAGATACTCCCGGTCATCCCGCTCGGAGTTATCCAGGACCTCAACACCGCGTAGGCCGCACTGCAGACAAGGGCATAGATAAGGAGCTGCAGCTCTCCCGTGAGCAGCGCAAGCGACAGCGAAATCGCGAACCACGCGGCGGACCGGATCGACGGTTTCCCGAGGCAGCGCTCGGCGCAGAGGAAGATCAGGGGAATATACGCGAAGAATATCATTCGGGAATAAAGCCCCGCCTGTATATGCGTCAGGCTCCGCGCCCCAAGGGCATAGATGATCCCCGCAAAAAGCGAGGCCGCCCTGGAGCACCCCGCCTGCCGCGCACAGGCGAACGTGAGCGCCCCGGCCATGAAGAGGTGCATGAAGAACCCCAGATTCACCGCCAGCGGGGGGGGGAGGGGAAGCAGGAGAACCGCGGGGAAAGAGAGCGCGGGGTAGAGCGGGTTGGGGAATGCGGGCGTCCCCGCGCACTCGTACGGGTTCCAGAAAGGGAACCGGTGGTGCCGGAAGACGGTGTGCCTCACGAAGAGCTGATGCGGGAGGTACTGCGTGATCACGTCGCTGAACCGCGTGGCGAGGAGGTTCGACGGGCTGAACGCGGGAAGGGGAAAGACCGCGGCGACGAGGGTGAGCAGCAGCCCGACGCAGAGAAGATCCTTTGCGGCCGGTTTCACGGGGATAGGATAGCATCGGGGGATGGTGTTGCCCACCGATAATCGGATGAGCGAACGCCCTGAGCGATTATCCGTTGCGCGAATATCGCGTGACCGGTAGACTTGTACGTGCGCGAGCGCACACGGCATTACGACCGGAAGATTATGGAATCCATCCGAGAGCTCTACCGAGCAGGGTACGGCCCCTCGAGCAGCCACACCATCGGCCCGAAGCGCGCCGCCGAGATATTCAAGGCGAAACATCCCGGGGCGGTCTCTTTCAGGGTGACGCTTTACGGGAGCCTCGCCTCGACGGGCCGCGGCCACCTCGCCGACGCGGTCCTCGCGCGCGTCCTCGCCCCCGCGCGGGTCGAGATCGTCTGGAAACCGGATGAGCTCCTGCCGCTTCACCCGAACGGAATGCGCTTCGAGGCGCTCGACGCGGGCGGGGCACCCTCGACGGCGTGGGAGGTGTACAGCGTCGGGGGAGGGGCGATCAGGGACGCGGCGACCCCCGCCGACACGAAGCGGGTCTATCCGCAGGGCTCGATGAGGGAGATCCTCGCCTCCATCGACGCCGAGGGGAAGTCGCTCTGGGAATACGTGGAGGCGCGCGAGGGAAGGGATATCTGGAAGTTCCTCCAGGGGATATGGGCGGCGATGGAGGCCGCCGTCGCGCGCGGCCTCGAGAACGAGGGGGTGCTCCCCGGGGAACCGCACCTGCGGCGCAAGGCCTGCTCGTACTTCACGAAAGCCCGGAACAGCCGCGGGTCGCAGCAAAAACTCTCGTATCTCTTTGCCTACGCGCTCGCGGCCGCGGAGGAGAACGCCGCAGGCGGAGAGGTTGTCACCGCCCCGACCTGCGGCGCCTGCGGGGTCGTCCCCGCCGTGCTCCTGCTCATCCGGAAGGAGTACCGGTTTTCGGTGAAGAAGATGACCCGCGCCCTCGCCACCGCGGGAATCATCGGGAACCTGGTCAAGAAGAACGCCTCGATCTCCGGGGCCGAGGTCGGGTGCCAGGGAGAAATCGGCACCGCCTGCGCGATGGCCGCGGGGGCCGCGGTGCAGCTCCTCGGCGGCACCCCGCGCCAGGTCGAGTACGCCGCCGAGATGGGCCTCGAGCACCACCTCGGCCTCACCTGCGACCCCGTCGGGGGCCTGGTCCAGATCCCCTGCATCGAGCGGAACGCCATGGCCGCCTCGCGGGCCCTTGACTGCGCGGTCTACGCCCTCCTCTCCGACGGGAGCCACTGCATTTCCTTCGACGAGGTGGTCGCCACAATGGCCCAGACCGGCCGCGATCTCCAGTCCAAGTATCGCGAGACCGCCGCCGGGGGGCTGGCGCGGCGCCGGGTGATCTGCCCGGGGTGACGGAGTATCGGACCTGTCCGACGGGTCCGACCTGTCAGACGCGTCCGACCGAGGGCAGTCCCGAGGGCAGTTCCCGCTTGTCGCACCCACGCCTTTCTGATAGAGTACGGCCTT
>JBAXOY010000148.1:0-4359 GCA_037133055.1 Chlamydiota bacterium
GACGGAGGCATGGCTGGAGGAGCATCCGCCGGTCGATCTCGACGGCGTGAGGAAGGATATATCCGCGGCCGAGGAGCACAACAGGACGATCCGGGCGAAGATCGACGCCAACCGGGAGTATGCGGCGCTCCGGGACGCGATCGCGGAGAAGAAGGTCGCGAGTGGGAATATCTCGGCGGTGATGGCCACGATCGAAGACGAAAAGACGGCGGCCTTGTCGAGAATGGAGTTCCCGATTCAGGGCCTCGGCTTTGGCGAGGGCGGCGTGACATTCAACGGGGTGCCGCTCGAGCAGGCATCGGAGAGTGACCAGCTCAGGATCGGCATAGCGATTGCACTCTCGCTTATCCCGGAGAACGGAATCCGGCTCGTCTATCTTCGCGACTGGGCGGCGCTCGACCAGAAGCGCAGGGAGATGGTGCATAAGTACCTGGAGGAAAACGGAGGTCAAGCATGGGCGCAGCTCGTGCAGGATCGGCCCGATGGAAATAGCCTGTTCATCTCCGACGGCATTCTCTTCGACGACGGGGAGAAGGGTGGAGAGAAGTAGATGGAGCTATTGGGAGTAGTGATGTGAAAAGCAAAACTGACTGGATAGTCGCGGGCGATGGAAGCAATCCAGATTATCCATTCGGCTTCTCTTGCCAGAGGTGCGGAGAAAAAGATAAATTGCCCGACCGGTTGCCCTTTGACGCTTTTCTCGCATGGGCTCGCTCTTTTATTGCACGGCATAAGCACTGCAAGGAGAGAGATCCCGATGAAAAAGGGAAGCAGTTGGAGCTTGTGGGGATAAGGGGAGGCAATAATGAGGACGGGGGAGCGCATCGTACACGCGACATGAGCGATTGGCCGGAATGGGCGAGGAAAAGAGAGTGGCCGACAGCGTTATAGGGCGAACGTATTTAGAGCGCGGGAAGCGCGTCCGGGTATTGAAACGGTGGGGGCCGGGTGGTGGCCCGAGGAACGTACTGATCGAGCGGATTGAAACAGGTGAGAAGACCGTACGTCCATTTCGTGGACTTAGAAGGACGGGGATCCGTCACAGACTATGTTGCAGGATAAGTAAGAATGAAAGCGCCGGGGTACACCAAGTTCGGATCCGCTGCCTGGAAACTGTTCAAGTCAGAGTCCAGCGAACACGGCGAATTGGCGTACACTAGATTCGCGAATAGGATGCTTGAGCGATATATGGGCCTAATTATAGGCCGAGTTTCCGCGGCGAGGGATATCGTTTCGTTCGACTCTTGCGTTCTGGACTACAATATGGCGCACCTAGAGCTGATAAGTCTATTCCTCTGGAAATTCCGTAGGCTTGACCACTACTTCCTGGCTCCTAAGGTCGCCGACTTCTGCGCGGACGCGGTTAAGGACAATGCGACGACTGATTTCGCGAAGGCGATTCCCCCCTGTGCTCCTGTGGCAGTACCGTGTGGGCCTAAGGGACCCTTCCCCCAAGTGGTTCTTGACGACAGGACTATGGTCTCAGGGTTCGCACTCCACTTTCGGGCCGGTGAACGTAGACGCAGTATTATGGTCATCCCTGGCTATTCTACGGCTGGGGCAACCTTGATCGGGGGGGTACCAACGGCTGTAGGGTATAACTACTGCTTCGCTGCGTTTGACGGGGAGAACTGCGCCCTGGCCGATACGATATACCGTGAAGACGACGAGAATAGCATCAAGCCGCTACTAGGGCACCAACCCGATATAAGTACCGATGCAATGCTGAGGACGGTCTACGGCTTCGGCATGTACATTGCCGCCTTCCCGCAATCCTTGCATAGTGCAAAGGCCGAGGATGTGCTGGATTGCGATAGCTACAGCGGAAGGATGAAAGTCGTGGAAAGAGATGCCGTCGTGGAAGAGGAGGAGCGCAATGGGGTTTCCCCCCACTTTAGACGCGGGCACTTCAAGCTACTCACCGCAGAGCGCTACACCCATAAGCGCTGGCAGTCGGTTTACGAGCGCGGATGTTTCGTAAGAGGACGAGCGTTCGATGTTGATATGTATCGGAAGAATCATGAAGGCACTGATAGACACATTCCTTGACGAGATGCTGGCCCAGGGGCGGAGCGTGAACACGGTCCGCACATACCGCTCCGGGCTCCTCCGGTTCGCCCGTGAGATCGGGAAGCCGATCGCCGAGATCGCCTCTCGGGACGTCCACGTCTGGCTGATGGGACTGAAGGGTATCTCCCCGGCCCGGCGCCACAATATCCGTTGTTCACTCGCGACGTTCTTCGACTGGTGCCGTCGGTGGGATCACATTCCCGAGGAGCGCGACATCATGTTCCGGGTTGGAAAGATCAAACGGCAGGAGACGGTCAAGCGGTGGCTCACGCAGGCGCAGGTGCGAAAGATTCAGATGGTCGGGTGCCAGAAGGCGCTACGCGGATTCCTGCGGTTTAAGACGCAGGCTGTCATCAGGTTCATGGCACTCACGTCTTGGCGGTTGAATGAGGCGCTCTCGCTCCGCTGGACTGACATCGAGTTCGAGCGCGCGTATATGAGCTATAAGCTGAAGGGGGGATCGTCTGACACGTATCCTCTGGACGGCGACATCATTGCCCTACTCCGTGACTATCGCAAACAGTATGACCGGTGGCAGAAGCGGGCTCTTCGGCGAAAGCTCAAGAGCGTACAGGAGTGCGCGCGGCACGGCTACGTCTTCCCGGCCCGCACGGGGAAGAAGTGGCTCCATGCGTATGATGCAGTCCGGGCGGCAGGAGCGGCGATAGGGATAAAGGTTCACCCGCACATGCTGAGGCGTTCATTCGCGCAATGGTACATGGACACTGGCGGGCAGGTCGATGGATTGCAGATGCTCATGGGGCATCGCGATCCGAGAACAACGCAGGGGTACTACATCAGGGACCTGAAGCTGAAGCGGCGGGCGCGGAAGGGACTGAAGTTCAGGCTGTAACAAGGAGGATTGAATGCAACGACCGATTGAGTGTATAATCTCTACGAGCACGGAAAATTTCTACGGGGTGCTGGTTCCGCTTCCCGATGCGCGGGTGGTCACAGGTTCGAATCCTGTATCGCCCACCATTAAAAAATGCTGTAAGTCAATGCACCCGTTAGATTTAGCACTTGAAGTAGTGCGCGAAAAGTCCACAAAAAGGATGCATGAAAAGGCCGACATTTTCCTGCACTCACTTCTGCACACGAAAGAGGGCCGCAGACTGCACCGGCTCATCCTCCCGCGAATCGCGAAGGGGATCGGAATCGGGCATCCTCTCGGATAGGCATTCGGGCCAGCTGTGCCGGCACATTTAGGCGGAACACAATATCAGAGGGGGCATTATGACCCTGCTCGGATAGGGAAGCAACCTAACGGGCAGGGTATTATTGTGTTCGACCTTTTTAGGAACCTGCGATGCGACTTCCTATATCGGTGCTACAAATTGTTCAGCGTGATTTCGCCGAAAAAGACCAACAAGAAGTAGAGACAATACTGTCATCGTATGGTCAAGAGGCATCTGAAAAAGGACGAGAACGAATATTGCGGGATATCCTGCTATTAGCCAAAGGAGATAAGAAGCAGGTACAAGAACTGATTGATAGGGCAAAAAGGGATTATAGAGATATCATCTTCTGGGCGGAATATCCTTCAGAGTCCAAACTGGATACACCTTCGAAGATAGAGCAATTCAATAAAATGCTCAAGCAACTTGGCGCAAATTGGCAGGTGCCAAGTAAGGAGGAAGACGCCTGACGACGCAGGGGAATCCGCAATGCCCCTCGCCCCGCTTCTGCCAACCGTCAGGAGCAGGGTGTTTTGTGTGTGGGGCGGACTTCCTCGGCTGCGTCCTGAAATCGCATCCTACGCAATAAACCCCCTCGTAGGTGGCCGTTTCCGTGCCTATCTCCGTCGGTGAAGGGTATAAGGTACACCCACCAAGGGTGATAGTATTATTCCCGAAAGAGTGATACCCTGCTTTGGTGCTGTCATCAGATAGAACAACCTTCCACCGGAGGGGCGCATGAAACGTAACTCCATCTATTGTATGTTCATTGTTTTCTCGGTACTCCTCTTCTCCACCCTTCCGCTCTATGCCCAACTCGCTGACAGTCCTTGGCCGATGTTCATGCACGATGCTCGACATACGGGGCAGAGCGAGTATGCAGGACCGTCTTGGCCCGCTCTCTCGTGGAGTTATAAAACAGGGTACGACATAGAGTCCTCCCCAGCGATAGGTTCGGACGGGAGGGTGTACGTCGGGTCTTTGGATAACCGCCTCTACGCCGTGGGTTCCGGCGGCTCGCTCGCGTGGACCTATCTCACCGGGGACTATGTGGAATCATCCCCCGCGCTGGGGAGCGACGGGAGGGTGTACGTCGGGTCTGCGGATAACG
>JBAXOY010000149.1:0-4278 GCA_037133055.1 Chlamydiota bacterium
CGCGGTGCGGACCGCGGACTGGATTATGGGGCCCATGTTCTGGAGGATCAGGAACGGGAGACGGAGGAAATAGAGGGGCAGGCGGAACAGCTCGACGAAGGCCGTGCTCATGATCCTCGCCGTCTGCGCGAGCTCCGCGCACCCGGCGGTCCATACGAGAACGGGAACCAGGATAATGGGGAGCATCTTTTTCATCTGAGTTCGCCTGCGCTATCCCCCGCCTGTTGCGGCGGGAGACGAAGGGGTGTCGGGATCCGCGCGCATGGGGGCTCGATCATCAATCGAAGCGCACTCCGCCTCGCGGCGGGCGGCGGGCACGGGCATGCGGCGGGGCGGCGCATCCTATTCAAGGAGGCCCGTGTCTGAATACTTTTCAATCTCCGCGGCGATCGGCGCCGCTTCTGCACGCGCGGGCCCCGGGGCCGGGAGTGTCCATGCCACGGACCCGTCTGCCCCGTAGCAGTCTATCCGGTCGACCCGGGCCACCCAGTAGACGTTTCCCAACTCCCGGATCAAATCATCCGCGATTCCGACCGTGCACCGGATCCTGACAGGGTAGGTCGCGTCGATTTCGGTCTTGTCGAGCAGTTCCCGGGCAACGTCGGGCGAAGCGACGAAGGTGACCCGCTGCCTGTTCAGAAACGGGGGGGTATACTCGCCGCGGTCCTGGGCTCTCCTGTTTCTCTCGCCCTCCTTTACCGCCAGGCTCAGGCAGTAGTAATCGAACTCCTTGATCATCTTCCAGTCGAGTTCCACCTGGTCCAGGGAAATGGGTATTCCGCGGTACAACTCGGGAAAGTTGCTGACGTCGGGAAGGAGCACGGGAACCACCGCATCGGCGGAATACGCCAGGTGCCCCCCCGCGAAGATCGCAGCCAGCACACATGCCCTATGGCGCATCACGGCACCTCCGATCTCGAATGTAGGATGACGTACTACTATACCACCCACACCCGTCCCCGCGCAACAGCAACAGGCGTGAGGGCAACAGGCGTGAGGGACGTGCGAATACTGCCCGCCCCCCTACGGGGCCCTGCCCGCCGGGAAGCGATCCCCGCCCTTGTTCTGCGCCGCTTTCGGGGTCGAGTTCCTCTGCAGCCACTCTATCTGCGTCCTGTCGATCTTGACCCTCTCCTCGCCCTGACCGCCGCTCATCAAGACCTCGACCTCGTCGGCGTTCTCGCTGAGAACCCTGCAGCGCATGGCGACGGAATCCTTCATCCGGATCCAGTCGGGATAGCCGAAGCCGTCATCCGCCGAAGCCGCGTACGCGCCGCACAGGATCAGCGCCCCCGCAAACCACCTCATAACCTTCACCTCCCCTGCTCCGGCACCCGGGCGCGGTACTCGTCCCGCAGCG
Source organism: Chlamydiota bacterium (assembly GCA_037133055.1). Classification (GTDB taxonomy): domain Bacteria; phylum Auribacterota; class Tritonobacteria; order UBA1439; family UBA1439; genus UBA1439. The sequence goes on from JBAXOY010000149.1 coordinate 1,361, forward strand.
GTTTCGAAACCATGGTCATCCGCATCCGCCCCTCGTCGATGGTAAGTTCGATATCCTTGTGGTCCCGCGCGACCGGCCCCTGGTACTGGGTCTTGATCGACTGCAGGAGTTCCGCGGTCCTCCCGGGGTTCGTGCGCGAGTACGGGTACTCCGCCTTCATCCAGTAGAGGCGCCCCTTGTCGTCGAACTTCAGATAGAGGCCGAGCATCTTGCCGGAGAGGTTCAGCACCTGGTAGTCCCCCCAGTCCCCGCCCCGCGACCGGTGGATTTTCGCGGAGGAGATTTTCGCGACCGCATTCTGGATCTCATCCTTCGTCATGCCGAACCGGACGCCGTAGAATTCGAATTCGCCCTTCTCCTCAACCACGCCGACTTCGACGGGCCGGGGCGTCTGCGCTTTCAGCGCCGCGCCGGGCGCGGGCGGCTTTTGCTGCTGCGCCGCCGAGGGCTCCTTCAGCTGCAGCCGGCCGTTCACGAACCGTACGCGCGTCTCCCTCCCCACGAGTGGGGGGATGATGTAGTCGTAGTCGGTCAGCGGGTTGGGGAGCCCGGGGATGTAGTGCCTCCGGTAGACCCAGAGCTCGACGCCGCTCCAGCGGTCCTTGGGGACGCGCACGACATCCGGCCTTCCCATGAGACCGCGCACCTGCGTGCGGCTCATGCCATCGCGGAGCTTTCTGGTATCGACGCTCGCGCATCCGCAGGCGAGTAGCACCGCGGCGCACGCCGCCAGCATACACGTCCGTCTCATGCGTCCTCCCTCCTCCTATCCTACCCCCAAAGCATGCCCCCGCCTACCGCGGCGGTTGGGCCGCCTGGAGGAGCGCCTCGTACCTCCGGTTCGCATCAAGCGCGTCTTTCGTGCCGGGCTTCTCGCGGATCACGCGGCGGTAGCCCTCGATCGCCTCCTTGGGATCGTTCAGGAGTGTCTCCTTCACCAGGGCGATGTTGAGCAGGATGTGGAACTCCTCCTCGTGGTCGGCGTAGCGCGTGAGGATATCCTCGTAGGTCTGGATCGCCTTGTCGTACTGCTTCACCCTCCGGGTCTTGCAGAGCTCGGCGACCCGCAGCATCGCGTGCGGGGCCTCGTCGCTCTTCGGATAGTCGCGCGCGATGTTCTCGAACGAGACGATGGCGGCTTCGCAGTCCTGCGGGGAATTCCCCCCCTCCTGGAGGAGCCCCATCTGGAAGAGGGCCTTCGGCGCGTGCGGGCTCGCCGGATAGTCCTTGTAGACCTTCGCGTAGGCGTCGATCGCCTTCCCCCGCTTCTCCTTCACGCTGAAGTCGAGGCCGCTGAAGAATCCGCCGGGCTTGAGGCATTCCGCGATCCGGTACTGCGCGTCCGCCCTGAGAACCCCCTGGGGGAACAGATCGAGGAGCCGCGCGTACTCCGCGAGGGCGAGGTTGGTCTCCCCCGCCTGTTCATAGACCTGCCCGATACGCATCTGGGCCTTCTCCGCCCAGCGCGGATCCTTCGCCTTGTAGTTCTCCACCACGGCGCGCATCGACGTAACCGCGTAGCGCCGGAGCTCGAGCGACTTCATGTCAGCCGCGGCATAGCTCTCCGCCTTGGTAAAGTCCGCCTCCGCCCCCGCGAGCGGCACCGGCTTGTCCGAGATCGCGGGCGAGGGCCTTGCGGTGGATTTGATCGTCGGCTCGGGCTTCACCGCCTCCGGGGCAACCCTCGGAATCGCGGGGCTCGGCTTCATGGGCGCCCGCGCCGCGGAAGCGATCTGCGGCGGCGTCGGGGTCGGCCGCGGGGTTTCGGCGGGCGCCGCGGCGGCCGTATCGGTCGAAGCCGGAGTCGCCGTCTCCTGCGCGGCGGCGGGGCTCGATGCGGGCGAGGACACAGGGCCGGGGCCGGCGCCGCGGTCGCAGCCGCGGATGAAAAAGAAAATGACCACCGCGATCACCGCACCGGCTCCGCCGAACATGAAATGCCGGGGCCGGTTGCGCATGGCGGTCGTCGCGCGCTCCCGGGCGGTCTTCACCGTGTGGACTATCTTGTCCATGACGCCCGACTCCTCGCGCAGTATCGCGCCGAGCGCCTGGGCGAGCGCGCCCGCGCTCTGGAACCTGTCGTCGGGGTTCGGCTTCAGGCACTTGAGGATGATCTCGTCGAGCGGCCGCGGGATTTCCGGGTTCATCTCGCCCGGCCGCTTGAAGTGCCCCACCGGGAGCTGCCCGGTGAACATCTCGTAGAGGATGATCCCGAAGGCGAAGATGTCGGCCCGGCAGTCCACGTTGCGGGCGTCCCGGCGCTGCTCGGGGGCCATGTACTCGAGGGTTCCCATCGCGATGTTCGATTGCGTGAGCGTGGAAAGCTCCCCGGCGGACTGGGCGAGCTGGACGAGCCCGAAGTCGGCGACCTTCACCGTCAGGCTGTCCTTCGCGATCAGAATGTTCGAGGGCTTCAGGTCGCGGTGCACGATCCCCTTCGCGTGCGCGTAGGCGAGCGCGTGGCTGACCTGGATGGCGATCTCGAGGATCTGCCGGAAGGTGAGCGTCTGGCCCTTCAGGAAGTCGTCGAGGTTCAGGCCGTCCACATACTCCATGACGAAGTAACAGGTGCTCTCCTCCCGCCCCCGGTCGATGATCTGGATGATGTTCGGGTGGCTCAGGCGCGCGATCGTCTCCGCCTCCCGGTCGAAGCGCGCGATGAACTCCTTGTCCCGCGCGAAGCTTGCCGGCAGCACCTTGATGGCCACCGTCCGGTTGAGGGACGACTGGATGCCCTTGTAGACCACGGCCATCCCGCCGTGCCCGATCTCCTCGATGATCTCGTAATGGCCGAGCCGTTCGATCCGTGGTTTCTTCATCTGTGTCCCCGTGCCCGTCTGTGGTGCATCGTGTATGCGCTCACTCTAGGAGCCTGTCCGAGTAATCGCTTGCAGAGCCTCTTTTTGCTCTGAACTGCA
>JBAXOY010000150.1:0-4267 GCA_037133055.1 Chlamydiota bacterium
CGCTCGTCGGAAAGAGGATCTGGAGGCCGAGGCAGAGACCGAGATAGGGTTTCCCTGAGCGGATGAACTCCGCGATCGCGTCTTTCAGGCCGGTGCGCGAGAGGTTTTCGACACAGTCCCCGAACGAGCCCACGCCCGGGACCACGAGCGCGTCGGCGGCCACGACCTCTTCCGGGTCGCGGGTGATCGCGGCCGATCCCCCGCAGGCCTCGAACGCCTTCCGGACGCTGTGGAGGTTCCCCATTCCGTAGTCGACGATCAGCACCCTCGTTGTGCGTTGCATATCGGTGCCTCGGGCGCCGCCCCCGGGTACGCGGCGATACGCTGAGGAGAAGCAGGTTCAGAGCGTCCCCTTCGTCGAGGGGATGCCCCGCGACGCGCCGGTCCTCGCCGCGGCCGTTCCGAGCGCCCGCGCGACTCCCTTGAACACGGCCTCGATGATGTGGTGCGCGTTCCTCCCGCTCACGAGCTCGACGTGCAGCGTCAGGCCGGCGCGGTTCACCAGCGCCTGCAAGAACTCCTCGACGAGCTGCGTGTCGAACGCGTCGATCTTCTTCCTGCCGGCCTTCACGCGATAGCTCAGGTGCGGCCGCCCGCTCAGATCGAGCGCCACCGAGACCAGCGCCTCGTCCATGGGGATGGCGCAGAACCCGTACCGGGCGATCCCCTCCTTCCCGCCGAGCGCCTTCCTGATCCCCTCGCCGAGGCAGATGCCGATGTCCTCGACGGTGTGGTGCGCGTCGACGCCAAGATCGCCTTTCGCCGAGAGGTCGAGGTCCATCCCGGCATGCACGGCCAGGAGCTCGAGCATGTGGTCGAGGAAGCCGATCCCCGTCTTTACCCGCGCCTCCCCGGCGCCATCCAGGTTGAGGCGAAGCCGTATGTCCGTCTCCCGCGTCTTTCTTTCGATTGCGGCTCTTCTCGGTTTCATCGCGCGCCTCCGGTCTTTCCCGCTCCGATCCCCCGACCCACGCTCCCCTTCGAGCCTATGATCTCCGCGATCTGCACCAGGAGCTTCTCGATCTCCCCGTCCGTGCCGACGCTGATACGCAGGCAGTTCTGGAGGCGCGGGGTGTCGTAGTAGCGCACGAGGATGCGCCGCTTTTTGAGATGCGCGTAGATCTGGCGCGCCGGATAGGAGTCGATGCGCGCGAGCACGAAGTTCGCCTCCGAGGGGAACACGAAAAAGCCGAGCGCCTCAAGGCGCGCCGCAAGCCGTTTCCGCGTGGCGATGATCTTCCGCGAGTTCTCCCGCATCCACGCGACATCCTCAAGCGCAGCGAGGCCGCCGGCGATGGCCATCCGGCTCACGTTGTACGAGTCCTTGACCTTGCTGAATTCGTCGATGATGCTTTTGTCCGCGAGCGCGTAGCCGACCCTCAGGCCCGCCAGCGAAAATGATTTCGAGAGCGTGCGGAGGATGACGACGTTCTTCCGCCCCTCCAGAAGTCCGGAGCAGTTCTTCCGCGCGAAGTCCACGTACGCCTCGTCCACCACGAGGACTCCCGAGATCGCCGCCGCAACCATCGCCAGCGTCTCCTCGGGGACGAGCGTCCCCGAAGGGGAGTTGGGATTCGCCACGAACACGAGGCGCGCCTTCGCCGGGATGAGGGCGGCGTTCAGCGAATAGTCGTCACGGTACGGGACGGGCGCATAGCGCGCGCCCTGTATTTCGCACAGCGTCTTGTAGAGCGTGTAGGTCGGCTCGGGGCTCACGACGAGACTGCCGGGCTCGGCGAAAGTGCGGACGGCCATCGTCAGGAGTTCGTCGGAACCGTTCCCGATGAGCGTCCCATCGACCGGCACCCGGCAGAGTTCGGCGACCCGTGCCCGGAGCCGGTTCGCCAACGGGTCGGGATAAAGCCGCAGCCGTTCCGCCTCCGCGGCGAGCGCCTCCGCGACCCGCGGCGAGGGGGGGTACGGGTTCTCGTTGGTGTTGAGCTTGATGTACCCGCCCTCGGCCGGCTGCTCGCCGGGGACGTATCCCTGCATTTTCGCGATGTTCTTGCGTACCAGTCCCATGGCGGCCACCATTACCCCGCGCGGTCCCCGCAGCGTAGCCTGAGGGCGCGCGCGTGCGCGCCCAATCCCTCGATCTCCGCCAGCCGCTCCGCCGCGGCCGCCGCCTTCCTCGCGGATTTCCGGTCGTATCGCACGCAGCTTATCCGCTTCAAAAATGTGTCCACCGAGAGCGCCTGCGCAAACCGCGCCGTTCCACCCGTCGGGAGCACGTGGCTCGGCCCTGCGACGTAATCCCCGAGCGCCGTCGGGCTGTACGGCCCCATGAACACGGCCCCCGCGTTCCGTACGGACGGGAGCACGGTCCGCGGGTCCGCGGTGACGATCTCGAGGTGCTCGGGCGCCATCCGGTTTGCCCGCTCGACTGCGTCCGCGAGGCTCCGGCACCTGACGACCCGTATGCCGGTGGCGCCCTTTCTAAGGAGCGCCCCGATCCTCGGAAGCGTCTTCGACTGCTCGCGCAGCGCCTCCCTCACCCGCGCCGCGAGGTCTGCCGAGGGGGTGAACAGCACCGCCGCGCTCAGGGGGTCGTGCTCCGCCTGGGAGAGCAGGTCGGCCGCGATGAAAGCCGCGTCCGCGCCGCGGTCGGCGATGACGGCGACCTCGCTCGGGCCAGCCGTCATGTCGATCCCCACCTTCCCGTAGAGCTGGCGCTTGGCCTCGGTCACGTAGACGTTGCCCGGCCCTGCGATGAGGTCCACTTTCGGTACGCTCCGCGTGCCGAAGGCGAGCGCGGCGATGGCCTGCGCGCCCCCCGCGCGCACGACGAGCCCCGCACCCAGCTCGCCGCAAGCGGCGAGGAGATACGGATCGATCGTGCCGTCCCTGCGCGGCGGCGTCGCCACGACGATCTCCCCCACCCCGGCCACGCGGGCCGGGACGATGGTCATCAGGGCGGTGGAGACGAGCGGGGCGGTCCCCGCGGGGATATACACGCCGACCCGCGCGATGGGCGCATAGATCCATCCGACCTGGGCCCCGTGGACGTTCCGGAACATCTCCGGGCGCGGCATCTGCCTGCGGTGATAGGCGGCGATGTTGCGCGCCACCCCGTGCACGAGGCGGGCGAAGCCGGGGCCGGTCTCGCGCAGCGCTGCGGCCATCTCCTTCCTCCCCACGATAAGGGAGCCCGCGCTGATGCGCGCGCGGTCGTATTTTCGCGTGAGACGGACGAGCGCCCGATCACCGCCCTTCCGGACCTGCTCGATGATCTTCGCCACCGCGCGCTCGACTATATCCGCTGCGCCACGTGTCTTCATGCCTTCACCTGCTTCAGAGATCGTTCTATCAGTGCCGGGGCCGCGGCGAGGGCCGCGGCGAGCTTCTCCGGCTGCTGGCCGCCCGCCTGCGCCATCTGCGGCCGCCCCCCCCCGCTTCCCCCGATCACCTTCGCGAGCTCCTTCACGACGTCGCCGGCGTTCAGGCCGCGCTTCACGAGGTCGTCGGTCACCATGCAGACGAGTTGCGCCTTGCCCTCGTGAGCGGACCCGAGGATGACCACGCCGCTTTTCAGCGCCTGCTTCACGCGGTCCCCGGCGCTCCTCAGCGCGTCGATCCGGAGCCCCTTCAGTTCGGCGGCGACGAGGGTTGCGCCACCCGCGTCGCGCGCCTGCTTCGCGAGCCCCGCCGCGTCCGCAGTGACCCCCGCCGCCGCGTCCTTCCCTGCTGATTTCTTAAGCTGCGCGCACTCCTTCCGGAGCGCCTCCACCCGCTCGACCACGCTCTCCGCGTCCGTCTTGAAGACCCGGGCGAGCTCCTGCACCTGGCCCGCCCGATGGCGCGCCAGACGCCACGCGGCGTTCCCGCAGAGCGCCTCGATGCGCCGCACACCCGCCGCGACGGAGGACTCGCGTATGATAGTAAAGAGCCCGATCTCGCCCGCCGCGCGGATGTGCGTGCCCCCGCAGAGTTCCCTGCTGTAGCCTCCCACGTCGACGACCCGGACACGGTCGCCGTATTTCTCGCCGAAGATGGCGATGATGTCCCGCGCGCGCGCCTCCTCGAACGACAGTTCGTACACCCCGACCGGCGCGTTCTCCCGTATCCTCGCGTTGACGATCTCCTCGACCCGCTCGATCTCGCGCGGCGACATCGCCGTGAAGTGCGTGAAGTCGAACCGCAGCCTCCCGGGCTCCACCATCGAGCCGGCCTGCGTGACGTGCTCGCCGAGCACCTGCCGCAGGGCGTTCTGAAGCAGGTGCGTGGCGGTGTGGCAGCGCGCGGTCTCCGCCCGCTTTTCGACGTCGAC
>JBAXOY010000151.1:0-4181 GCA_037133055.1 Chlamydiota bacterium
CATCGAGGCATAAAGCCCGACCTGCGGCGGCAGCCCCGCCAGCAGCGCATAGGCCAGCGACTGCGGGATCAGCATGACCGTGACGATCGCCGCCACGATCAGGTCGTTGGCGAGCGTTCGGCGGGAGTATTCAGCCCCCCAGGTCAGGATCGGGACATAGCGGCGAAGCAGCGACATGCTTTCCTTTGGGACCGAGCAGCTCCATGGTGCATTCTTTGCATTCCACTGTCTCAATCCGCTGCGCGCTGCGAACGCGACAGCATGCCTCCGGAGATATTCCGGGCCTTGAACCCGTTCTGCAGAAGGATGCGCGTCGCGTAGTAGGCGCGCTGGCCGGAGCGGCAGATGACGAGAATCTCGCGGTCGCGGGGGGGTTCGCCAAGGCGCGCGCGGAGTTCCGGCAGCGGGATGTTGATCGCGCCCGGCACGGACTCCACGGCGAGTTCCGGCGGATTGCGCACGTCGAGGAGGAATCCCTTCCCGGCGGAATCCCAGTGACTCAGCGGCATGTCGCCGCGAAGGATATCGGCCGCGACCATCCCGGCGAAGTTGACTGGATCCTTCGCGCTTCCGAACGGGGGCGCGTAGCAAAGCTCGGCCTCTTCCAGATCGTACATCGTGCAGCCCATCTGGATCGCCATCGCGAAGGAATCGATCCGCTTGGTGACGCCGTCCTCGCCGAACACTTGCGCCCCGAGGAGGCGTCCGTCGGATTTCCGGAAGAGAACTTTGATCGCGAGCATCCTGGCGCCCGGGTAATATCCGGCGTGCGAATTCGGGTAGAGGTAGATCTTCTCGAAGTCTTTATCCCCAAGCCGGGCAAGGAGCTTTTCGCCGGCGCCGGTCGAGGCGATCGCGGCCTCGAAGATCTTGCAGATCGAGGTGCCCTGGGTGCCGCGGAAACGGGAATCGCGCCCGGCGATCACATCGGCCGCGATCCGGCCCTGACGGTTTGCCGGCCCGGCGAGCGGAATGAGCGACCATTGGCCGGTGACGAAATCCCTGACTTCAACCGCGTCGCCGACGGCGAAGATATCGGGGTCGCTCGTGCGCATCTGCTCATCGACGCGGATCCCTCCGCGTTCGCCGATTTCGATCCCGGCCATCTTCGCAAGCTCCGTCTCCGGGCGCACCCCGATCGCGAGGATCACGATGTCCGCCGGGTATGTTGCGCCTGAACTCGTGAGAACTTCGAGCGCCCCGTCCGCGGACTGCCTGAATCCGGCCACCCCGTCATTGAGCTCAAGGCGGACGCCGTGCTTCTCAAGGTAGCGTTCGACGAGGCGCGCCATTTCCCGATCGAGCGGGGGCATAACCTGATCGAGTTTCTCGATCAGCGTCACTTCGAGCCCGCGGTGGACCAGGTTTTCCACCATCTCGAGGCCGATGAATCCGCCGCCGACCACCACCGCGCGCTTCGCTTTCGTCACCGTCTGGAAGCCCGTGTACGAGTCCATTCCCGGCAGATCATTCCGTTCAAGCCACGCGCGCATCTCCCTGGCGTCCGGCACGGTCCTCACCGAGAAGATCCCCGGAAGATCAATGCCGGGAAGCGGCGGACGGATCGGCGCCGCCCCGGGCGACAGCACGAGCGTGTCGTAGCGCTCGGTGGTCACCGCACCGGTTGCGTGATTCTTCAGCTCAACGGTCTTCTCCTGCGCCGATATCCCGACCACCTCGCAGCGCGTCCGCACATCGATCGCGAACTGCTCACGGAATGTGCTTTCAGTCGCCACCAGGAGGCTCGACTCTTTTTCAATCGAGCCTCCGACGTGGTAAGGCAGCCCGCAGTTCGCGTACGAAACATAGGGTCCGCGCTCGACCATGAGGATGTCGGCCTTTTCATCCAACCTGCGCAGGCGCGCCGCACACGACGCGCCGCCGGCCACTCCGCCGACGATGATGACTTTCATTTTTGCAGTCCGATCTTGGTTTCCCAGGACGGGGCGTACGCGACCGGAGCTTCAGCGCAGGCCGGGACATCCAGGAGCATTGACAATTATTACTATAATGAGAATAGCCCGAAGACCAGCGGTGCACAGGCGCCGGAAGATCTGCCCCGACAGGATAAGGAATCCGCCTACTGCACCGTCGCCGTCTTCTGGTCTAAATACTCCGGGATCGCATTGGCGATGCTCGGCTTCACTCCCTCCGGAACAAGCCCCGCCGTGATCAGGTATGTCCCTTGAGCGTAGGGGACTGCGCCGGTGAAAAGCCTTGCCGTGTACACGCCGCGCAGGCCCTTGACCTTTGACTCCAGCGATCTCACTCCCTTGCGCAATCCCCCGCCCTGCGTGAATGAGTAAAAGGTTCCATCGGGCATCGCGATCCCCGCGTACGCGTCGAACGCGCCGGCTACCGGATTCAGCGCCACGTCGACGGTGAACGTGTCGCCCGGGCGCGGGTTGGCGCTGCTCACGATAAGGCGGAGATCGGAGGGCGTGGGCGTCGGCGTGGGCGTGGGCCTGCCCTGGAGGTCGTACGAGAATATGACCCCGCGTCCCCCCACCCCGCCGTGGGAGGCGGTGCCGTACAGGTAGCCGTCGTTGTACACCAGCTTTGCGTCCGACCAGAATCCCTGATCCGCATTTGTAACATCATGGAGCACGGTGTACGCCGTGCCGTCGGGCTTAATCGAGTAGAGGACTCCGCCGTTTATAGAACCGCCGGAGGTGGTCACCCCGTAAAGTGTATCTTCCACAACGGTAACCCCCTCGTACGGCTGCGAGCCCGCCGGAGCATCAAAATCATGGATGACCTTAAAATCTGTTCCGTCGGGCTTGAGAGAGAAAATCGTCCCGTCGCCGTTGGCGCCTCCGTAGAGCGCAGTCCCGTAGAGGCGGCCGTTGTAAAGAGTCAGCGTGCCGCAGGGATTTGACCCCTCGGTGTCACTGCTAAAAAGATGGATGGTGGTGAAACCCGATCCGTCAGTCCCGACCGAGAACATAGTCCCATCGGTATTGGGATCTCCCGTAAAAGTCATGCCGTAAAGAGTGTTCCCGTTCAGGAGAAGGCCGCCCACAACCCCCAATCCATCTGTTCCACCGAATTCATGGAGCAGTGTAAAACCGGTTCCATCGGGATCCATCGAGAAGACCGTTCCGGCAAAGAGGTTTATGCTCCCCCCGGCGGCGGTCGTGCCATAGAGCTTCGTCCCGTCCGACACAAATGACCCATCCGGCATGGCCGCGCCCTGATCACCGCTCCCGCAGGCGAATCTCCAAAGCACGGAATAGCCCGCCCCGTCCGGGCTGATGCCAAACGCCGTGCCGCAGCCGGTCCCATCCGCGTTCACGCAATTGTTCTCGTCGCACCCGCCGGCGAAGGTCATGCCGTACAGCCGGTCGCCGAGGGCGTACAGGGCGCTGTGCGGCCATGCCCCGTCATTGGCGATCTCCTTGCCGGTGAAGTCGTGCAACTGGGCATAGTCGGTCCCGTCCGGATTGATTGAATATATAGTGCCCCAAAGATTTTCCATGCCGCCCCCCGCCGCCATGCCGTAGAGTCTCCCGTTGAAGATGCTCAGGCCGCCGTAGGGGCTATCTCCGTCCTCCGGCGGGCCGGCAAACCTGTACATGACGTTGTACGTTCCCCCGAGGACGTTCCCCGGGTGGATGAAACACAACACGAAGATCGCACTCACACACAACGGACCAAACCTTCTCATGGCGCCCTCCCTTCCATACTGGAATAGTATCGCTATTGCTCCCCTAAACCAATTGCTATTTTATTCTTCAAATGGATCAAACAGAATCTCCGCATCAAGGCATTCCATGAAACATCCTTGAATGCGGTGAAAACTCAAATCCGAATCGCGATCTCGATAATATGTGCTTGTCGCCATCATGCGAAAAAAATTTCGCCAAGGAACTCAAGACAATATTACAGATTGTGAGCCTAACCGTTTTCGAATATCTTCCTATGCTGCAAGTTGTTACAGAATCAGAACAACTGACAGTAGATATCAATATCGATAATTAGTTGCATTTGTTCATGTTATAGCCGGACAGTACAAAAAAAGTTCTTGACGGCTCAGGAACCCGGATATATTTTAGAGCATACAAAAAGCGTATTGTCATTACGTACCGGTCTTGGGCAAGTCCTATGGGGAGTAATCGCGGTAAAAATAGGTAATAGTTTAGCTCTTTGAAGTAGTGTGGGGCGGCAGGAGGCAGTTTTCG
>JBAXOY010000152.1:0-4118 GCA_037133055.1 Chlamydiota bacterium
TGCAGAGCATCAGCGCGAGGCGGTATATATTTTGAGGCACGACGGATAATTCCATGACCGGCATCAAAGAGATCCTCGATCGCCAAGTCCTCCCCCTCGTCACGAAGCCCGGCCGCTACATCGGGGGGGAATTCGGGGCGGCGGCGAAGCCCGACGCGGAGGTCCGCATTGCGCTCGCATTCCCCGACGTGTACGAGATCGGGATGAGCCACCTCGGCCTGCGGATTCTCTATTCGCTCGTGAACGAGCGCCCCGGCCTCGCCGCCGAGCGAGTCTTCGCCCCGTGGCCGGACATGGAAGCGCGGATGCGGGAGTGCGGGGTTCCGCTCTACGGGCTCGAGACGTTCCGGCCCCTCCGGGACTTCGACCTTGTCGGATTCTCCCTCCAGCACGAGCTCACCTTCACGAATATCCTGACCATGCTCGACCTCGGGGGCATCCCCCTCCTCGCCCGCGACCGCGGGGCCTTACCTCTCGTCATCGCGGGGGGGCCCGGCGCGTTCTGCCCGGGGCCGCTGGAGGATTTCATCGACCTCTTCGTCATCGGCGACGGGGAGGAGGCGCTTCCGGAGGTCATGGGGGCGGTGGGGGAGTGGAAGCGCTCGAACGGGGCGCCGGGAGGATCGAGGAGGGACCTCATCCTTCGCCTCGCCCGGGGCGTGAAGGGCGTCTACGCCCCCGCCCTCTACCGGGAGCGGCGCGCCCCGGACGGGGGCCTCGCGGGGATCGATCCCGCGGAGGAGGGCGTGCCGCCGCGCGTGGCGCGCAGGGTGGTTGCGAAGCTCTGCTCCTCACGGTGGCTCGGCGCATTTCCCGTGCCGCACATCGCCGTGGTGCACGACCGGGTGGCCCTCGAGGTGCGGCGCGGATGCGGACAGGGATGCCGCTTCTGCCAGGCCGGGTTCATCTATCGCCCCGTCCGCGACGAGTCCCCGGACGATATCTGCGCCGCGGCGGAGGCCGCGCTCCGCGCGACCGGGCACGACGAGGTCGCACTCTGCGCCCTCTCGGTCGGCGATGTGCCCGGGCTCGATGGGATCGCCGCGCGCGTCGTGAAACTGCCGGGCCCCGGCCCCGTATCGCTGTCGCTCCCCTCGCTCCGGCCGGACCGCCTCACGGACGCCCTCGCGGACCGGCTCGCCGCGGGGCCGAAGACGGGGATCACGCTCGCGCCGGAGGCGGGCACCGATGAGATGCGGCGCCGGATAAACAAGAAGGTCTCGATGGACGACCTCCTCCGGTTCACCTCCGTGCTCAAGGATCGCGGATGGAGGTTGATCAAACTCTATTTCATGATCGGCCTCCCCGGCGAAAGGGAGGAGGACCTCAAGGGGATCGCGGAGTGCATCGGGCGGGTGGCGTCGCTCCGCGGGAGGGGGAAGGGAAAGTGGGAGGTCAATGTCACCATCTCCTCGTTCGTCCCCAAGGCCCACACCCCGTTCCAGTGGGACGGCATGGACACGGCGGACCGGCTGCGCGAGAAACAGCGGTGCCTGCGGCGGGAGGTGCGGCAGCGGAACGTCGTCCTCAAGTTTCACGACATCGAGTCGAGTTTCCTTGAGGGGGTGTTCTCGAGGGGCGACCGCCGCCTCGGAGGGGCCATCCTTGCCGCGTGGCGGAAGGGGGCGCGGTTCGACGGATGGAAGGAGCTTCACAGCCCCGCCCTTTGGCACGAGGCGTTCCGCGAGGCGGGGATCGACCCTGTCGTGTACGCCGCAAGGAAGTTCATGGAAGACGAGTGCCTTCCCTGGGCCGTCATCGACACGGGAGTGAGCGGGGAATACCTGCTCGCCGAGCGGGCGAAGGCGGAGCGCGGCGAGTTCACCGCCGACTGCGCGGCCGACGGGTGCCGCGGGTGCGGGGTGTGCATCGGGATGAAATCCCAAATCCAGCCCGCCATGAAGGCGGGCTGCCCCGCCGAATGGCGGGGCAAATCTCAATAGGCGCGGATCGGATAGATCGATCCGGTGGACGCTCACACGCCGACACGCCCCTACGCGCGCACAAGCTTGATTTATCATTGACACTCCCGCGCCTTTTCGGCATCATGGCGCCATGGACAGGCTGAAGCAGCTCGAATTGCTCCCCGGCGGCCTTCGGGCGAAGTTCGTCGCCGCGTTCGCCTGCATGTCCATCCTGCCCTTCCTGGTGTGCCTGTATATCATCACCACCTTCGTGTTCCCGTTCGCCGAGTCTATCTGGCTGACCAGCAGCATCATCCTCCTTACCATGCTCATCGCCTATTGCGGCTTCCACATGATGGAGGAGATCGTCAGCTCGATCATTAATCTCTCCCGCGAGGCCCGGCGGCTCGTGCTGCATTCGCAGTCCGGTGTCGATCATGCAGCCGGGGGGGACGAGGTCGCCGCCATCAAGAAGTCCCTTTCGACGCTCGCAGAGGACGTCGAACGCAAGACGCTCAAGGTGAAGCAGCTCGAAACCAAGGACGAAAAAATAGGGATCTATACCGAGCGCTGCCTCAGAGACATCCTCGCCGAGGAGCTCAAGCGGGCGATGCTCTACCAGCGCCCCTGCGCGCTGCTCATGGTTCGCTTCAAGGGGTGTCCCGAGACCGATGCCATTCTGGAGGACGAGGCCCACAACTTGATGGCGCTCTCCGCGCTCACGGGCCTCGTGAAGCGCTTCACCGCCGGGATCGAGAAGCTCGGCCGAATCGGGTTGAGCGGCATCTGCCTCATCCTCCCGGAGTGCAACCGGCAGCAGGCGCTGGAAATAGCCGACCAGATCAGGTCTGAGGCGGAGTCCCTCTACTGGGACGGACTCTCCGCCATGGCTGACTGGCAACCCGAGGTCATCCTGACTGTTGCCTCCGCGCCCGTCGACGGCATCGACCCCGCGATGCTGATCCAGAAATGTCTCACTTCCGCCCCCGCGAAGATTTCATAATCCCCATTAGTCGGTTCCCGTGGAGCCTCGTCAACGAGGAGCGGCTGGATTTGCACTTTTGCAAACGAACTCTTGACTATATCAAAGCTGTGTGCTATGTTACGGTTGGTAATTCAAACGGGAATCGACGCGAGGTTCCTAACTTTTGCAGTTTTGCGACGAGGAGATCTTGCTCTCCATGACTGCTTTCAAAAAGGTCACCAATAAGCTGGTCGGAGAACTCCTGATCGACAACGGAGTCATCAACCGCACTCAGCTCAATCAAGCCCTCAACCGGAAGAAAGAGACCGGGAAGCTCCTCGGCGAAGTCCTCGTGGAATTGGGGTTCGCGAGCGAGGAGGATATCGCCGCCGTGGTGGCGGTCCAGTACCGGATACCCTACCTCCCCCTGAAGCATCACGACGTCGACAAAGAGCTCCTGAAAGTGATCCCGCGCGCGCTCGCCATGAAGTACCGATGCTTCCCCGTGGACAGGATAGGCACGGTCCTTACCATCGCCATGGATAACCCGCTGGATGAAAAGGCGGTGGAGGAGATCCGTGGAATCACGGGGAGCAGGGTCCTCTGCTATGTCTCCACGCCCAGCGAGATACTCGCCGCCATAGAGCAGCACTACGGGACGGGGGGGGATGCGCGTCCCGTCCCCCCGGAGCCGATCGAGCCGGCTGCGCCGGGCCCCGGCGCCCCGGAGGCCGCTCTCGAGGGCGGCATCAAGGTGTTTCAGCTCGAGGAAAACGGGCTTTCGGAGGGATGACCGTGGCCAGGTCGCTCGCGGAAGAACTGCCGGAGATACTGCTCCGGGACGGGTGCGTCGTCCCCGAGCAGATGGAGAAGGCCCTCGGGGAGCAGAGGCAGTCGGGGGAGCGGATAGACCAGATCCTGGTCAAGAACGGGTACGTCTCCGAGAAGGTGCTGATGGCCTCCATCGCCGCGCACCTGAACATCCCCCCCATCGACCTCGGCAAGTTCAAGCCGTCCCCCGACGTCATCGAGCTGGTCTCGCGGCAGGTCGCCACCTTCTACCAGGCGATACCGGTCGCGCGGATCGGGAACACGCTGACGCTCGCAATGGTCGACCCGCTGAACGTGCTCGCCATCGACGATATCAAGCTCATCGCGGGGCTCGAGATACAGCCCGCCATCTGTTCGGGGAAGGAGTTCCGCGAAGCGCTGGAGACCTACTACTCCTCGAAGGCGAACATGGAGCACCT
>JBAXOY010000153.1:0-4091 GCA_037133055.1 Chlamydiota bacterium
GAGGATGCCCGAATAGGGCGCTCGCCTGCTCCCCTGTTTCCTGCCTGACCACGCGCCAGGAGATGGCACGCGTGTGCCTAACAAGTGTTCTCTCAGACGGCACTACTACCGGACAGTGAACTTCGCGCTCGCGTCGAGGAACGCGTCTCCCCGCCCTGTTATCGGCTTCGACGGGTCGAAGAACACCGCGACGATCTCGTACTGCCCCGGCGCCGTTCCCGGCGAGATCACCACCGAGAGAAGCTGATAACAGTAGCTAATGTGCGCCGGATGCGCCGATATTGAACCGCGCGGTTCTATTGTCCGGTTCAACGTTCAGCACATCCTGCCAGAGTCGAAGGGCTTCCGCCGTCCGGCCCTGCAGACGAAGGGACGTTGCCAGATTGTTCTTGGCCGTGATGGAACCGGGATTGAGGGCCAGCGCCGTTCTCAAACTCTTTTCCGCTGTCGCCAAATCCCCGTGCGCAATCATGGCGGTGCCAAGCAGATCCATGGCCTCGGCGAGTTTGATGGGGCTAAAGGCGTACCTCCGGGAGATGCCAACCAGTTCGCATGCGTTCTTATCCGCAATCGGCCGAAGCACTCCGATCGCCTCCGTCGATCTCTTGTCGCCGAGATAATAGCGCGAGAGAAGAAGGGCGGCGTCGATATTCGGCCGGGGGACATCGACAAGCGAGCGCATCATGACCTCACCGCGGGGATCATGGCGCGAGAGGAGGAGCGCTCCGAGCTCCAATTTGACCGCATCCGACTCGATTCCCGTCCCGCGCGCTCGATCGAGCCACGCGATGGCTTCCGCCGTATTCCCAGTCCTCGCGCACGCGGTGCCGAGACTCCGCCACAAGTTCACATCGGCCCATGTTGTTGTGCTGCGCTGGAGTTCGCCCAGGGCACTGCGAGGGTCGCCGAGAGAGAGAAGGGAGGTGCCGTAAAAGGATCTCAACTGTCCGTTCCACGGCGTAAGACTCAGAGCCCGACGGTACAGGATTGCGGAGACATCGGGTCGGCGCCGGTCCGCACAGGCATGGGCCATGAGAAACAACCTGCTGGACCGGAGCAGCACGACGCAGAGCGCGAGACCCAGACAGAGAGATCCGCCGAGAGCGATACAGGTATTCCGCGTCGAGGTGGAACTATGCGTCAAGGGATCACTCCCCTCCTCGATCGCTGCGCCGAGCCCCGTCCCGAGGAGCATCCAGAATAGCGGGGCTACGGGCAAGATCTGGAGGGGGAAACTGGTGACCCCTAAACTCATAAACCCCACCAGCATGCCGAGAACTGCCAGGCACCACAGCCGCTCGTCATCGCGTTTCCTCGCGTCGCGGGCCGCGCGATACAACGCATTCGCTGCGGCGACGCAGAATCCGATCCAGAGAAGCACCCCGAAGATGCCGATCTCCGCCCACATCTGCAAGTAATCATTATGACTCTCCTTGACATTGACGGCATCGCCTCGCAGCCGGGCGTTCTCCGTACGTTGCCTCACCTCGCTGAGATTCCCCAGGTATTCCATAGAAAACGATCCGAGCCCATGCCCCCTTATCGGCCTTGTTCTGACCATTTTCCAGGTCGCCTTCCAGATAAGGAGCCGCTGGCGAGCGGCAGGAGAAGAGGCGCTCACGGCCGAGCAGAGGCGGTTAACAACCGACATGCGACGGTCTCCCCGCGTCGTCCAGGAAAGGGCGGCGAGAAGCGCTCCCGCCACCAGGATCAGGGGTATAGATCTCCTCAATCTGACTTTCCCCGGCAGTATGGCGGGGCAAATCATCGAAAATACCGCGATGCCGAGTCCCGCGGCGCACCATGCGGCGCGGCTGCGGGTCAGGATTATCACGGCGTACAACAGCGTTCCGGAAAATATCCAGATCGCCGTTTCGCAGTTCCTCCGCGATTGCGCCACGCCGTACGCGCAGATCGGCACGAGTAGCGCGAGGTAGCCTCCGAGCGTATTCTGGTAGCCCAGTGTGCCGATGATCTTCGTAGTGATTTCAGTCCCTGCGAAGCCCTTCGTCACGTCGCCGAACAAGGGGTCGATGCCCCCCCATTGAAGGAGGGCATAGCCGGATTGCAGCGCGCCGCCCGCTACGAGAATGCCGGCCAAGGAGCCCACCCGCAGCCGCGTCGCCGATGCCGCAACGGAATACAGGAAGACGATCGCGCACATGGCGAGAGCCCCCAGCCTCAGGAAGCCCACTTCATGGAACGACGACCCCGCGAGGGAAACAGCGGCGCTGATGATCCAGAGCATCAATAAGCTCCCCCATAACCGGCGGCGGAACAGCCCCGTTATCCACATGCATGTGTGACGGTTTATGAGCAGGGGAAGGATGAGGGAGCAGCTTATGATGAGGAGGGCGAATTTTGGAAGATCAAATCCGTCTTCAATCCGGCGGGAGAATGCCCACGGGGATACGGAGAGAATAAAAAGGGGAATCCATCGGACCGGGATGCCGCACCATGCAGGTTTGTATTCGATTTGAGCCCCCTCCCGACCACGAGTCAGACTATATGCATCGAAGAAGGCAACAACCACTCTCTCACCGCACCATACGCGCCGAAATCACGTATAACACAAAGCCGGGGCGGGAGGGCCCCGGCTTTGTGTTCCACTGTGCCTGAACGGCGGTTGCGCCGGCCCTGATTGTCAGGCTAGGGCATTATGCTGAATAGACTTTGCACCAGCAGGAAGGCGTCACTAGGCCCGCTGATTTTCGCTTTCGGGTCGAAGAACCCCACCATCAGCGTATAATTCCCCGCCGGGGCGACGGCGGGGATTCTCAGGTCCATCAGCGTGTAAACAAATCCCTCCGGCAGGCCGTTCACGTTCGATGCCAGAGGCAGGATTCTCGTGCTCAGGGTACGCGCGTCGAACATTGACCCGTCCGGCACTACGATGACCGCATAGACGGTGAACATCCTTGTGACAGCCTGATTCACGGTGAATATCGCCGTGAACTGGGTGTTCTTGGAGAACGTGGTCCCGTTGAGCACTACCACGGCGGTCGGCTCCGGCGCGGGTGTAACTGTCGGCGGGACCGGCGTATACCTAGGCGTCGGAGTGATCGTCGGGGTCTTAGTAGGTATAGGCGTTATCGTGGGCGTCTCGGTCGGCGTATTCATGGGTGTTTCAGTCGGAGTCTGAGTCGGAGTCTCCGTCGGCGTGGGCGTTATCGTGGGCGTCTCGGTCGGAGTCTGAGTTGGCGTCTTAGTCTGCGTAGGCGTGATGGTCGGCGTATTCGTGGGTGTTTCAGTCGGAGTCTGAGTCGGAGCCTCAGTCGACGTGGGCATTATCGTAGGAGTCTCGGTCGGCTCGGGCGTGGGGGGCACCCCATATATGGCATAGACGGTGTTATCCGTCGAAGCCGCATAGACAGTCCCGTCCGACCCGATGCTGGGAGATGAGTCCACGTCCCCGAGGGTCTCGAAGCTCCACGCGAGTGCGCCCGTAGAGGTGATGGCGTACACCATGTTGTCCTGGGAGCCCACGTAAATCGCGTGCGACGACGCGGCGACCGACGAGGAGATGCTTTCCCCCGTCACGTAGGTCCACGAGAGAGCGCCCGCCGAAGTGAGAGCGTATACCGTGTTGTCGAGCGAGCCTGCGTAGATCGCATGCGATACTGCGGCGACCGATGCGCGGATGCCCGCACGTGTCGCATAGCTCCATGACAGGGCGCCGCTGATATCCAGCGCATAGATGCTGTTGTCAATGGAGCCCACGTAGAGCGCGTGCGTGCCCACGGCGACGGAGGCGGGGATGTTGCCGCCCGTCGTGTAACTCCAGGAGAGCGCACCGCCGAGGTCCACGGCGTAGACGCTGTTGTCCATGGAGCCCACGTAGATGGCATGAGAACCTATGCCGGGGCATGACCGGACGTCGCCCGCTGTCGAGTAACTCCACAAAATCGTGCCATCAGAATTGACGCTGTAGAGCGAGTTGTCGATCGAGCCGATGTAAATGGTGCCGTCCCGCCTGATGTTCGGCGCTGAATCCACTCCCCCCTGGATTGTGCATCCCCAGAGGAGACTGTTATCGGAGTTGACGGCATAGAATGTTCCGTCGTTTGACAGCGCGTAGACCTCACCGTAAC
>JBAXOY010000154.1:0-4054 GCA_037133055.1 Chlamydiota bacterium
CACGCCATGGTCTTATCCGCGTCCATCCTGACGATCTGCGTTCATCTGCGTCCCGACGTTGAGGCGTGTAACGCCGGATTCCCGCTTTCGCGGGAATGACATCCGGAAGAAGGTGGCCCCCGTAAGTGATCCCGTATTACAGCCCGCACTTTCCCGCGCACTTTCCCGGTTACTATCCGCCGCGGGGTGGGGTATACTGGGTCCGAGGGGAATTGAGGCCATGACGGCACGAATCCTGGTTGTGGACGACGACGCGGATATCCGGCACATTATGATGGTCTCCCTGGGGCGCCTCGGCTACCGGATGAGGGGTGTACCAAGCGTGAAGGAAGCCCGCCAGGAGATACTCGACCCCTTTGACCTCGCCATCGTGGACATAGTCCTTCCGGGGGAGAGCGGGATCGATCTGCTGCGCCACATCAGGAAGACATCCCCCTCCACCGAGGTCATCATGATCACGGGACACGCAACGGTCGAAACGGCCGTCATGGCGCTCGAGTACGGCGCGTTCGGCTACGTGCGGAAGCCGTTCGACCTCAAGGATCTTTTCCACACCGTGGCGCGGGCGCTCGAGAAAACCAGGCTCCGCGGCGACAATGAGAGGCTCATCGCGGAGATCAAGGAATCGGGGGCGCGTCTCGAGGACCTGGCCCGGAGCCTCGAGGTGAAGGTTGATCAGCGGACGCGCGAGCTCACCGCGTCCCGCGAGGAGACGGAGCGGAAGGCCCGGCACCTTGCCATCATCAACGGGATCACCAATGCGTTGAGCTCGAGCCTCGACCTCAACGAGGTCCTCCGCATCGTTGCGCGTGAAATCCGCAAGCTCATCCAGTTTGACCGTGCGAGCATCGCGATGCTCGATGAGGCGCGCAATTTCAGCACGGTCTATTTCATGGAGCCGCGGGCGGAGGAAAGGAGATGGACCCTTTTCCCCATGGACCGAACCGGGATCGAATGGGTGGTAAAGGAGAAAAAGCCGCTCATCCGCGGGAACCTCCAGTCGGAGGGCTCGTTTGCCGAAGACGCGTTCATTCGAGCGACCGGGGTGAGGTCGGGGATCGTCATCCCCCTGATGTACCGCGGCGAAGTCACCGGGACGCTGAACCTGGGCAGCGTCAGGGAGAACGCCTATACCCCCGAGCACGAGGAGATATTGAAGCAGACTGGGGGGCAGATTGCAGTCGCGCTTGAGAATGCCCGGCTCTACCGGGAACTCAAGCAGCACAGCGCCACGCTCGAAACCAGGGTCGCCGAACGGACCGCGGCGCTCCAGAAGAACCTGAAGGAGCTCAAGGAGGCCCAGGAGAGCCTGATCCAGTCGGAGAAACTCGCCGCC
Source organism: Chlamydiota bacterium (assembly GCA_037133055.1). Classification (GTDB taxonomy): domain Bacteria; phylum Auribacterota; class Tritonobacteria; order UBA1439; family UBA1439; genus UBA1439. The sequence continues at coordinate 1,337 of JBAXOY010000154.1, forward strand.
ACATCGAAGCTCATCGCCGGCGTGGCGCACGAGATAAAGAACCCCCTCAACTCCATGTCGTTTGCAACCGCGAACATCCAAAAAGCCCTCTCCCTGGAGGATATCGACCGGGCGCGCGACCTGTGCGGCGAGAGCATCTCCATCCTCAGGTCGGATATCACCCGCCTGAAGGAAATGGTCGACAAGTTCATGGTGTTTACCATGCCGGCCCTCATCACGCTCGAGGAAACCGATCTGAACGAGCTCGTCCGGGGCGTGGTCCGCGGGGTCAGGGATATGCTCCGGCAGGCAGGGATCGCGATCGGAGAACGCTACGACGACGGCATCCCCCGTCTCAAGATCGAGAGCAACGCATTTCACAACGCGCTCCTCAACCTGCTCCTGAACGCGCGCGACGCCCTCAAACCCGGCGGCCGCATTGAGGTGCGCACCGAGCTTCGCGATGACCGCGTGTGCATCGAGGTGGAGGACAACGGATGCGGCATCCCTCCCGAGATACGGGACAAGGTATTCGATATTTTCTTCACCACGAAGGCGCAGGGAGCGGGCCTGGGCCTTTCGCAGGTGTACCGCACCGTTGAAAGCCACAAGGGGACGATCGTTCTCCGGAGCGAGATCGGGAGCGGAACCACTTTCCGGATCATTCTTCCCCGGGCATAGGGCACCCCATGGAACCGCTGTCCATACTGCTGCTCGACGACGACGAGAACACCCGCAAGAGCCTCTCCACCTTTCTTGCGATGCAGGGCCACCACGTGGAAACCGCGGCGAGCCCCTCCCATGCCCTCGCCGAGCTAAAGAAGGGCGGGTTCCATCTCCTCCTCACCGATGTCAGGATGCCCGAAATGGACGGTATCCAACTGACGGAGAGGGTCAAGGAGCTTTTTCCCGACGTTACGGTCCTTATCATGACCGCCTACGGAAATGTCAAAGACGCGGTCGCCGCGATGAAGGAGGGGGCGTTCGACTACCTGACGAAACCCCTCGACCAGGACGAGCTGCTCATTGCGCTCGGGAAGGTCGCCGAATATTCCTCCCTGCTCACCGAGGTCCGTTCCCTCAGGCGGAGCCTTGGGGTTCCCTCGCCCTATGAGAACATCATCGGGGGAAGCGAGGCGATGGGAGAGGTCTACCGGTTCATCGCGAAGGCCGCCGCGAGCGATTCGAGCGTGTTCATCACCGGGGAGACCGGGAGCGGCAAGGAAGTGGTCGCACGGGCAATCCACCTCAACGGCCCGAGGAGAGACCGCCCCATGGTAGCCTTGAGCTGCGGGGCCCTGCCGGAGACGCTGATAGAGAGCGAGCTCTTCGGCCATGTCAGGGGGGCGTTCACCGGGGCCGTGGCCGACAGGGCGGGGAAGATCCGCTCCGCCGACGGAGGGACCCTCTTCCTCGATGAGATCGCGACGCTGAGCCCCTCCTCCCAGATAAAACTCCTTCGCGTCCTGGAGGAGAAAAAGTTTGAGCCATTGGGGGGGGACACAATCATCGAGGTGGATATCCGCGTCATCACCGCGACCAATGAAGATCTTTCGCGGGCCGTGAAGGAGGGAAGATTCCGCAAGGACCTCTATTACCGCCTCAACGTCCTGCACGTGGAGTTGCCGCCGCTGAGGACCCACAAGGAGGACATCCCCCTCCTGGTGAGGCACATTTTAAATAAACTGGGGAAGGAATCGGCGCGTGTCTCCTCGGGAGCCATGAACCTTCTTATCCGATATGATTGGCCGGGCAATGTGCGGGAGCTCGAGAATGTGCTCGAAAGTTCACTTGCGTCCGTGCAGGGAGATCTCCTCGCGATGGAGCACCTTCCGGCCGTTCTGGGCGCCCCCGATGGGGCGGAGGCGATGCGCCTGAGCGACAAGGTGAATTATTTCGAGAAGCAGTTGATAATCGAAAAATTGAAAGAGTCCTGCGGCAATGTTGCGCAGGCGGCGCGCGACCTTGGCTGCCCCCTCCGGTCATTCCGGAGAAAACTGGACCACTACTCGATAAGCCAGAAGTTTTTCAAACCTCCCCCCCAAGGCGCATAAACTCCTCCTTACCCCCTATCCCATTTCGTCATTGCAGGCCCCGCCGGAGGCGGGGAAATCTCTCCGATAACAGCTTCAAAGTGGGGGATGACTTCGCTTCCTGCATGCCGGCAGGCGCTATGGACGGCGCTATGCGGAGCTTCCCGCACAGAATTCACGACTTTGCATTGCCGGCAAAACAATGTCATAATGGCATTGTTTTGCCTTCCTATTCGGCACGAAAAGGCCATTTTTGGCACAGTCTAAAACCTCAGCACATTTCATATCCCTAACTATAGTATTATCAATAGGTTACGCAATGGAGATAGTCGGCGATGCTGGCACGCTACTTGCTTTACCTTTTGCCATATGCACGCGATAGCGCAGTGAGCGGGTGATGTTATGGACCCATGGAGAGAAAAGGATTTTCGTGGTTGATGACGCGTTGGGAATATTAATTCGACGAACAAGAATGCGCGGGGAGAGAACGGGGGGTGGAGCGACTATCGTCCCTCGTACGGCGGCGCGATGGTGGCGACCGCGGGTGTGTCCGGCTGTATCAGGCAAGAAAACGTAGGGGTGTCCAGATGAAACGATTCTCGATCTTCACATGCGCTGTTGTAGGGTGTCTCTTCTTGTTCACCGCCCTCTCGACTTCCACGGTCCTTGCCGCGGTCGTCTGGAGCGAGGATTTCAGCAGCTCAAC
>JBAXOY010000155.1:0-4010 GCA_037133055.1 Chlamydiota bacterium
TGAGCCCGGCTGGCAAGAGCTGAATGTAGAAGTTGAGCAACGTGGGGAGGTAGGCCTTACAGGTGTAGTGTCTTTACACTTGCCTTATGCCTACATGGGTGACCCTGCCCTGTGACCCTGGTGCTTTACCTCCCGGTGAGCCCCGCGGTTTCGTCGAGCACCCTGTCGACGACCTCATCTTTCACATCGACCGCGAAAGTCCCGAACTCGCCGGTCATCTCCCTGCACATCGAGAGCAGGTCCGGCTGTCCCCCGCCCCCGCCGCCGGGGCTGGTGCATCCGGCGCACATGAGACATGCGCTCACCGTGACAACGGGCAGCAGTATTCTCACGAGATAGTTCCCTCCATTTGAGGAACGTCGGGAGCCTCAGGGCTTGCAGATCGGGCAGGGGGTCTTCCCGGCGGCGATCGCCTCCTCGCGGGTCTTGAACTTCATGAGATGTTCGGCGCTGATCTTGTGCGCCCACTCGCAGCTGCCGCGGTGGAAGAAGCCCTTGAGCGTGCTCGCGATGATGTCGGCATCCCGGATCGGCGGATGGGTCGGCTCGGGAAGGCCGGCGGCGAACTCGGGCTTGCAGGTGCCGCAGGGGACGTACCCCTCGGCGATCGCCTCCTGGTAGGTCTTGAAGTATTTTCTTTTCCCCGGGGAGATCTTTTTCCCCCAGACGCAGTCGGACCTGTGGATTTTCCGGCTCCCCTTGTTCCCGATGAACGGTTCGGGGGCGGGCTGCGAGTCGGGCGGCGCGGCGCTCGCGAGGAGAAGGGGAGGGGAGGCGGGTGCGGATGCGACGCCTGCGGTTGTGCCGCCGGCCGGACAGGTGAGAAGAGCCGCGATCGCCGCGGGCGCGATCCATCTATTCATGGGCAGTGTCCTCCCGGACCGTTACACTCTGCGCGTTCAACTTTTGACTTTGAACTTTCAACTACAGCCACACCCCCACCCTCTCCCTCCCCCATCGGAGGGGGAGGGGAACTATATGGTTACTTCCCGGATTTTTTCCCGCGCGCCCCCGGCGCGGGCGGCTCGAACATGATGTGGGCGCCCGGGGGAACCGACCTGGTGATCCAGACGTTGCCCCCGATCACCGCCCCCTTGCCGATGACCGTTTTCCCGCCGAGTATGGTCGCCCCCGAGTAGATCGTTACGCCGTCCTCGATGGTCGGGTGCCGCTTCTTCCACCGGTACGCCTCGACGTGGCTCGGGACGGTGAGCGCCCCGAGCGTGACGCCCTGGTAGATCCTGACATGCGCGCCGATCTCGGTGGTCTCGCCGATGACGACGCCGGTCCCGTGATCGATCATGAAGTAGTCGCCGATCTTCGCCCCGGGGTGGATATCGATGCCGGTGCGCGAGTGGGCGCACTCGGTCATGATCCTCGGCAGGAGCGGCACCTTTTCCTTCCAGAGGACGTGGGCGATCCGGTACACGGTGATCGCGGAGAGCCCGGGGTAGGCGAGGATGATCTCGTCGAGGCTTTTCGCCGCCGGGTCGCCCGTGTAGGCGGCCCGCACGTCCGTGTAGAGCTTCTTCCTGAGATCGGGGAGCTCCTGGAGGAGCTTCCGCGCGATCTCCCGGGCCCTGAGCAGGCAGGCCCGTTCCCCGTCCACGGCGCACTCCACCGTGTCGGGGCGGCAGCGATGCTCGTTCTTGCAGAAGTAGCGGAAGCACTTGTTGATCTGGTCCGAGAGGTGCTGGTACGCGGAGGCGCACTTCGCGCCCACGTGGTACTTGAGATTGGTCGCGGTGAGGTCGCTCGTGTCGAAGAAGCCCGGGAAGATGATGGAGACGAGGCCCTCGAGCGTCCTGATGATCTCCCCCTGCGCGGGGAGGTTCGGCCCCTTGATGTGGTTGATCCCGCCGTACCGGGTGTAGGAACTGACGATCCGGTTCACGGTCGAATCGAGGACCTTGCGCAGCCTCTTCTCGTGCGACATGGGGAAGCACCTCCGATGATTCCGCCGCAAGTATAGCACGGCGCCGCGGCCGTTGACTATTGCGAAGTCGGGGTGCACACGCTACTATTGTGGGCAGAGGGGGGCGGGACCATGCAGGAAGTGATGACGCGCGCGGCGGTGTGTCTGTGCCTCTGGGCGTGCGCGGGGGTATGCGCGGGCGAACCCGCGAAGGCGGCGCCGAAGGCGCGCTGGTTCGGCTCGTCGCACGAGGATTTCGCGCGGGCGAAGGAGCTCACCGGCCTTCCCCTGAAGATCAAGGCGCGATTCGTGAAGGCGCTCGATCCCCCGAAACGGGGCGGGAAGACGCCGGGCGGCACGGTCATGTTTCTCGTCGAGGCCGAGGGGGGGAAGATCGCCTGCTCCATGCGCCGCGACGCGAAGGACGCGGAGCTGCTGCGGGATATGAAGCACGCGACGCCCCTCGTCATCCACGGCGCGGTGGATGCGAAGAATCGGGTCTTTCTTGTGCGGAGCATCGCACAGGGGTGGGGGAAGAGCCGGCTCGAGGGTGACGAGTAGAAAATGCGCGCGCGATCCATGTACCCGGTGTGCCTCGACCTCCGCGGCCGCCTGTGCGTGGTGGCGGGAGGCGGGGGGGTGGCGGCGCGCAAGACGCGGGGGCTCCTTGCGGCCGGGGCGGAGGTCAGGGTTGTGGCGAAATCCGCGTGCGCCGGCCTCGCGCGCCTCGCCCGCGCCGGGAAGATCACCCTTCGGAGAAAGGCCTGTTCTCTCCCCGATCTCCGCGGGGCGTTCCTCTGCATTGCCGCGACCGATGATCCCGAGGTGAATGCCCGTGTCTCCTCCGGGGCGCGGAGACGGGGCGTGATGGTGAACGTCGCGGACGCCCCCGAACTCTGCGATATCTTTCTCCCGGCGGTCGTCACGCGGGGCGCCCTCCGGATCGCCGTTTCGACCGGCGGCGGCAGCCCGGCGCTCGCGAAACAGCTCCGGGAGGAGATCGGGGCGCGTTACGGCGCCGAGTACGGCGTGCTCCTCGATCTCGCGGGGGACGTGCGACCGGGCGTCCTCGACCGGGTTCCGGCAGGAAGGCGGGCGGCCGTGTTCAGGCGGCTGACCGGCCCGACCGTGCTGCGGACGCTGCGACAGCGGGGGAAGGCGGCCGCGCGGCGGGAGATGGCGCGCATTCTCAACGAAGCGGCGGAGTCGGGGGAGAGGGAATGAAACGGCCCGGCACGGTATACCTCGTCGGCGCGGGGCCGGGCGACCCCGGCCTGATCACCGAGAAGGGGAGGGAGGCCCTCGGGCGGGCGGACCTCGTGCTCCACGACCATCTTGCGCACCCGTCCCTTCTCCTCCACGCGCGCGAAGATGCGCGGAAGGTCTGCGTGGGCAAGGCGGGCGGCGGGAGAAGCGCCCTCCAGTCCCGCATCAACCGGATGATGGCGCGGGCGGCTCGGGAGGGGATGACGGTCGTCCGGCTCAAGGGCGGCGATCCCATGCTCTTCGGGCGCGGCGCGGAGGAGGCGCTCTTCCTCGCCCGCAGCCGGATCCGGTGCGAGATCATTCCCGGCGTTTCGGCGGCGCTCTCGGTGCCCTCCTGCGCGGGGATCCCTCTAACGCTGAGGGGCGTGAGCTCCTCCGTGACGATTCTCACCGGCCGCGAAGCGGATCTGGCGAGGGGGGGCGTGGACTGGGGCCGCATCCTCCGGGCCGACTCGACGTTCGTGGTCCTCATGGGGGTGAAAAATCTCGAGGAGATCATCGCGCGCTTTCTCGCCGCGGGGAAAAGCCCCCGCCTGCCGGCGGTGATCGTCGAAAACGGCTGCACCCCGCGCCAGAGGACAGTCGAGGGCGCGCTCGGAACGATCGCCGCCCGCGCGCGGGCGCGGAATATTGCTCCCCCGGCGATACTGGTCGTGGGGAAGGCGGCGTCGCGCCGCCTGGCTTTCCCGCGTCGCGCCCGGCTCCCTCTTGCCGGCGTCAGGGTCCTCGTGACGCGCCCCGCGGGGCAGGCGTCGCGCCTGGCAGGGCTCCTCGCGGAGCGCGGGGCCGTGCCTCGTCTCTGCCCGCTCATCGAGATACGCCCCCCGCG
>JBAXOY010000156.1:0-4003 GCA_037133055.1 Chlamydiota bacterium
CGCCCCCCCGCCGCCCGACGAGAGACTCTCAGCTCCTCCCCCGCCCGGCGAACGATCCCCCGCGCTGAGCCCAAGGTCCTGCAGCGGATTTATTCCCCCCTGCCCCTGGTCGCCGGCATCGCTCTGTTCACCGCCCTGTTTTTTCCCGCCTTTGCCGTCCTTAGAATCCTTCGCCGGCTCCTTGCCCTTTTCGCCCTGTTTCTCCCCTTTCTTTGGGATTTGGGATTTGGGATTTGGGATTTCTCCTTCTCCCCCCCGCTGTTCGTCCCCAGCCTTCCCTCCGCCCTTCTCCCCGCCGGCAGACTTCCCGTCCGCGCCTTTCTCCTGCGAGCCGCCTGCGGCCGATGCCTGCTTCTCCGTGCCTCCCGCTCCTGACTGAGTATTTTTCTCCCGCTCCCCTCCGGCCTCTTTGGGATTTGGGGTTTGCCTGCCCGCCGCCGCCGAAGAGGCGCCGGGGGATTCGGGATTCTGCTGCCCCTCTTTCCCGCCGCCGGATGACTTCTCTCCGCTCTTGCCTTCTTGTGAATCTTTCGCCTGCCCGCCCTTTTTCCCCTGATTCTCCCCTTTCTTTGGGATTTTGGATTTGGGATTTGGGATTTCTCCTTCTCCCCCCTGCTCCGCACGGTCGAGCTGCCTGGAGATATCCTGCATCATCTGCCGGAGTTCCTGTCGCATCTGGGCCATCTGCTGCTGTTCGCCGTAGCCCGGGGTGGGCGTCTCCTTCTTCTGCGCCGTTCCTCCGCCGCCCTCGCCATCAGGCGTCGGGGTCGGCGTGGGCGTGGGGGTGCTCTCCTGCCCGGCCTTCTCCTCCTCCCGGGAGGCGCGCTCCTCCCTCTTTTCCACCTCGGGTGCGGTTCTCCTGATCATGCCGGTCAGCGTGAGCGCGGCGTCGAGGAGCAGCGCGAGCGCGATTGCCAGGGCGACATAGGCGGAGGGGGGGGTTCGGTGCGGGAGTATCCTGCGTATCCTGTCCGGGCCGAGCTCGGCGACGATATCGTCCGCGAGCCGCTCAAAGAGGCGCGGCTTGACCCGCTGGGAGGCGTATTCTCCGAACGTGACGAGGCGCTGCTTCAGATTCATTTCGCCGTCGATGAGGGCGGCGGCGCCGTCCCTGCCCGTCCAGCGGCGGGATGCCACAAACGTCCTGAACGCGATGAAAGCGATAACCGCGCAGGCGAGGAGGGGGGTGATGGCGGTCGCCCCCGGGAACACACGCCCGAGGATGTACCCGGCGAACACCGCGGCGAGGAGGGCGGCGAGGGCGTCAAAGAAGGCGCATTCCGCCTTGAGGAGGTTGGCGCGCGCGCGGACGCTCTCGAGGCGCGCCTCGATAACCGCCTCGGGTGAAAGCGGCCCGGACGGCCCGGGATGTTTCGATCGCGCGAAACGGAACATAGTCATGGGATTACGGAAGGGCCTGGGCGGCGGGAGCAGGGGCTCAGGGCTTCGAGGCGGATCGGGACTGCGTGTCCTCCACCCAAACCTTTTCCTCGTCCTCAACCCAGTGGCCGGCGGGGATAAGCCGCTCTTCGAAATGCGCCTCGACGACCTTGCCGTCGACGACCTTCTCCTCGACCCACACGCGCTTCTTTTGCGAGGTGTCGACCCAGCGGCTCTTCTTCGCGTCCTCCCAGTGGCCGGGGCCTGTCGCCGTCGCCGGCCTGGTTTTGCCGGTCAGCATATCCTGCTCGACCCCCTGAAGGAGTGCCTTCTCCGCCTTCTTCCTGTTGTAGTTCTCCATCGAGGACCCGGCCATCCCGCCCATAAGGCCGCCGGCCCCCGCGCCGATCATCACCCCTTCGGCGACATGGCCGGTCGCGGCGCCGAGGGCGACCCCCGCCCCCGCGCCCACCAGGGTCCCCACGGTTGCGAAGTTGCGGGTGTTCGCGAAGTCGGCGCAGCCCGCCATGCCGGCGGCGGCGGTCGCCACGAGCGGCAGTAGACAGTACCTTTTCAGCAGAGATCTCATCATCTTCAGGAGTATACCACAGCGTATCACACCCGGCAGTCACCACGGTGCACCCCCGGCCGAAGACACCCAAATCCTTCGTGTCTCCGCGTCCTCCGGGGTGAAGAACGCTTCAGCATAATGGGACTCACTCAGGGGGTACTTTTACCCCCCACGCTTCCCCTGCCTGCCGGCGTGCACAGATAGGCAGGCTCCCCATCGAGGACGGAGGGGAAAATGGACGGGAAGCCTCCATAACAGCCCCTTGTGCGTCAGTACCGCCTGTTCCGGTAGTCGTAGTTGGGGGCGGGCATGTTACGGTACCAGTCGGCCCCCATCTGGCCCCCGCGGGTGTCCACATCCGGACCGCCGACGCTCCGCATCCGCCCGTACGAGTCGGGGCGCGCGGCGTTGGGGGAATGTTCGTAGTAGGTCCGGCTCGTGGGATACAGGGGATTGGACTGCTGCAGGGAGACTCCGGGAACCCCGCCGTACGTTCCCGATGAGGTCAGGCCTCCACCCTGTGGATGGCCGGGGATCGGGCGAAGGGGCCGTTTCGTCGGGACCGGGCCGAGGACTCCGACCCCGGCGCCGGGGGCGTACCCGGAGGAGTCGGTGGACGGCAGATCGGGATCCTGGGCGCGGGAACTCGCGCACAGAAGGACCGGGGCGACGGCAACGAAAAAGACACAGACGGCTGTTCTCATCTTCACCTCCGCATCATATTCTACATCCCGAGCCCGGCACCGTCAATGGCGGGGCGGGCACCTCAGGACGGCCGCAGCGCCGCCCCCCGCCCGGAAAGGCGCCACACGAGGCTACCGCTTCTGCTGGATCCCTGCGAGGTACCGGTCCATCTCCTCCATGCTCTCGAAGATCTGTTCAGGCGGGAGCGCGTTGATGATCTCGAACACCCTCCTGACCCGCGGCTGGAGGTTCACTATCACCAGGCTCGCCTTTTTCTCCTTCAGAGCCTTTTTCGTCTTGATCAGGACGCTGACGCCCGCGCTGCTGATGTAGTCGACTCCCCCCATGTTGAAAATGACGATCTTCGGCGCCTCCGCGATGACGGCCTCGACCTCTTTTTCCAGAGCGAGACAGGTGTTCGCGTCTATCGACCCGGAGGGCGACACGATCGAGACGCCGTACTCCCTCTTCACTACGGTCACCTTGAGCGGCATGGGCACCCCCTGTGTCACGCGTCGGTTAAAGTGTACTTCCGCGGAGCACGCGGCGCACCTGCGCGCCCCCCCTCAGACCAGCGGGAATTCCTGGCTGCGGAGGCGGTCGTCGTTCACGTGAGCCCGCAGCCACTCCATCGTCTGGTCGAGCCGCTGCGTGAGATTCCCGCCCACCTCGATCTTGTCGCCGGGGAACCCCGCCCACGCCGCCCTGATGCGACGTTCGATGTCGAGCTGGAACTCCTCGCTGGTCGAGCGCACGCCGTCCTCCATCCCGCGGTTCCTGCTCAGCCGGAGACAGTCCTCCATCCGGGCATAGACGAGCAGGGAGTAGGTTTTCTGCCAGTTCGCGGCGACAGTCCGTATGAGGGAACAGACGGCGGCGTCCACGTACCCTTTTTCGGCCCCGCGCAGGGCGAAGATGGTGTTGTCGAAGACGCAGCGGTCGCAGAGGAGGAAATCGGGCATCCGCTCCGCGTGTTCAAGCTCAAGGTGGATCTGCTCCTTCAGTATCCAGTACTGCCCCCGCGTCACGGCCCCGCTCTCGTTGATGTCGTAGGGGCAGAGGCGGGAGAGCTCCGGCACCATCTCCACCTGGAAGGCGCGATACTTGAGCTCGCTGAAGAGCCGGTGGATGAACGTGGTCTTTCCCACGCCGAACGTCCCGATCACCCCGATCTTGTGCATGGCGTGGCCCCCCTGCGGTTTCGCCATTATAGCACGCGCCCCGCAGCCGGGGCACGCGTTGAGAGCGCCGGACAGGGATTATTTTACATCTTTTACCGCGGAAAGATGTTATAATGTTTATGTACTTGCGATCAGTACTGTCCGGTCTAGCAACTTTTAAAATCACGTAACATACACATCATGAATA
>JBAXOY010000157.1:0-3968 GCA_037133055.1 Chlamydiota bacterium
CTGGAAAGGCTGCCAAAACATGCAGTCGAGTTGAAATCGAAAAAAGCTGTTTTGCAATCTAATTTATTCATGATGTGTATGTTACGTGATTCTCAAAGTTGCTAGACCGGACAGTACTGCAGCGGGGCAATAAATATGCTACTTTTTTAGTATGAGAACCGTACTCGGACTGCTCGGGCTGCCGGTGTTTCTCGCCTTCCTTCTCCCCCGCCCCGCCCTTTCCGCCGAATGGCCCGGGGACAGCGGATCCGGGATCGGGAGCGGACTTGCCGCCTGGTACGAACCGAGCGGCATCGTCTGGCATGATGAATTGGGGGTGCTCTTCCTGGTGAGCGACAACGGGTACGTCAGCAGGATGGGGTCCAACGGCAGCGGCGTGGTCAACTGGTACGCGGGGGGGTACGACCTCGAGGGGATCACCGTCGCCGACTTTTCGAGCACCCGCCTCTATCTCGGTGTCGAGAACCCCGATTCCATCTTCGAATTCGATGTCTCGACCGGGGCGCTCACGGGGAAGTCCTGGGATCTCACCCCCTGGATGGCCAGCGTCAACCCGAACAGCGGACTCGAGGCGCTCACCTTCGTCCCTGACGGGCACCACCCGTACGGGACCAGTCGGTCGGCGGGGCTTTTCTACGCGGGCATGCAGGAAGACGGGAAGATATATATCTTTGACGTGGATCTCTCCTCAAGCGGCAGCGTGTCCCACGTCGCCACCCTCACCCCCGTCTCGGGGCGAAGCGATCTCTCCGACATGCAGTACAACATGCACACGAGAACGCTCTACCTGATCTACGACTCGTCGAACTATATCCGTGAAATCATGACGGACAACACCTATATAGCCGAGTACACGCTCCCCGGCGCGGACCAGGAGGGGATCAGTTTCGTCAGGACCTCTCCTTCGGACGGGGTCATCTACATGGGACAGGATACCGGGGGAGTGAAGAAGTACGCGGACTACCCGGTCATCGACACCGACCGCGACGGGCTCACCGACGCCGAGGAGTACTGGCACGACGGGACCGTGACCTACCGCGCGCCCACGGATACGAACCCCTCGCTCGCCGACACGGACGGGGACACCTATACTGATTACATCGAGATACAGAGCGGGACGGATCCCCTCAGTTCAGGCAGCACGCCCGCGAGCATCTCCGTCAACTTCCAGCCGTTCATGTCCACGCCGCCCTCCGGCGGCTATTGCATCGACAGCGGCTCCGCGAAGGCCTCGACGGGTTATGGATGGTATAACCTCCGTGCCCTCCGTGGTGATGCCGTACGTCATGCGTTGATTGTTATTCGTTTCTCATCTCACGCCTTCTTCAGCGGCAGCACCCCCGCGAGCTCGCCGATCACGTTGACCAGCTCCGCGCCCTGAGGGATGACAACCTTCGCGTTCGTCGAGAGCGCCTTCTCCACCATTTCGAGCTTGCGCAGCACCTGGGCGTTCCCGATAAAATATTTTTCGGCCGCCTCGTTCACGAGCTTTATCGCCCCGGCTTCGCCCTCGGCCTGGAGAATACGCGCCTGCTTGATCCCCTCGGCCTTCTTGATCTCAGCCCGCTTCTGCCCGTCGGCGGCGGTCTCGGTCGCGGTGGCGAAGTCCACGGCGGCGATCTTCTCGTTCTCCGCCTTGACGACCTTGTTCATCGTCTCCTGGACGTCCTTCGGCGGGTCGATCTCCTTGAGCTCCGTCCTGACGATATCGATCCCCCAGTGCTGCGTTTCGGTGCAGAGGGTCTTGTGGAGCTCCTCGTTGATCTTGCCGCGCTCGCTGTTCGCCGACTTCAGGGTGAGCGTGCCGATGATGTTCCTCAGGGTCGTCCGGGCGAGGTTGACGATCTGCCACTGGTAGTTGTTCACGTTGTACAGGGAGCACTTCACGCTCTCCTCGTCCCGCTTGACCTTGAAGTAGACCTGGGCGTCGACGCGGGCGTTCAGATTGTCGTTGGTGATGATCTCCTGCGGCTGGGCATCCACCATCTGCTCGGTGGTGTTCACCTGGAACATCCGGTCGATCACGGGGATGATCCAGTGAAATCCGGGATTCGCGTACCGCCGGTACTTGCCAAGCCGTTCGATCAGGCCCCGATGCGTGGGCCTGATGATCCGGATGCCCATAAAAAACAGCACGACGGCGACAATGACGATGATGGGGATCACGCCCGCCTCCTCTCCGGCTCGTGCGTCATGCACGTCCGATGAGGCGAGCATACCAAGGGGTGGGCGCCGGGTCAAGTGCCGGGTGGCGACAGTGCCGGGTGGGGCACGGTGTTACGCCTCAATTGCGGTGGGACGCGTTTCCACCCCCCACCCCAGCCCTCCTCCTCAAGGGGGGAGGGGACTACAATTGATCGCAGGCCCCACTTGGGGCGACACTGCCCGGCTCACCGTGACGGAAAAGCGGGAATAAAAAACCGCACCCCCTGAGAGAGAGTGCGGGTAAAACTGCGCCCCATCGCCGGCCGGGGAACCGCTACTTCCCGGCGTTCGGCGCCACCGGGGCGGGGGCTTCCTGCGCCCCGGCGGGCGAACCGGCCTTCGCGGCCGGCTGCTCGGGCTGCCCTTTCGGCGGGGCAAGCCTGATCGTCCGCGGGGCCGCCTGCGGCGCGCCGGGCGCGGCGGCCTGCCCGGGGGCGGGCTGCATCGCGGCGGGCTGGAACTCCGGCGAGGGGTAGCTGATCTTGGCCGAGGCGCGGAGCTTCGCGAGGTATTCCTGGACGCCTTTCCCCTTCTTCTGCTGCGAGAGAAAGGTCCTGATCTGCTCCGACGCCTTCTCGAGCGACGACTTCTCCGGCTCCTTCCGGTCTGTCACCTTTATCAGGTGATAGCCGAACGACGTCTCGACGACCTGGCTGAGTTCGCCCTTCTTCATGGAGAAGGCCGCCTTCTCGAACTCCGGGGCCATCTTCCCCTTCTCGAATAAGCCGAGGTCGCCGCCGCGTGACTTGCTCGGACAGTCTGAGCTCTCCTTCGCGCACTGGGCGAAGTCGGCGCCCTTCACGATTTTCTCGCGTATCGCGGCGAGCGCGGCCTTCTTCTCGGCCTTCTTCTCGGGGGTGTCGCCGGGGGCGGTCGCGAGGAGAATGTGGCTCGCCTGCACCCGCTCGGGCACGTCGAAGTTCTGGGGGTTCGCCTTGTAGAACTCCTCGATCTCCTTCTTCGTCGGCTCCTGCCCCTCCGGCACCTGCTTCTCGATAAGCGCCTTGATCTTCAGGTTCTGCGCGACGTCCCTCTTCAGCTCATCCTCGGTGACGCCCATGGCGGAGAGCTGCTCCTTGAGCTTGCCCGGATCGGGGAACATCTGCGTGAACTTCGCCATCTGGGCCTCGACGGCCTTCGGGTCCGCGGAGATGCCCTTCCGCTCGGCCTCCTGCACGAGGAGCTTCTGGTTGATCAGGTTGTCAAGCGCCTGCTTCCCGAGCGCCCCCTTGATGGAGGCCCGCTGCTCGGCGGATATGCCCGAGCCGAACTGTTTCATGAACGCGTCCGTGAGGCGGTCCACCTCCGCGCGGGGGATCGCCGTGTCGTTCACTAGGGCAACGGCCTCGCCGCCGCTCACCGCCTTTGTTCCCTTCTCGCCGCAGCCGGCGAGCGCAACCGCCGCCGCGCACGCGCCCAGCACCGCGCACATCGTGTAACGCTTCATCATCGTTCTCCCTTTCCCGGAATCCACCGGTGGCTTCACGCACTCTCGCAGGGGTGACGCAGGCCCTCCGCGAACAAAGACCGGGAGAGACATCCGAAGAGGCACCTGCACAAAAAGGCCGTGAGTTCACGCGTGTCCCTCACGGCCCGCACGCCGCGTCGCCCGGCGCTTCAAGGCCCTACCCTGATCTCCGGGGTACTTTCGCACATCTCCCGGCAAAGGTCAACAGCATTATTTCCCCTGCCCGATTATTTCCCCTGCCGTAGTGGGACAGTTTCGGGGGGTACAACTCCTATACTGATCCGGCTTTAACGGT
>JBAXOY010000158.1:0-3948 GCA_037133055.1 Chlamydiota bacterium
CGCGCTCCCGAGCGGGACATAGTAGGCAAAGAGAAACACTGCCGTGAGGACCGCGAATGTGCGCACCTCCTTCCACCGCTTCATCTTGTTTTCTCCTGCATTCCGGATCCGGGGGATGCGGCGCCTCACCCCGCCGGGAATAAGCGCGTGATTTCCTCCGAACTCAGCACCTTCCCCGAGCTCCTGACCGTGCCGTCGATGGCCAGGGCCGGGGTGAACATCACGCCGCGCCTCACGATCTCGCGGAGCTCCGTCACCTTTACGATCTCCGCCTGCACCCCCGTCTCCCGCACCGCCTGCTCGGTGTTCGCGAGGAGCTGCGCGCACTTCGTACACCCGGTGCCGAGTATCTCGATCTTCATTACGGCCTCCTTTATAGCGAAATGTAGATTCAGCGATGTCTCCTGCTAAAATTTTTTACGGCTTCCCGCACAGATTCTCCCTCCGTACGCCCGGGAGCTTCGCCCTGTCCGCGGTCACCTGCGGGTCGTCATTCCCCCACCGCCTGAGCGAGGTGACGAGCGTTGCCACCGCGTCGTCGATGCCGGCCGATAGCGAATAACTGGTCCACTGCCCGTTCTTTTCGTCATCCACGAGCCCCGCGTCCCTGAGTATCGCGAGGTGGCGGGAGACGCTCGACTGGGCGATCCCCATCACGTGCGTGATCTCGCAAACGCAGAGCGGCCGCGCCTCGAGCATCTTGAGGATGCGGAGCCGGTTGCGGTCTGCAAGGGCCTTGAAGAGTTTTTCAATGGTTCTCATAGATAGTTATATCTCAATACGGCTATATATTACACGAAGGGGGGGTGTCGTCAATACCTTTAATGGGATCGGTCCGGTGCCGTCGGTTTTTCCATAGGTCCTATAGGACCTATACCGCAAAAAAAGACAGTACCGATCTAGCCCTTCTTTTCCTTGATCAGCTCCCGGGGCTCGCAGGGGACGAGGCCTATCGACTCGGTGACGAGGTCGGCGATCTCGCGCCACTTTGTGCTCACGATCCGATAGTTGTGCGGGTCGACGATGCTGTCGCGGGTGAGGATGTAGCAGAGGCTCACGTTGCAGTCGCCGTACTTCGGGTGCCCGATCACGAGCCCCTCCCACGGCACGCCGACCGAGAGGACAAACTCGTCGTCGGCCTTCGTCTGCGAGAGGAGGTACCCGTCCCTCACGCGCACGAGCTTTCCATTCTCCCTGCGGTAGATCCCCGCCGTGACGCCGCCCTTCGGCGTGAAGATCCCCTTCTTCTGCGTGTAGAGCGTGAGGGCCGAGCCACAGATCTCCGGGAGAGTGCGGTTGTACTCTTCGATCTCGCCCTTCGTTACCTCCCTCACGTCGAACCACTCGGCGAGGTGGAAGAAGGTGAGCGGCACGCTGTCCCGCATCGCCTGGAAGTCCGCGAGGTACTGCGACTCCCCCACCATCCGGGCGTTCACCTCGCTCACGAAGATCTCCTTCACGCGGTTGTCCTTGTCCACGGTCGAGAGGAAGTCCACCCCGAAGTTGCCGCGGTAGCCGTGCGAGCCCATCCACGCGCCGACGCGCTTCACCACGTCCTGCATCAGCCGCACCTGCTCGGGGGAGAACGCATTGACGGTGTAGTCGGAGCCGATGTACTGCCCGGGGAGCTTCACGAAATACGGGTCGCCGACCACCTGGATGTCCGGCTGGGACACGACGACCGTCCCGTTCACCACGCACCCGGTGCAATTGGGGCTCGGCCCGGAGAGGAACGGCGTGATCTTCGCGGACATCGCGGCGAATGCGTGCCCCATCAGCCGCCGCTTCTCTCCGATGACCCGCGCGTAATCCGCCTCGTTGAAGATGAACTCCGTCCCCCGGCCCGCCTGGGAGAGGGGAGTCTGGATGACGAAGGCGCCCTCGAACCTGTCGGCGAGCTTTGTATAGTCGAGCTTCCCGAAGGGCAGGACGATGCTCTCCGGCGGCATCGGGATGCCGATCTTCCCGGCCTCCTGGGCGAGGCGCGCCTTGAACTCAAAATAGTCCTGCGCAATCTTGATATGGGTGAGCAGCCTCCAGTGCGGGACGCGGGTGTAGATGAACTCGTGGATCGGGTCGGAGGGGGCGAACGGGGCGAGGCAGGGCTTCCCGCCGAGCGAACCGACGTGCGCGGCGATCTCCAGGCCGTGGTCGCGGAGAAAGTTCAGGTAATAGTCGCCGGCGTCGATCACGCGGACGCGGTTCATCTTCTCGTAGGAGAAAACCTTGGTTCCCCACTCCGCCTCGATGTAGCGCGCGACCTCGTCCCCGTAGTAGAGGGAGATGATCGTCGTGACCGGCATGAAGTGGGCGAACATGTGGGCGCCGACGGGGCCGAGGCCGTGGTAGACGAGGCGGGCGTCGCGGAACCACCCCCGGGCGTCGATGGTCTTCTTGAGTTGCGTCAAACTCGAGAGCGGGCCGGGCATACTCTGTCCCCCTTGAGTGCTATCACCTTCAGCGTCTTTTCGCTCGCCCCGGTCATCCCCGCGGCGATGAGATCCACGCGCTTGTCCACGCCGGCCCTCCCGACGATGACGGGCTTCATGCCGCGTCTCCCCCGGAGAGCACTCTCCTCAACTCCGCGGCAAACTCTTCTATCCGGTACGGCTTGGGGACGAACCCCGCGAATCCGTACTCTGCGAGGTTCGCCGTCACCGGGTCGTTCGAGTAGCCGCTCGAGACGATCGCCCGCGCGCGCGGGTCGAGAAGGAGCAGTTTGGCGATCGCCTCCCTGCCTCCCATGAGGCCGGGGATGGTAAGGTCCATGATCACCGCGTCGAACGGCTTCCCATCCTCCATGGCTTTCCCGTAGCTCGCGAGCATCTCCCCGCCGTCCCCGGCAATGGCGACCTCGTACCCGAGATGCTCCAGCATCCTCCTCCCGACCGACCGCACCACTTCGTCGTCGTCCATAAAAAGGATACGTCCCGTGCCGTTCGGCGGATTATTCGCCTTGCGCACTTCGGGGACTGCCTGCGTTTCGGCGACGGGCAGGTAGACGCGGAAGGTGGTCCCTTCACCGAGCGCCGAGGTCACCGTGATCGCCCCGTCGTGGTTCCTGACGATCGAGTAGGAGATCGAAAGGCCGAGCCCACTCCCCCGTTGCTTCGTGGTGAAGTACGGGTCGAAAATCTTCTGGATCTGCTCCTCGGGTATCCCGATCCCCTCGTCCCTGACCGAGATCATGACATAGTCCCTGCCGGAGAGCGGCATCCCCTCGACGGAGCCCGCGCGCACATTCCGGGCAGAGATCCGGATGACGCCCCCCCGCGGCATCGCCTGGATGGCGTTGAGCACGAGGTTGTTGATCACCTGGCTCACCTGCCCCTCGTTCGCCTCGGCCAGCCACAGGTTTTCGGGAACCGCCATCTCGCACCTGACGTTCGAGCCGCTGAGCGCGAAACCGGCTGCATCCTTCAAGACCGCCCCGAGGGCCAGGGGATTCTTGACCGGCGTCCCCCCCCTCGAGAAGGTGAGGAGCTGCTGGGTGAGGTCGCGCGCCCTCACCGATGCCTTCTCGGCTTCTGCGAGGAGCTCGACGACTTCTTTCATCGGGCGGGCGGCCGCCTTCGCGAGCGAGAGATAGCCCCAGACCGCCGTGAGGATGTTGTTGAAGTCGTGGGCGATTCCCCCCGCGAGTACACTCACGGACTCGAGCTTCTGAGCCTTGATGAGCTCCTCCTCCATCTTCCGGCGATCGGTGATGTCCCGCATCACGCCCACGATCATCCTGAGTTTGCCGTCGGAGGTTATCGGGGACCATGAGTGCGAGATCCATTTTACCGCCCCGCCCTTCGTCGTGATCCGGTATTCGAAGTTCGAGCCGCTTCGCCCCTTGAGCGCCTCCTCGAGGGCCTCCTTCACCTTCACGGCATCGTCGGGATGCGCCACCGACGACCGGCAGTTCGTCATCTCCTCCGGCGAGTAGCCGAACACGTCGTTACA
>JBAXOY010000159.1:0-3895 GCA_037133055.1 Chlamydiota bacterium
GGGTACCTTTTACGGCGATACGAATCGGTCTCGACAGAGGCCTTCGCGTTCAGCTTCACCCTGCCGAGGTCGGTCTCATTCACGTACGCGGTCACCCAGATGTTGTTCAGGTCGATCGAGGTGAAGACCGGCGCGCCCGCCTGGACGACCTCGCCCGCCAGGGCGCTTTTCACGAGGACGAAGCCGTTCAGCGGCGAGGCGAGGTCCGCGTAGCCGAGCCGCGTCTCCGCGAGCGCCAGTTGAGCCTTCAGCTGCTCGACGTTCGCCTTCGTCGAGTCGGCCTTGGTCCTCGCCTCGTCCCTCTTCTGGGCGGAGACCGCGCCCGCCCGGAAGAGGTTCTCGATGCGCGCGTAGTCGATGGCGGCGAGCTCCTTCCGGTACTCCTCCGCCCTGAGCGACGCCGCGGCCTCGTCCCTGATCTTCGAGAGCTCGTCCGTGTCGAGCCGCGCGACGATGTCGCCGGCCTTGATCACCCGGCCCTCGTCCGTCAGGAGCTCCGTGATCTTCCCCCCGACCCGGAACGAGATCCGCACGTTGTCGCCCTCGATCGTGCCGGAGGCCTTGAGGGTCCTGCGGCGGGCTTTCTCCTCGTACCGGACGAGGAGAAAGAGACAGGCGACCGCCGCCGCGGCCGAGAGGGCGATGACGGCGATGCGCATCCGGTTCGCCCTCGCAGCGGCGGCGATACCCTTGAGCCGTTTCAGTAGTGCGTCCTGCATTCGAGCCCTCCTCCCCTTCCCCCGGGCCGCGCCGGGGGCTACGGCGTCACCACGCTCTCTCCGAGCGTCCTGTCGAGCGAGGCATTCGCCATGAGATAGTCGTAGATCCCCGAGGCGTAGTACTGCTGAGCCTGGCTCAGGGAGACGAGCGAGTCCAGGACATCGAGGTTCGTCACGACGCCGTTGTCGTACGCGACCTCCGAGATCCGCAGCGCCTCCCGCGCCTCGACGATGTTGTCGCGCTGGGAATCGATGATCGTCTGGGCCTGGCGCAGGTCGAGGCAGGCGCGCCGCACCTCGACCGCCGTCATCTCCGCCGTGTTCTCCTTCGACAGGCCCGCCTGGGCGTACCGGGCCCACGCGGCGTCCACCTTCGATGTGGTGTAAAAGCCGTCGAAGATCGGGACGGTCACGTTCACCCCGGCGCTCCAGAGGTTGTGCCGGGAGTTGAACATGTTCCCCAGCTCGTCGGACTGGAAAGAGGTGTTCAGCGCCGCATCGACCTGGGGCAGGCGCGTCGCCCGGGCCTGCCGGATCGACCACGCCCCCATGTCCACGCCGAGGGCCTTGAGGATCATCTCGGGCTTTTGCGCATAGGCCCTTTTCAAAAATGATTCCTCGTCGATGGCGATGAGGGTGTGCTCGAGCGGCTCCGTCAAAACAATCCGGTCCTGCATCCGGAGGCTCAGGAGCTTTTTCAGGTCGGCGTCGATCAGCTCGATGGAGTTCTGCGCCCGGACGAGCTGGGGGATGAGCAGGGAGACGTGGACCTTTGACTGGAGGAGATCGAAGCGCGAGGAGGTCCCCTGGGAGTACTTGTGGCTCACGTCCGCGTAGTGCGCCTGCGCCTGCGTGAGCAGGTCCTCGGCGATGCACTCGTTCTCCTGCGCGAGGAGGAGGCCGTAGTAGAGCCGCTTCGCCTCGAATTCGACATCGAGCCGCCGGGCCCTGAGCGTCTCCTCCTGGACCCTGATCTCGAGGTTCGCCTTCTTCAGGGCGGCGTAGTCCCCTCCCCCGCGGTAGACCGACTGGGCAACCGTGCCGCCCGCGTTGATGTTCTCCTTGTAGCCGGTAAAGACGCCGAGGTCCTTCTCCGAATCGAATGCGAACGGGGTGTTGCCGCGCTCGAAGAGCGTCGCGCTGTTGTGGGTGAATCCTCCGTTTGCGCCGACCTGCGGGAGGAACGGGCTCACCGCCCCGAGCCGGGCCGCGCGCGCGGCCCTGATCTCCTTCTCCTGTATCTGGAGGTCCTTGTTGTTCGAGTAGGCGAGCTCGATCGTCTCCCTGATGGAGAGCGAAAGGGGGCCGGGAAACGGGGGATCCGCGGCGCGGCAGACGGGGGCCCGGAGGAACAGGATCGACACGGCGGCGATCAGCAACGTCCCTGCGCGCATGGCTCCTCGTTCCGGCGGGTGATGCTCAGCCCCGCCTCATCATCCGCGCGGCCGCCTTGATGACGAGGTCGGCCAGCGGTTTCCGGTGCCGGAGGTACGCATTGAGGGGGATAAGCCTGCCCCCGAGCCTCAGCTTCGGCCCGTAGCCGTTCTGCCCGGTCTGGTAGCGGCGCACGCCGTGCTCAAGGCACCACTCGATGTTGCAGAACCAGCTCACAAAATAGAGGTTGTGCCGGCGGGATATCTCGTAGTCGAACCCGATGAACTTGTCGATGAGGAGGTCCCCGTGCGCGAAGCAGAAATTGAAGGCGGCAAGCCTGCCGTCCGTGCGGTAGAGGAAATATTTCGCGCGCGGCTTCATCTGCGTCCCCGCGTTGAGAAAATAGTCCCTGGTCAGCTTCCCGAAGCGCGCGCCCCCCGCCCCCCAGGTATTCAGGTAGAGGCGGTATATATCGTCCGCGATCGGGGCGACGTCGTCCGCGATCTCGACCCGCACGCGCGCCTCCGCGAGCGCCTTCTTCACCTTGCGGCGCACATCCTTCCGCGTGGCCCGGGAGAGCTCCTTCAGGTACTCGTCGAAGGTGGGGCGGTCGAGGTCGGTGACGACGTTGGGGAGGCTCCGCACCTTCGCGAACCCCCTCCGACGGAGCGGGTCGAGCAGCGGGGCGTCGCACTCCCTGAAGTCCCTGAAGACGATGAACGGGATGCCGCGGGCCTTCGAGAATCCGTCCAGTGCGCGCTCGAGCTCCTCGACGACCGCGTCCCGGTCCGCGGCCCCGGGCCTGATCCCGATGACCCCGTGCTCTCCGAACGGGGAGCCGCAGAAGAGCGTCCGCGTCACGCAAAAACGCGGCAGGAAACGGCGGATGCGGCGTATGAGACGCCCGCCCAACCCCGCGAGGGGGATATCGAGCTTGAAGTCGCAGGTGAAGAGCGGCGCGATGGCGAGGATGCGCTCGCGGTCGAAGAGCACCGCGTAGAAGAAGGCGAAGTCGGGGAGGCCCGATATCTCCAGGGTGCGGTGGAAGTCGTATCCCTCCGGGACATCGCCGAACACGGCGTCCCACTCGCCCCGTGGAATCCTCTCGATCGAATCCACAATCTCGTAGCTGAGGGCCTGGTTTTGCATGATGGGGGTACGCTGTGGGGGGCAGTGTAGCATAACCGCCCTGCGCGGTGAAACACCGGAGTGTCCGGGGATCCTCCCGTAAGGCGCGGGGCTGCGAGGGTCCCCCGATGTGCTGCCTTCGATTTTGCCTTCGATTTTGCTCTTCACCCCGCGCGCGCGATGGTAGAATAGTGAGTCCGCCCGGCGCGCGGCGGAGGGCCTGCAAGGTGCCGGAAATGAAAATCGTCTTCATCGAGCCCCGCTCGTCGGGGGCGAACGTCTACAGCAAGCTCCCGATGCCACTTCTCGGCCCCGTCTACCTTGGGACGATCCTCAGGGACCGGGGGCACGAGGTCGAGATCTACAACGAGGATTTTTTCACTCCCGACTACTCCCGCCTTGATGCCGACCTGATCGGCATCTCCATCCTCACCGCCACCGCGCCGCGCGGCTACGAGATTGCGGACAAATTCCCGCGCGGGAAAGTGATCATCGGCGGGGTCCACGCGAGCCTCCTGCCCGAAGAGGCGATCCTCCACGCCCGGCAGGTCGTCGTCGGCGAGGCGGAGGAGGTCATCGCGGACGTGGTCGAGGGGAGGCTGAAAGACCCCGTCGTCCAGGGGAGACCCGTCGCGGACCTTGACGCGCTCCCCTTCCCCGACTTAGCGCTGGTG
>JBAXOY010000160.1:0-3725 GCA_037133055.1 Chlamydiota bacterium
CGTCCATCCTGACGATCTGCGTTCATCTGCGTCCAGACGTTGAAGCGTGTAACGCTGGATTCCCGCTTTCGCGGGAATGACATCCGGAAATAGGTGCCACCCTGACCCCGTCCGTCAGCCCTCGACGATGCCGCGGGCCTTGAGCTCGGCGGTCGCCTTGTCCACGAGGTCGATCGCGACGGCCTTCTCGCTCCAGCGGATGAGCTCCACCATCCCGTCCCGGAACGAGACGCCCGTCGTGAAGCCGAGCGCCTCGCGGATCTTCGTCGTGTCGGCGATGCAGTGGCGGACGTCGCCCTTGCGGAACTTCTTCGTGATATCGGGCCTGATCTTTTTCCCGCAGAGCTCGTTGATCGTCTCGGCGATTTCGAGAACGGTCGTGACCCTCCCCGAGGCGACGTTGAACGCCCCGTAGTCGGCCTTCGGGCTCTTCAGGGCGAGCATGTTCGCACTGACGATGTCGTGGACCGAGATGAAGTCGCGCGACTGCCCCCCGTCCTCGAAGATGACGGGAGGCTTGTCGTTCTTGATTCTGCTCATGAAAATCGCGGCGACGCCGGTGTACGGGTTCGAGAGGGACTGCCGCGGCCCGTAGATGTTGAAGTAGCGGAGGGCGACGGTGGGGATGGCGTAGGTCCGCCCGATGTTGAGGCACATGTCCTCCTGCACCATCTTGGTGATCGCGTAGATCGAGTTCACCAAACGCTCGTCGGTCTCGCGGACCGGCACCGGGGAGAGCGGGCCGCCGCAGCCGGGGCAGCGGCACTCCCATTCCTCCCGACGGTACTGCTCCTCGGTCCTGAGCGGGGGGCGCACCCGGCCGCAGTTCGCACAGGCGTAGGCCCCTTCGCCGTAGCTGCTCATCGACGCCGCGACGATAAGCTTCCTCACGCGGTGGGGGTGGTTCGCGAGGATGTCGAGGAGGTTCGCGGTCCCCCCGATGTTCACGTCCGTGTAGTGCTTTACCTCGTACTGGGACTGCCCGACGCCGACCGCGGCGGCGTGGTGAGAGACGGCGTCCATCCCCTCGACGGCGCGCTTCAGCGCCTCGTAGTCGAGGACGTCCCCCTGCACGAACTCGGCGTTGCTATTCAGGTAGTCCGGCTTCTTCCCGCCGGGGTGCACCTGCGGGTCGAGGTTGTCGAATATCCGCACCGTGTGCCCCTCCTCGATCATGCGGTCGACGAGGAAGCTCCCGACGAAACCGGCGCCGCCCGTGACAAGTATCTTCATCCGTGTTCTCCGTGGTTGTGGCTTAGTGCTTACAGCTTAGTCTTAAGCTCCATCCTCCGTATCCGGTAGAGCGCGTCCTCGAGCAGCCGCCGGTTCGAGGAGATGATGTCGGCCACGAGGCCGATGAGCAGCACCTGGAATCCGGTGATCGTGAAGATGGCGGCGAAGATGAGCGACTGGAGGTGCCCCTGCCCGCTCACGGTGACGTAGAAGAAGATGAAGCGGAGGGCGAGCAGGGCGCCCAGGGCGAGTAACGAGGTGCCGATGAAGGTGAACACCTTGAACGCCTCGTACATGGTGTAGATGCGCACCATGGTGCTCAGGGACCGCTTTACGTACTCGCCCATGCTCGAGAAGAGGCGCGACTCCCTGGTCTCCGTGTTCGTCCTGACCGGCACGTGGGCGATGGCGAGGTTCTTCTTGCCGCCCTGGATGATCGACTCCAGGGTGTAGGTGAACTGGGAGACGATGTTGATCCGGAGCGCGGCCTCGCGGTTGTAGGCCCGGAAGCCGCTCGTGCAGTCGGGGATGTCGGTGCCGGAGATGCGGCGCACCGCCCAGCTCCCCCAGCGCTGGAGAAATTTCTTGAGCGGGGAAAACTGGGGCGCCTCGTCGATCCTCCGGTCTCCGACGACCATATCGGCGTCGCCGTCGAGGATCGGCTTGATGAGGGCGGGGATGTCCGCCCCGCAGTACTGATTGTCCGCGTCGGTGTTGACGATGAGGTCGGCGCCCGCCCGGAGCGAGGCGTCGAGCCCCGCCATGAACGCCTGCGCCAGCCCCTTCCGGTTCCGGAAGCGGACGCAGTGGCGGACGCCGGCCTCGCGGGCGACCTCCGCGGTGCGGTCCGTGGAGCCGTCGTCGATCACCAGGATCTCGATCTCGTCGACGCCGGGGATCGCGCGCGGGATGTCGCGGAGCGTCGCCGCGAGATACGGCTCCTCGTTGTAGCACGGGATCTGGACGATGAGTTTCATGCGCCGCCTCTCGGATGGATGATAGTACCTGTTTCACTCCACATTTTCAACCTTCGACTTCGGGGCGCCGGTTCTCTTCCACGGGGATGAAGAGAATGGACACCATCCCGGGCAGGGTCAGGAGGCAGACGAGGGCGAAGAAGGCGGGGTAGCCGAGCCGCACCTGTATGAAACCGCTCGCCGCGCCCGGGAGCATCATGCCGAGCGCCATGAGGCCGGTCGAGATGGCGTAGTGCGCGGTTTTGAACGGCTCCCGCGCGATGTACATGAGGAAAACGGTGAAGCCGGTGAAGCCCAGGCCGTAGCCGAACTGCTCGACCGCGACAAGCCCGCAGGCCCAGGGGAGGGAAGGCCGCGCCCATGCGAGATAGACATAGCCGAGGTCGGGCGCGTTCAGGGCGAGCGCCATCGGCCAGATGCACCGATGGAAGCCGAAGCGGGCGATGAGCAGTCCCCCCAGGATTCCGCCGGCGAGGAGGCAGCATGTCCCCACCGTTCCGTAGATGACGCCGACGCTCTCGGTCGAGAGGCCGAGACCCCCGCGCGCCGGGGGGTCGAGGAGGAACGGCAGGGCCATCTTCACCAGCATCGCCTCCCCGAGGCGGTAGAGGAGGATGAACGCGAGCACGGCCCCGATCCGCGGCTGCGCGAAGTACGAGCGGAAGACGGGGAGGAAGGAGGCCCCTCCCTTCGTCCCCCCGCGCCGCGCGCCGTCGGAGGCGGGGCGGGGGAGGTACCATGCGTGGAAGAGGGCGAGTGCGGCGAAGACGGCGCCCGCGGCGCCGAGGGCGGCGATCCAACTGAGCGGGACATCCCCCGTCATCCTCTCGATGTGCCCGGCGAGGACGACGAGCCCGCCTGAGGCGAAGAGCATCGCGACCCGGTAGAAGGTGCCGCGGACTCCCGTGAAGAGCGCCTGCCCGGTTTTCGTGAGGCCGAGCATGTAGAACCCGTCGACCGCGATGTCGTGCGTGGCCGAGGCGAAGGCGATCAGGGCGAAGACGGCGATCGAGAGGGCGAAGAAGAAGGGCGACCGCATTGTGAGGGCGGCCAGTGCGAACCCCGCCGCGAGGGCGACCTGCGTGCCGACGATCCACCGCCGCTTCGTCGCGCGCGTGTCCACGAACGGCCCCCAGAGCATCTTGATGACCCAGGGGAGGTAGAGGAAGCTCGTTGTGAGCGCGATGAGGCTGTTCGATATCCCCATCTTTTTGTAGATGACGACGGAAACGGTGTTGACGACGACGTAGGGGACCCCCTCCGCGAAGTAGGTCGTGGGCACCCAGAGCCAGGGGGAACGCGGCGGGGCGGGGATGGGATGTGCCATGGCGGGGTAACTATAGCAAAAATCGGTAACTGCTCAGTATCCAGAATTCAGGAGTCAGAAGTCAGGAGTTGGAATAAGGACGCCCGCAGCGACATTTGAGGACTTGGAACACGGCGAGGTTTCAGAGTTACTACAGCACGCTACTGGAAGTGTATGCGCGATCCATTCTGGATTCTGGCTCCTGGCTT
>JBAXOY010000161.1:0-3719 GCA_037133055.1 Chlamydiota bacterium
TCCGGTCCAGCAGCGGCCCCGACACCTTCGACATGTACTGCTGTATCTGCGACGGCGTGCACCGGCAGTTCCGCTGCGGGTCCGTGAAATAGCCGCAGGGGCACGGGTTCATCGCGGCGGCCAGCATGAAGCGGGACGGATAGGTGATGGTGCCGAGGGCCCGGGAGATATTCACATGGCCGTCCTCGATCGGCTGGCGGAGGAGCTCGAGGACGTTTCGCTTGAACTCGGGGAGCTCGTCGAGGAAAAGGGTGCCGTTGTGGGCGAGGCTGACCTCCCCGGGTCTCGGGTGCGTGCCCCCGCCGATGAGCCCCGCGTCGGAGATCGAGTGGTGCGGGTTCCGGAAAGGTCGCGTCGCGATGAGGGAGGTGCCGGGGCCGAGGAGCCCGGCGATCGAGTGGATCTTCGTCGTCTCGAGCGCCTCGTCGAGCGCCATCTCGGGGATGATCGTCGGGAGCCGACGGGCGAGCATCGTCTTCCCCGAACCGGGGGGGCCGATCATGATGATGTTGTGCCCCCCGGCGGCGGCGACCTCGAGGGCGCGCTTCGCGTGCGCCTGCCCTTTCACGTCGGAGAAATCCACCGTGTCGTTGCGGGCCCCGCGGAATACCTCGGCGAGATCGAGCGCGACGGGGGCGATAACCTCCTCGCCGCCGATGAACTTCGCCAGCGAGACAAGGGAGCCGACGGGGTAAACCTCGAGCCCCTCGACGACGGCGGCCTCGGCCACGTTGTCGGCGGGGACGATGATCCCCCTCTTCCCCTCGCGTTTCGCGGCGAGCGCGATGGGGAGCACTCCGCGCACCGCCCGGACGCTACCGTCGAGGGCGAGCTCCCCGAGTATGAGGAAGTCTGCGAGGCGTCCGCCGTCCACCTGGCCGCTGGCGGCGAGCAGGCCGAGGGCGATGGGGAGGTCGAAGCTCGGCCCCTCCTTCTTGATATCGGCGGGGGCGAGGTTGACGGTGAGGCGGCCGTCGGGGAAGACGAAGCCGGAGTTCTGGATAGCGGTCCTGACCCTGTCGCGGGACTCTTTCACCGCCGCGTCGGGGAGGCCGACGATGACCACCGCGGGAATGCCGCCCGAGACGTCGACCTCGGCTTCGATCGGGTACGCCTCAACCCCGTGGACGGCTCCGGAGCAAACCCTGGCGAGCATCGCGTCCTCCCCGAGACTTATGATAGCGCCGAGGGGCGGGGGGGGCAAGCAAAAAAGGTTGATAGCAAAAAAAGCTGATACGAACTTCCGGCGCTTCCCCTTCTTTCCCTCATCGGTTATACTATGACATGGCCATAGAGGGGGGCGTGATGGGCTCCGGGCGTGAAAAATCGTCCCTGCTGCTGCGCGTGGTCATGCGCTTCCTGAACCCGATGCTCATCGCGGTGATCGCGGTCGGGAGTTTCGCCCTGCTGAGGGCGTACTTCATGGAGATGGAGCAATTCATATACACCTCCCCCGCACAAAGACATCTCGACACCGTCATCAGCTACATCTACCTCGCTATAAGTTTCGTAATATATTTTCTCGTGTGCCTCGTCTACGAAAAACCCATTCACCGCGCTCTCGGGATGATCGAAAGAAAACAGGATTTCCCCGACGCCCTGCTGCATCTCGCCCGCCTTCGCGCGATGAACGTGTCCTTGGTCTACGCGGGCATGACGGCGTTTATCTGGGTTCTGGCCATGATGCTGTTTCCCTTCATTCTGAGCATGCTGTCGCCCCCGGTGCTCCGGAGCTACTGGCTCACGGGATTCCTGCTCAGTTTCTTCGTGGGGGCGTTCATACTCGCCCTTGTGTACTTCACCGTGACAGAGGTGTCCGGGTGGAGATTCCTGCCCAAGCTTTTTCCCCTGGGGCACCTTGACTCTGAAGTGGGCGGGCATTCGCTCACCGTGCGCTCGACGCTCCACCTAGTCTTCGGGGTGATATGCGCGCTCCCGCTGCTTTTGAATGCCTACAACATGCTCATCTGGCGCTACGTGATACTCGTCGAGGCCGGCGACAGGGCGTTTACCGCTACGCGCATGGCGGAATACATAGTGTCACAATCCGGGTATCTTTCGCTGTTTTCCTTCATCATGGGGCTGGCGATTGTGTTCTGCGTCGGGCTGGGGATGCGCCAGCATCTCCGGTTGATCAGCGAAGCGGTCGAGGCTGTTCATCGGGGAGATCTCTCCACCCACGCCCGCGTCTCTTCCAGAGACGAGATGGGGATGCTCGCCGACCGCGTGAACGAGATGATCATAGGGCTCAGGGAGCGCAAGAGGATCGTCGAGGCGTTCAACAGGTATGTGGACAGGACGCTCACCCAACAGGTGCTCAACGGCGACCTGAAGATGGGAGGCATACAGCTCGAGGTGTCCATCATCTTCTGCGATATCAGGGGGTACACGACACTGTCCGAAGGGATGGACCCCGACCGCGTGGTGGCCATGCTCAACCGGTACTTCACCCGCATGGCCGAGGCGATAGAAGAGAA
This sequence comes from Chlamydiota bacterium, assembly GCA_037133055.1. Taxonomy (GTDB): domain Bacteria; phylum Auribacterota; class Tritonobacteria; order UBA1439; family UBA1439; genus UBA1439. Next base: position 2,478 of record JBAXOY010000161.1, read on the forward strand.
TGGCGGCTCGATTAACAAGTTCATCGGCGACGCGATCCTCGCGATTTTCGGGACCCCCCAGCCCCTGCCGGACCACCGCGATCACGCCATCAGGGCCGCGCTTGCCATGTGCCGTGCGCTGGAGGAGTTCAATGCGGAACAGCGCGAGGACGGGCAGCAGGAGATCAGCATCGGCATCGGCATCCACAGCGGCGTCGTTCTCGCGGGGAATATCGGCACCCCGAACAAGATTGAGTTCACCGTGATCGGCGATCCGGTGAACGTCGCGCAGCGGATCGAGGAACTGACCGTTGAGAGGAGCATTCCAATTATTTGTTCCGGGGCCACGCTCGGCCCGTATAAAAACCGATATCCGCACGAGCAGATCGACATCGTGCAGCTGAAGGGGCGTTCCGATGTGGTTGACATCTACGCCCTGAAGCCTCCTGATGCAAAACCGGACGGGAAGGGCGGGGGGTCAAATCTCCGTCCTTGAAAATCGGGCATTGCCGGCGCAGATGCGCGAACGCCCGGTCGTTCGCTCCCGTTCCGCGCAGAGGAACCCCCATCCGATTCCGGAACGAGCGGGTTGATTTCAGGGTCAGCCATCAAAATTGGGAGAGACGAGAAACCAGAGACTTGTAGTTGCTGCAATATATCTCTGTGCGCTCTGTGGCGACGTTACCTCTAAATATTCGGGAACAGGATCTTCGACTTTTCGGGGTCGAGGTCCTTCACGTTCTTCCTGTCCCTGTGCCCGTGGGGCGAGATGTCCCAGCGCCCGTCGAAGTACGAGCAGGTCATCAGAAACGGGTGGGCTTCCCGCGCCCCCTTGTTCGCGGGGTCGTCGTACTCGAGGATGTACCGCACCTCCGCCGTGTAGGGCGTGACGAGGGAGTCGCTGGGCTCCGCCGTCGACGAGACGAGGTTCACCGCGAGGTTCGGATACTTCTGGTTTGACTTGAGGTCTTCGCGCGTGGTCTCGAGATACCTGGCCACCTGCGTCTTCAGCGCCTCCCGGACCCTCGCCTCGTCCACGCCCCCCGCGCGCGCCGCCGCGCAGACCGTGGCGAGGCATACCGCGACCGACATGCGGAGTGCTCTCACTATTACCCTCCTTTCACGGGGGGCCTGAAGGCCCCCCTGCATGGCAAAATGAAATACGTGCGGGCCGTTCCCCTTCCTTATCCGCGTGCATCCGCGGTGATCCGCGTCCAGAGTTTCCTTACGATTTCTTTCGTGCCTTCATGCCTTCGTGGTGAA
>JBAXOY010000162.1:0-3690 GCA_037133055.1 Chlamydiota bacterium
GACTCGGTTCTCGACGGGGAGACGGGGTTCCTGGTCGACCCCGAGAGGCCGGGTGAGCTCTGCCGCCGTCTCCGCAGTTTCCTCGGCGACCGCGAACTCAGGCGCCGGATGGGAGATGCGGGGAGCGCGATGGTGTCGGCGCGGCGCTGGGAGGAGTGCGCGCGGGAATTGAGAAGGATCTGCGCGCGGTGCATCGAGGAGAGGGGAGGGGCGCGGTGATCAGGGTGCTCTACGTCATAGACACCATGGTGTACGCGGGGACGCAGATGCACATCGCGAACATGATCCGCGGCCACGACGGGAGCCGCTTCAGCCCGCGCCTGCTCTGCCTCCAGGAAAAGGGCGCGCTCGGCGAGCGGCTCGAGGCCGAGGGCGTTCCCGTCGAGGCGTACGGCCTCAGGAGGATCTACGATCTCGCCGCGGCCCGCGCGTGCCTGCGCTATCTGGCATACCTGAGACGGGAACGGATCGACGTCGTCCACGCGTACCTCTTTTCGGCGCAGGCGTACGGCATCCCCCCGGCGCGCATCGCGGGCGTGCCGCTCGTCATCGCGGGCAGGAGGGCGATCGGGGTCTACTGGACCGCCCCCAAATACCGGCTTGCCCGCCGGGTCTCGAGCGCGATGGCCCACCTCCATGTCGGGAACTCCGAGGCGGTGAGGGATTTCATCGTCCGGGGCGAGGGCGTCCCGCCGGGAAAGGTGAGAATAGTATATAATGGTGTGGACGCGAAGCGGTTCTCCCCCTCTCCCCGCGACCGCGGCGGACACCGCGGGGTTACGGTCGGGTACGTCGGGAGCCTCACGCGGGTGAAGGGAGTGGACGTGCTGCTCAGGGCGGCGCGCATCGCGCGTGACGGATGCCCGGACTTGACGGTGCGCATCGTTGGGGAGGGCCCGCTCGATGCACGCCGCGCCGACGAGGGTGACACCGACGCGCGCCTGAAGGCGCTCGCCCGGGATCTCGGCCTCGGGGACTGCGTCGAGTTCGCGGGGGGGAGCTCGCAAGTCGAGGAGGAGCTCCGGCGCATGGATCTGTTCGTCATGCCCTCCCTCTCGGAGGGGATGTCGAACGCGGTGCTCGAGGCGATGGCGGCCGGCCTTCCCGTCGTCGCCACCGGGAGCGGCGGGAACCGGGAGGTGGTCGTCGACGGGGAGACGGGATTCCTCTTCCCCGTCGACGACCACCGGGCGTGCGCCGAGCGGATACTCGCACTCGCGCGCGACGGGGGGCGTCGGCGCGCGATGGGCGCCGCGGGCCGGGCGCGGGTCCTGGAGCGGTTCACGGTCGAGCGCATGGTCTCGGAGATGGAGGCCCTCTACCTCGGGGGCCTCGAAGGGCGGGCGCGGTGAACGCGGCAAAGAGGTATCTCCGTATCCTCAGGGACGACCCGGGCTACGCGCTGCGCGTGGCGATGGCGAAGCTCCGCACCCGTTTCCCCGCGGACTACCTTCTCTCCAAAAACGGGCGCGCTTTCTCGCCCGTGCATCTCACCCTCGAACTCACACACCGCTGCAACCTCTCCTGCCACATGTGCGACCTCTACGGCAAGAGGGAGGAGATAGATTCGATCCGGTCCCGCAGGGAGGAGCACGGCCGGGAGCTCGGCATCGGGCTCGTGGAGAAACTCTGCGGATCCTTCGGTCTCATCAAGCCGGTCCTCTCCTTCGGTGGGGGGGAGCCCCTCATGAACCCGCAGGCGACGGAGATGATCCGCCTCGCGAAGGCGAAACGGTTCGTCTGCACGCTCACCACGAACGGCACCCTCCTCGCCCGGCATGCCCGGGAGCTCGTCGAGTCGGGGCTCGACAGCATCGTCCTCTCCATCGACGGCCCGGAGGAGATCCACGACTCCACGCGCGGCGTTGCGGGCACTTTTAGGCGTGCGCGCGAGGGCGCCCTCCAAATCGCCCGCATGAAGCGCGAGACGGGGAGGGTGAAGCCGCGGCTGAGGATCAACTGCACCATCAACAGCAGGAACTTCAACGCCCTCGGATCCATGACGGAGATCGCGGAGGGCCTCGGGGCGGAGAGCCTCCTCTTCTCGCACCTCTGGTTCTGGGACCGGGAAATCGTCGAGCGGCATAACCGCGCCTGCGGCGATTTCTGCCCCGTCGTCGAGCAGAACATCCATGAGCTCGACCTGATAGACCCGGGGGTCGTCGCGCGGGAGCTGGGGCGGGCGCGGGCGGCGAAGACGGCGATGGCGGTCAAGTGCCTGCCGGAGCTCGACGACGGGGGGATCCGGCGCTACTACACGGATCGCGCGAGCCCGGTCAACCGCTCCGCGTGCCGGGCAGTGTGGCTGAGCGCGTTTGTCATGCCGACGGGGGAGCTGCTCCCGTGTCTTGACTACTCGTACGGCAACCTGAACGAGCGCCCGTTCGGGGATCTGTGGAACGGGCCCCGCGCGCGCGCGTTTCGCACGCGGCTTCGCGCCGCCGGGATGTTCCCGGGGTGCGTTCGGTGCTGCCTGCTGTACGCGTTCTGATTAAGGGAGGGCCCGATGACCGACAGGGTGAAGGATTTCTGGGAGGCGGAGGCGACCACCTTCGATGCGTTCTACACGGGTGCGAAGGGCCCTCTCGCCCGCCGGCTCGACCGCATGCTCCGCTGGGACATGAGCGCGCGTTTCGACGAGACGATGTGCGAGTGCCGCGAGATCGAGGGGGCGGAGATCCTCGACGTGGGCTGCGGGAGCGGACGATACGCGCTGTCGTTCGCGCGCCGGGGCGCGCGGGTGACGGGGGTGGATACCGCGGCGCAGATGATCGGGATCGCGCGGCGCCTCGCCCGCGAGGGACGACTCGAAGATCGCTGCAGGTTCATCCTCTCGGATTTCCTTTCCGCCCCTCTCGACCGAACGTTCGAGGTGACGCTCGCCATCGGCTTCTTCGACTACATCGCCGACCCGCGCCCCTACCTGGAAAAGATGGCGTGCGCGGCGGGGGCGGGAGGGAAGATCGTCGCCACCTTCCCGCGTCTCTGGACCTGGCGCGCCCCGATCAGGAAGGCGCGCCTTGGCCTGCGGAAATGCCCCGTCTACTTCTACACTCGGGGGAGGGTGGAGGAGCTCCTCCGGCAGACGGGCTGGGAGCCGCGGCGCGTGTCGCGGGTGGGGAAGCTCCATTTCGCCGTCGCGGTAAAGGTGTGACTCCCTACGGGCCTCCGGCTGCGGCATCCGGCAATTGTTGGGATTTTGGATTTGGGTTTTGGGATTTCTATGACTATCGTCAATGCGCTCAGCTTCGACCTCGAGGAGTGGTTCCAGGCCGAGGTCTTTGCCGGCATCTTCCCGCCCGCAGGGTGGGAGCGCCTGGAGAGCCGGTGCGCCCCGCAGACGGAGCGCATCCTGGATCTTCTCTCTGGGCGCGGGGTGAAGGCTACGTTCTTCATCCTCGGCTGGGTTGCGGAGCGGCGCGGGGAGCTTGTCCGGTCGATCGCGGCGGCGGGGCACGAGATCGCCTGCCACGGCTTCGCCCACACGATGATCACGAAGCAGTCGCGCGCGGAATTCGCGAGCGACGTCGCGCGCGCGCGCGGCGTCCTCGATCGGCTGGCGGGGGCGCGCGTCGCGGGCTACCGCGCGCCCACCTTCTCCGTCACCGAGGCGACGCGGTGGGCGCTGGACGTCCTCTGGGAGCAGGGGTTCGGCTATGACGCGTCGATCTATCCGATACGGCACGACCG
>JBAXOY010000163.1:0-3686 GCA_037133055.1 Chlamydiota bacterium
CCGTAATTTTATCAAATGTGCGGCAAAATAGGATTACTCGGACAGGCTCCTAGCTATTCAGATATAGGCAGGGGCGGGATGTGGAGCCGATTCGGACAAAGTCCCTCTACTGATGGCGCGCTGGCGGTATGCTTGGGGCGAGCCCGGAAGCCAGAGACATTCAGCGGAGTTTCGTCAACCCTTTGACATAGTGGCTGTTGCGGTAGAATCCCGCCAAAGCTTCTGACAGCAGATCCGGCGGCATGAGGGCACGGGAGGAGAGCACTGAATCGGCACAGAGAAGCGCCTTTTGTGCTATCCTCGTGCAAAGGGAATATGCGCGGATATTTCAAGTATTCTCGTAGTACCGGGTGTGGCGCCCGCGCTTGACGATCTCCTCGCATCCGGGGCAGTAGCCGCTCTCCCGGCGCTTGAAGAGGCGCTTCCGGCACTTCAGGCATTTCTGGACACAGGCCTCATCAAGAATAAGGGCAAGGATGGTCAAAAATATCGCCACGATCACGGCGATGAAAAACGTGACGCTGCCGGGTCCGAGCCACATAGATGCCTCCCGCCGCGCCGAAGCACCGCGCGCCCACGCACTATACTCTCACCGGGCGAGGTGGATCAGAACACTGATTTTCGCGACGCCGCGCGCGACGGCGGGCAGGTCGCGGTGACTCCGCTGAACGCGCGTATCAGTCCGCCCGCATCACCAGATCGTCCATGCGATCTCGTCACCCTCGCCGCGGAAGAGATCGAGCCTCGACACGGGGGCCACCCAGTAGCGGACATTCCCGATGACTCTCCCCTCGACGGCGAACTCGAGACGCGCACGGTCAAACTGCTGCGAGTGCTCCTGGAGGTCCTTCGCCTGGGACTCCGTGAGCACGAACGTGACCCCGCGCGTCGTCAGGTCCATCGAACTGCCCCCGTGGCGCCTGACCCCCTTTTGCGCCTGGGCAGGGAGCAGCTCGATCCCATAAAAGCCCTGGTGATGCTGAAGCGCGCCGAGCTTGACTTTCGAGAACACGAGCCTCTGCCCCTGATAGCGGGCTGGGTCGCTTTGGAGGTCGGCGAGCGTTATCGCGGAGACGGGAGCCGAAGGCGCGGGAGGGGCGGCCTTGACCGGCGTCGATGCGGCGGGCGCCGCCGGGGGTGGCGCCTTCCGCTGGTGCGCGCGAAACCGCGCCTCGCGTGAAACCGCCGGCTGCGCCGCCGTCGGCGCGGCCTTCGGGGGGCTGATGCTCACGGCGGGCTGGAACCGGTCTTTGATTTCCCGTTTCCCCTCCGCCACTACTTCGCCCGCGGACATGCCGGGACACTTCGCCGCATCGCCGTAGTACTCGATCTCCTCCCGGGCGAGCTCGAACCGGACCCCGTACGATTCCACGGTGATTCCCTGCGCCGCTTCGCGGACGATGATGCAGGGCATGACCGATCCGTTCTTGAATTTCACGATGGTTCCGGGGGTAGCGGAAACCAGGGGAGACGGGGCGGTCGAAGTCTTCTGGGGGGCGGCATGCGCGGCACACTCGAAAACCAGAACCGATGCCGGGAGAATGGCAAGGACAGTCGTGATCCCCACAGCTCACCCCCACCCTGCTGACGCGGGAAACGGAAGCGAACCGCCAAAGTTCGGGGTCTCCTACGGCGGGTATTTCCCCCCGCCTCCCCCTCAAGGGGAGAGGGGGATAATGTGGGAGCCCGCCATGAGTGCCCCGTATCCGCCAAAAATCAAAAGCCCGGGCGCCGCTCCACGGGCCTGCCGTACTGGTCCATACCGGTGCCGGGGCCGTAGGCGTCGGGTTTCACATGCAGCGTCGGATCAGGCTGGCTGGGCGCGCTCGCCGGCTGATCCTTCGGGGCCCAGTAGAAGGGCCGCCCCGTCGCGTCGGAATCCATGCCGGGGCCGTAGGCGTTCTTTCTCGCGGGCGGAAGCATCCCGTCGCTCGACACACCGAACCCGTACCGGCCATCTTCGGCGGCGCACGCGAGAGACATGGCGCATAGTATTGCGAACGCACATAACCATCGCATGATAGGTTTCTCCCTGCGATCCGTCCAAGCGATCAACAAGAAACTGTTTACCCGATGACCTCCGCCCCGCCCATATACGGCACGAGGACCTTCGGGACCGCGACCGTTCCGTCTGCGTTCTGATAATTCTCCAGTATGGCGAGAAAGGTCCGGGCCAGCGCCACCCCGGAGCCGTTCAGGGTGTGTGGGAAAAACGTCCCCTTTCCCTCCTTGAGCCGGCAGCGGATGCCCGCCCGTCGCGCCTGGAAATCCTCGCAGGTGCTGATCGAGGCGACTTCGAGCCAGGCGCCCACTCCGCCCGCCCAGACCTCGATGTCGTAGGTTTTTGCGGACGCAAAACTGATCTCGCCGGCGCAGAGCTCGAGAACGCGGTACGGGAGCCCGAGGGCCTTCAACACGGCCTCCGAATGGAGAAGCATCTCATCGAGGGCGGCGTATGAGTCCTCCGGGCGGGTAAACTTCACCATCTCCACCTTGTCGAATTGGTGGACCCGTATCAGGCCGCGCGTATCCTTTCCGTAGGAACCCGCCTCTCGGCGAAAGCACGGTGAATACGCCACATAATTCAGCGGGAGGAGACGCTCATCGAGAAGCTGCTCGCGGTGGAGATTCACGAGCGGCACCTCGGCGGTCGGCACCAGGAACAGGTCGTCCTGCTCGCAGAGGTACATGTCCCCCTCGAGCTTGGGGAGCTGGCCGGTCCCCAGCATGCACTCGCGCTTCACCAGATAGGGGGGGCTCACCTCGAAGTATCCATGGTCCCTGACGTGAAGGTCGAGCATAAAACTATAGAGGGCGCGCTCGAGCCGTGCGCCAAGCCCCTTGTAGAGGGCAAAATTCGAGCCGCTCAGCGTGGCCCCGGAGGCGAAATCGAGGATCCCGAGGCGTTCCCCTATCTCCCAGTGGGGCAATGGTTTGAAATCAAACTTCCGGGGTTCACCAATTTGCTTGACAATCACATTATATTCACTGCTCACCCCATCTGGGATGGAATTACAGGGGATATTTGGGATGCAGATCATCATTGCTTCGATCTTCTTATCGATCTCCCCCACTTCGATGTCATATTTCATGATCCGGTCAGAGACCTGCTTCATCTCGGCGATGGCTGCCGAGGCATCACCCCCTGTGGACTTGGCCTTCCCGACCTCTTTGGATACCACGTTCTTGCGGTTCTTAAGGGCTTCCGCCTCCGCACAGCACCGGCGGCGGGTGGAATCGAGCAGGAGAAGCTCGTCGATGGCGCTCGTGTCGCCGCCGCGGCGCGCCAAGGCGGCTTTCACCATCCCTGTGTCTTTACGGATCAGTTTTATGTCGAGCATGACCGCTCCGGATGCGGGCGGATCGAAGGCCGCCCTCCTCGTATGTCTACTCTTTCTCCCGAGAAACGAGAAAGCAGAAACGGGCAACTGTTTTTCACCCCAACCCTACCCTCCCCCATCCAAGGGGGAGGGAATGTCACGCTTCGGGCTGTTCCCCACCCTCATGGCCGTCGGAGCTTTCCGTGCCTTCCGGGGCCTCTGTGCCTTCGGCCTTCTCACCCACCCCGTTCACCTCGGGAATGACTTTCGCGATGGAGGTGACGCGGTCGCCCTCGTGAAGCTTATGGGCGCGCACCCCCTGCGTCGCCCTCCCGATGATCGAGATTTCCGTTACCGCGGTGCGCA
>JBAXOY010000164.1:0-3685 GCA_037133055.1 Chlamydiota bacterium
GACAAATTCTTTTTACAAGCGCTTAAACACATGGGTTGCGAAATAAAATGGGGAGACGGATTTGTGGATGTTTTGGGAACAAACGCAAAGCTGAGAGGAATTGGCGAAGTTGATATGAATAATTATCCCGACATTGTAATGCCGCTATTTCCATGGCCCGTATCTTCGGCGCGCCCGACACGGTCCCCGCGGGGAACGACGCGCGCAGGACGTCGAATGCGGTCTTCCCCTCCCGCAGCACGCCCTGGATATCGGAGACGATGTGCATCACGTGGGAGTACCGCTCGACGATCATCAACTCCCGCGGCTTCACCGATCCGTACCGGCACACCCTCCCGATGTCGTTCCGCCCGAGGTCCACGAGCATGATGTGCTCGGCGCGCTCCTTCGCATCGGCGAGGAGCTCCTCCTCCAGCGCGCGGTCCTCGTCTTCGTCCCGCCCCCGCGGCCTCGTCCCCGCGATCGGGCGGACCTCCACGAGCCTGTTCTCGCAGCGCACGTGGACCTCTGGAGACGACCCGACGAGGTAGACGTCCCCGAGCTGGAGATAGTACATGTAGGGGGATGGGTTCACCGACCGCAGGGCCCGGTACACGCTGAACGGCGAGGCGTGCACCTCGGTCTCCAGGCGCTGTGAGAGCACGACCTGAATCACGTCGCCGGCCCTGATATATTCCTGCGCCCTGACGACCATGGACTCGAACTCCTCCCGGGAGACGTTCGAGCGGAACGCCGCTTCGCGCGCGGCGGGGGTGATTTCGATCGGTCTCGCGGGGAGCGGGTTTCGTATGCACGCCTCGATCCGCTCGATGGTGCGCACTGCGGCCTCGTACGCCTTCTCCGGGTCGCCGGTCACGTGGGCGTTCGAGACGATCTTGATCGTGTGTCGCACGTGGTCGAAGATGAGGATCGTGTCCGTGAACATGAAAAAGAGATCGGGAAGATCGAGGTCGTCGGGATTTTTGTCGGGGAGCGTCTCGAAGTTGCGCACCGCGTCGTAGGCCGCGTAGCCCACCGCTCCCCCGCTGAAGCGCGGCAACCCGGGGATGGAGACCGGCCGGTATGCCTCGATCATGCGGGCGAGGTCGTCAAGCGGGTCGATCGGGCTCGTGAAGGTGCGCCGCCCGGAATCCTCCTCGACGGTGACCGACTTCCCCTTCGCCGTGAAGACCTTTCCGGGGTTGCTCCCGAGAAAGGAGTAGCGGCCGATTTTCTCCCCCCCCTCCACGCTCTCGAGCAGGAACGCGTACCTGCCGCGCTCGAGCTTGAGAAAGGCGGACAGCGGGGTCTCCATATCGGCCATGATCTCCTTGTAGACCGGGATGAGATTCCCCTCGCGCGATTTCTCGATGAAATCCTTCAACTCCGGCGTAAACATACTCTGCCTCGACTATCCCGAGAAACTGGAAACCAGAAACTGTGTGTCACTTGTACACCGTGCCGGGATCGAAGACCTTTTCCCCCGCCGTCTCGTATCCCTCCCCGTCCTCCTTCAGCCTGCGGTAGAAGCAGGAGCGGTAGCCCGTGTGGCAGGCGCCGCCCTCCTGCTCGATCTTCAGGAGCAGGGCGTCTCCATCGCAGTCCACGCGCATCTCTTTCACCCTCTGGACGTGCCCGGAGGATTCGCCCTTGAGCCAGAGCTTGCCTCGGGAGCGGCTCCAGAAATGGGCGAGTCCGGTCTCGACGGTCTTCGCGAGCGCCTCGGCGTTCATGAAGGCGACCATCAGCACCTCGCCGTTGTTCGCGTCCTGCATGACGGCGGTCACCAGCCCCTTGTCGTCGAACTTGATCCCCTGCGGCATCTTCATGGTCGAACCTCCACCCCCCTCTCCCTCAGGTAGCGCTTCGTTTCCCCGACTGTGTACGTGCCGAAATGAAATATCGAGGCGGCGAGCGCGGCATCGGCCTTTCCCTCCGTGAGCACGTCGTACAGGTGCTCCAGCGTCCCGGCTCCACCGGATGCGATCACCGGCACTCCCACCGCCTCGGAGACGCTTCTCGTCAGGGCGATGTCGTAGCCGTCCTCGGTGCCGTCCGCGTCCATGCTGGTGAGGAGTATCTCTCCCGCGCCTCGTTCTTCGCCCTCCGCCGCCCAGCGCACCGCATCCCTCCCGGCGGGAGTCCTCCCGCCGTGCGTGTACACCTCCCACCCGCCGCCGCGGTGCCGCGCGTCGATCGCAAGCACGATGCACTGCGAACCGAACGCATGAGAGGCCCGGTCGATGAACGAGGGATCGCCGACCGCCGCGGTGTTGATGGAGACCTTGTCCGCCCCCGCGCGAAGAAGCGCGCGGATGTTTTCCAGCGTCCGGATGCCGCCGCCCACCGTAAGCGGCATGAACACCGCGTCCGCGGTGCGGCTCACCACGTCGATGATCGTCGGCCGCTCCTCGTGCGAGGCGGTGATGTCGAGGAACACGAGCTCGTCGGCGCCCGCCTTGTCATAGGCGCGCGCCGCTTCCACCGGATCCCCTGCGTCGCGGAGCTCGACGAATTTAACCCCCTTGACCACCCTCCCCTCCTTCACGTCCAGGCAGGGAATGATCCTCCGGGCGAGCATCAGCAACCGCCTTTCTCCGCGGATTCCTCCCCCGACGCCGCCGCGATCGCGTCGGCGAGTTTCAGTGCGCCGGAATAAAGGGCCTTCCCGACAATGGCGCCATGGAGGCTTCCCCCGCCGAGTCCCGCGAGACGCCGCACGTGCTCGACCGTCGCGACACCCCCCGAGGCGATCACCGGAACCCGGGCTGCCGCGAGGATTTCCCCCACAGCCTCGAAATTCGGGCCGGAGAGCGCGCCGTCGGTCGCCACATCCGTGTAGATCACCCCGCCCGCGCCGTCATCCTCGACCTGCCCGAGCACGTCCGATACTCGGACGCCCGAGTCGCTCTTCCAGCCGTTCACCGTGACGAGGCCGTCGCGCGCGTCGAGTCCCACGAAGACCTGCCGTCCGAACTCGGTGGCCGCCGCCAGGAGTAATTCCCGGTTGCGGACCGCGGCGGTGCCGAGGATGACCCGGTCGGCCCCGAGCTTGAATACGCGCCGGATCATTTCGATCGACCTCAAGCCCCCCCCGAACTCCACCGGGATCGCGACTGTTCCGAGGATTTCCCTCAGCGCGTGCAGGTTCTGCGGTTCCCCCGCGAACGCCCCGTCCAGGTCCACCACGTGCAGGAACCGCGCCCCCTCCCGCTGCCAGCGAAGGGCCATTGCCGCCGGGTCATCGCCGTACACGGTCTCCCGGTCTTCCCTTCCCTGGAAGAGCCGTACGCACTTCCCGTTCCTGATATCGACCGCGGGGATGACGATCATCGGGTCCCCCGCGCCGTTTTCGCGGTCCCGTCCGCACGCTCCGCCGCGAACGCAACGAAGTTGCGGACCATCGCGAGCCCCACGCGCTGGCTTTTCTCTGGGTGGAACTGTGTCGCCATGAGATTGTCTTTCCACACCGCGGAGGCGAAGGTCACCCCGTAGTCCGTGACCGCCGCCGCGACCGCGCGGTCCTCCGGCTCGGGGTAGTAGGAGTGGACGAAATAGACGTAGGACCCGTCCTCGATCCCCCTGAAGAGCGGACACCGCCCCGGGCCGCGTCCTGAGAAGCGGATCGTGTTCCAGCCCATGTGGGGGATCTTGAGGGAGCCGGTGAACCTGCGCACCTTTCCCGGGATGATGCCGAGGCCCGGCG
>JBAXOY010000165.1:0-3678 GCA_037133055.1 Chlamydiota bacterium
CGCGGAGAGCTTCGTATCCCGTCGGGGATCCCACTCGCCGCATTTCTCAAGTACCTTTATGAGAGATTCGGCGTCGGCGCGAAGGTATTCCGCGAGCACCCTATCAAACAGGTCCACGCGGAGCCAGTCGAAGCGATTTTTCCCGTGAGTAGTGTACCGGCGATACACCTCGGCGGCGCGGCGCGTGAAATCCTCGACCGTCCGTAGAGTGGATACATTTTCCGCTGCACATGCGGCCTCGTCATCACCGTTAAAAATGTCCCCGACGGGATCGGCATCCTCGTCGCATATTCGAGCATCAAGCAAACCGGTGTCCTGCGTTCCGATAGGCAGGGGATTCCCGGTTCCTATCGCGTGGAGGTAGACGAAGTTGCGAAGGATATGACGCTCGACGGATTGAAGAAATGCATGTCCGCTTGATTCAAGCCGTTTGAACAAGTTTGTGCGGCAGAAACCCATCAGCCGCTTGCCTGCGCGGGAAAGATTTTGAAGGGCTTTTGCCTCGTCCCTTGTCGGCGGTGTATCGGGCGTTGGGGCTATATAATTACCCAACCCGTAGCGGGGTAGATGGAGCGCGTTGATCGCGCGTACAACATCCGGAGAGTAAAGGCGTGCATATTGATCCTCGGCGCTTTTCTCGTTGATTGCAAATTTGACCGTCTTCGGTATGCGAGTCGGGAAATAGTACGGCTCCCCGTCTTTTAGCGGAAGAAATTTGCGGCCGTTTACGGGATCCGTTTCGGCATAATTGTCCATGATAAAGCTGCGCGTCCGGCGGACCAGATACAGGCGCATGAGTTCGCGCCAGTCGTCGGTGTATTCGCTTTTTTCGAACGCCGCCAGCGAACGCGGCGCGCATTGATGGCGGCGTATGAACTCTGTTTCGCCCAGATCGTTAAGCAGCCTCTCCGGGCGGATGGGAAGCGCCTGGTCGTCCGGAAGGAACAATCGGAGCTGATTCGACAGGTCAAGATAGGTTTTGTTGTAGGGCGTGGCGGACAGCAGAATGCACTTGCTGTCATTCTTCTTGATGTAATCGCGTATGACGCTGTAGGTTTTTCCCTCGCGGTTGCGGAGATTGTGGCTTTCATCGATCACCACGAGGCGATACCGGCGCATGTCGGGCAGTTCGCGGGTGACCCGGCTCAGAGACAGCACCTTTCCGCGAAGGTGATAGTGTTCCCGGTAGTCGTTCCACATAGGGAGAAGGTTTTTCGGGCAGATCACCAGGGTTTCGAGATCATAATCGTCCTCAAAGATGCGCGCCAGCGCCGTAGCCATCAGCGTCTTGCCGAGGCCGACGACGTCCCCAATCAGCACCCCGCCGCGCTTGTTGACATGATGTGCGGCGATCTTTACCGCCGCTTCCTGGAAGGCGAAAAGCTTGTTCTTCAGTTCGTCCGGCAGGTGAAAATCGGAGATGCCCTCACGCGCCTCGCGCGACAGGTGATATGCCATTTTTATGTATATTTGATACGGTGGAATTGTATCTTCACGCGCCCAGCTCTCCTCGATTACCTTTATAAGATCGGCGGAGATATCGATGCACCAGTGGTCGTTCCATCGATCTTCGAACCATTTCGCCAACTTCCGGCATGCGTCGTGGTCAAGCACGTCGATATTCAGCTCTCCCTGATGCGCAAGTCCGGCAAGAGTCAAGTTGCTGCTGCCGACATAGCCGACGGCGGGACTGATGGGGTCAGGTCGGAATAGCAGGTACAGTTTCGCGTGAAGGGGATGGCGCAAAAACAGTTTGATGACCACCTTCTCAGCCCTGATCTGTGCGACCAGCCTGCGAAGTCCCGACTCATCCTCGTTGGTGGGCGCGCCAATCGTCAACTGCTCCTTGAATTTCTCGACAAGCTCCTTTTTACGGTGCACCGCGATTTTTTGATCAATCTCTTCGTCTGCCTTCACCAGCCCGAGCAGGGCGTGAACCTCTTCATGGGGTATACGCTGCATACCAACGAGGAGGCGACAGCAGCGGCCGTCACCCCCCGCCCAGCGTTCTATATATGAGTCCAGGGCCTTCCATCCACGAAGGTTGAAATAACCTACGCAAAAGTCCGCGCGGTCGGAGAGCGCAATCGTTTCACGGAGTGCAGGGAGGAGGTTTTCGGAGATATTATCGAAGATGCGAGGCATGTGGCACCTCCCAGGAACCCCAATAATACGGCAATCCCCGTGAGACCACAATGATTTGAATGAATTTGACTATGAGGTCGTCACGTCGAAGCAGGGAGTCTTTGCGCGGCTCACTCCTCCGGCGGGGAGGTGAGCTCGGTGGCGGTCTGGAGGGCCGCGGCGACCTCGGGGATGACGCCCGCCCTGCGGTAGAGGGGGTGGAGCATCCCGCGGAACTCCCGGAGCCGGGTCGCAAAGACACACGCCGCCGCGACGATCGCCCCGCCGGCGATCGAGAGGGTGAGCGGGGCCCCGATGCGGCTCGCGAGGGTGCCGATGAGAAGGCTCCCGATTGGCGCCATCCCGATCAGCGACATCGAGTAGAAGCTCATCACCCGCCCGCGCTTGTCGTCGTCCACGACGACCTGGAGGATCGTGTTGCTCGAGGCGAGCTGCACCATCATCCCGAACCCCGAAACCACCAGCACGAGGAGCGAGAGCCACAGCGCGCGGGAGAGCGAGAAGGCGATCAGTCCAAGGCCGAAGATGGATGCCGCCTCGGGGAGCATCCTCCCCAGCCCGTAGACGCTCTTCTTCGCGGCGAGATAGAGGGTCCCCACCATCGCGCCCACGCCCCCCGCGGCCATGAGGATGCCGAGCGTGCGCGGCCCGCCGTGCAGGATGTCGCGCGCGAAGACCGGCATGAGGACCACGTAGGAGAGCCCCATGATGCTACTCACGCAGAGGAGCGCGAGGATGAGTCGGATCGGGGGGAAGCCGAAGACGTAGGCGAGCCCTTCCCCCATCTCGCGAACGAGGGGCGCCGGGCGCGCGCGGGGGCGGGGGGGGTCGAGCCGCATGGCGAGGAGGGACCAGATCACCGCGAGGAAACTCAATCCGTTCAGGAGAAAGCATATCCCCTCCCCCGTCACGGCGATGAGGACCCCCGCGACGGAGGGGCCGATAAGGCGCGCGACGTTGAACATGAGCGAATTCAGGGCGATCGCGTTCCCCAGCATCTCCTTCTTCTTCACCATGTCGAGGACGAACGAGTGGCGGGCGGGCATGTCGAGCGAGTTCACGCACCCGAGGAGGAACCCGAGCGCCATCACGTGCCAGACGCGCACCGTCCCCGTGAGCACGAGGGCGGCGAGGGCGAACGCCTGGAGCATCGAGATTACCTGCGTGACCAGGAGGACCCGGTGCCGGTTATACCGGTCGGCGAGCGCGCCCGCGAGCGGGGCGAACACGAAGCAGGGGATCTGGCTTGAAAAGGCGACCGCGCCCAGGAGAAAGACGGAGTTCGTGAGCCGGTAGACGAGCCAGCTCATCGCGGTGTGCTGGATCCAGGTGCCGACGAGGGAGACGCCCTGGCCGCCAAGGAAGAGCCGGAAGTTCCGGGAGCGGACCGCACGGAACATGGTTTTCAGGCCGAGCGCCCCGGCCAATCGCAGGAGCATCGATCGCATCGCGCCTATCCCCCCGTGGCAAGGAGAAGATATATACTCCGAAGGAGGCGAAAGCGCAATGCGAATCGCGGCGAATCGCGGCGCA
>JBAXOY010000166.1:0-3581 GCA_037133055.1 Chlamydiota bacterium
GCGGATAACTATGCGGCACAAAGATGAAAAGGATTTCGGGACGCAGATGAACGCAGAGAACGCAGATTGGGAAACGGCAGGGCGCAAAGATACGACTGTATTTTTCTGGACGCGGATTGCCGCGGATAAACGCGGATAACTATGCGGCACAAAGATGAAAAGGATTTCGGGACGCAGATGAACGCAAAGAACACAGATACCACAATGGTTCAAGATTGAAGGTTCAAGATGGAAGCACGCTGCGTTAATAATCCGCGTTCATCCGCGGCAATCCGCGTCCTATCTGCTCTTAAGGAGATACGTCTCTCAAAATATTTTCTCTCGTATCCGCGTTCATCCGCGGCAATCCGCGTCCCATCTGCTTTTAAGGAGGTACGTCTCTCAAAATATTCTCTCTCGTATCCGCGTTCATCTGCGAAATCTGCGTCCAATGTGGGCATCCTGCCGCCTTTGTCCGCCTTTTGTATCCTGTCTATCCTGACGATCTGCGTTCATCTGCGTGCTACTTTAAAACTTGCTCCCTTCACGTAACTGTCCCCCTGCGGTGGCCCCTTCACGGTTTTGCCTATGCGCGGGCAGAGTCCCGTTGATATAATCCCTCTCGTGCGTCCCGGAGCGCCGGGCGCGGGAGGGTTCTGCCCAATGCACATCCTCGTCACCGGGGGCGCCGGCTTCATCGGGTCCCATACCGTGGATGCCCTGCTCGCGAAGGGGCACCGTGTCCGCATCCTCGACAACCTCCAGCCCCGCGTCCACCCCCGGGGGCTCCCCCCCTGGGTTTCCCGGGAGGCCGAGTTTGCCATGGGCGATGTCCGGAACCGCGCCGACTGGGAGAAGGCGCTCGAGGGAATCGAGGCGGTCTTCCACCTCGCGGCCTACCAGGACTACATGCGCGATTTCAGCACCTTCTTCCACGTGAACGCCGTCTCCCCCGCCCTGCTCATCGAGCTCATCGTCGAGCGCGGCTACCCGGTAAGGAAGATCGTCTTCGCATCCTCCCAGGCGGCGTACGGGGAGGGCCGTTTCCGGTGCGCCGAGCACGGGGTCTTCATCCCGCTCCCGCGCCCCCTGTCGCAGCTCGAGGAGGGCCGGTGGGAGATCGCCTGCCCGGTGTGCGGCAGGGAGGCGGAATGGCAGCTCACCGACGAGACCGCCGTGAGCCCCCACACCTCCTACGCCATTTCGAAGTACGCCTCGGAGCTCGCGTTCATCAACCTCGGCCGCCGCTACGGCATCCCGACGGTGGGGATGCGCTATTCGATCACGCACGGCCCCCGCAACTCGTTCTACAACGCCTACTCCGGGATCTGCCGCATCTTCTCGCAGCGCTTCCTCGCCGGGGAGAGGCCGATCGTCTTCGAGGACGGCCTCCAGCTTCGCGACTACATCAACGTGGAGGACGTGGTCAGGGCCAACCTGCTCGCGATGGAGGACCCGCGCGCGGACTGGGAGGTTTTCAACGCGGGGGCGGGCCGGGGGGTCACCGTGCTCGAGTTCGCGCGCGTCATGGCAGGCGCGTTCGGGAAGCCCGACGAGCCGCTCCTCACCGGCGAGTTCCGCGTCGGCGACACGCGCCACACGGTCTCCGACATCGCGAAGCTGAAGAAGCTCGGCTGGGCCCCGCTGGTCTCGATCGAGGAAACCGCCGCGCGCTACGTGGCCTGGCTGAAGGAACAGGCCGACGCCCGGCAGGGGTTCTACGTCGCCGCGGACAGGGAGATGCGCGCCCGGAACGTCATCATGAAGGCCCGCGCCCGATGAAGGCGTTCCTCCTCGCCGCGGGCCTCGGCACGCGGTTTTCGCCGGGGGCGAAGGGGGACCCGAAGCCGATGGCGCGCGTCGCCGGCGTGCCGCTCCTCGAGCACGCCCTCCGCCGGGTCGCGGCCTTCGGGGTGCGGGAGGTGTTCATCAACCTGCACCACCGGCCCGAGGTCATCCGGGGCTATTTCGGCGACGGGCGGAAATGGGGCGTGGAGGTACGCTACTCGCACGAGCCGCGCCTGCTCGGGACCGCGGGGGCGGTGAGGAACCTGGCGCGGGAGTTCGACGGGACGTTCATCGTCTACTACACGGACAACCTCTGCTCCTTCGACCTCGCGGCGATGGCCGCGCGACACGCGGAGCGCGGGGCGCTCGCGACCATTCTCGTCTCCGAGAGCTACGACCGGCTGGCGGGCGGCGTCCTCGAGTGCGCGGGAGACGCGCGCGTGCTGCGCTTTCTGGAAAAACCGTCCGGCACGGAGGATGCGGCGCGGCTCGAGAACGGGGGCGTGTACCTCTGCGAGCCGCGGGTGATCGACTGGATCCCCCCGGAAGGCCCCAGCGATTTCGGGCGGGACGTCTTCCCTGCCCTGCTCAAGTCGGGCGAGCCGGTCTACTGCCACCGGGCGGAGGGGTTCGTGCGCGGCATCGATACCCCGGAGCGCTACCGGGAGCTCGAACGCGCGATCAGCGAAGGCACCCTGCAATTGGGGCAGGTATAATGGGACAGGCTCCTAGCTTTAACGTAGCCCGCAGATGTACGCAGATCGTCAGGATAGGCAGGATACACTATCGTATCGGCGAAAATCCTGAAGATCCTGAAAATCTGCGTCCCAACGTGGAAGCGTTAACGTAGCCCGCAGATGAACGCAGATCGTCAGGATGAACGCGGATAAAGATGTGTCTCACCACGAAGGACACGAAGAACACAAGGAACTATTGCGTGGAGGCTTTGGACGCGGATTTACGCGGATGAACGTGGATAACTATGCGGCACAAAGATAAAAAGGATTTCGGGACGCAGATGAACGCAGATCGTCAGGATAGGCAGGATACACCATCGTAACTGCGTAAATCCTGAAGATCCTGAAAATCTGCGTCCCAACGTGGAAGCGTTAACGTAGCCCGCAGATGAACGCAGGGCACGCAGATTTCAAATATTCACTGAACGCCGAGCCCTGAACTCTCAAGACTATTATTGGGACCGGGCCTGAGGGGCGGGCTTCGGCGCATCCCGCGGAGATCGGAAAGGGGGGGGAGATCATGGGCGCAGCACGGCACGATGCGTACATTCGGCAGTACCTGAAGGAGACCGGGGAGATCGCGGCATCCGTCGACCGGGCGATGATCACAAAAGCGGCGGGCGTCCTCGCCGGACTAAAAGAGAGCGGGGGGAGGCTGTTCATCCTCGGCGTCGGGGGGAGCGCCGCCAACGCCTCGCACGCCGTCAACGACTTCCGGAAGATCGCCGGGATCGAGGCCTACGCGCCGACGGACAACGTCGCCGAGCTCACCGCCTGGACCAACGACGAGAGCTGGGAGTGCGTCTTCGCCAACTGGCTGAAGGGCTCGCGGCTCTGCGCACGCGACGCCCTCCTCGTCTTCTCCGTCGGGGGCGGCTCGAAGACGGCGTCGCTCAACCTCGTGCGGGCGATGGAATTCGCCCGGGAGAAGGGGGCCCGTATCCTCGCGGTCGTGAGCCGGGACGGGGGCAGGGCGCGGGAGCTCGCGGACGCGGCGGTCCTCATCCCGGTCGTTTCGCCCGAGCGGATCACTCCGCACGCGGAGGGGTGGCAGGCGGTGATATGGCACCTGCTCGT
>JBAXOY010000167.1:0-3538 GCA_037133055.1 Chlamydiota bacterium
CAAACCCGCCCGTTTTCAGGATGCCGTAGAACTCCGCGAACCAGTGGAAGGGCTGATGGCTCTTGCGCCATTTCTCGAAGGCGCGAATTTTCCTCATGTCCACGTCGTATTCCATGGCGAGAAAACGGTCGAGCTCATCGGTTAGCTTTCTGAGACGCGCGCGCAGATCCTCTTTGGCCCCGGAGAAGTCCTTCGGCGACATGCCTTGCGCGGTCTGCATCTCATGGAATTTTTGGAATGCCCGGTCGGCTATTTCCGCCTCTTCCTCAATCTTCCGCAGTCTGTCTTCCTTGTCTCCCAAAAGGAGCAGGCCCTGACGCGCCCCCTCCACGTTGCGCTTCAGTTCGTTCTCGGCCGCATCCCGGATTTCAGCAAGGTCGGCAAAGCCGACGAGCGTGTTTCCGGAGCGGATATTAAAGTCTATATCAGGCAGCGGCTCCAGATTCTCCACGCGCTCAATCTGCGCGACGAGCTTGAGAAAGAGGCGCAGCCTGCAGATTTCGACCGCTTCCTCCATGATGTCCACGCCATAGAGGTTGTTCACGATGACAGACTTCAGGATGAAATAGCGGTAGTTGGGATGCTCATCCATGCGTTTCAGGGTTTCGGTGAAAAGCTTGTGATAGTTCGGATGGTTCTTCCTTCCCTTCTCCCCCCACTCTTCGAGGAAAAACCGCATCCTCTCGAGGCATGCCTCGTAGAGCGGATCGAGGATATTGAGAGCCGCGAAGAGGAAAGCCCCGGAACCGCATGTCGGGTCGAGCACCGTAACGCTCTCGATCGCCTTCCAGAATGCCATAAGCAGTTCCGGCCCCTCGGCATTCTCGATCACATCCTGGGCGAACTGGCGAATGTCGAGATTGTACGTGATGAGGTCATTGGTGGAATGAACATCGCCCGCGGCGAGGCGGCTCCGCACCTCATCGTGCCGCGTGCGGCGGGCAAGGACCTCGCGCCAGATTTCGGTGGGGAGGGCATATTCGGCGGGTGCAGGCTTGTTCCAGCCCTTGCGACGTTCCAGGAGCCCCGGCGTGCGGGTGTCAAGCCCCTCCGCGATATCCGGCGGCAACGGCACCTTGACACCGTGACGTACTGCCGGATAGATATAACGGTCGGGGTCTTCACTGAGCAGCCTCCAAATGGAGCGCTCGCCCTCAAAGGCGACCTTGCATTTCTCGCGAGCCGTGTCGAAGAGGGACGGGATAACCGTGTTCTTGCCGATGTACTCGGTGATGTCCTCTTTCGTATAGTACGCCCCCATCTGTTTCTGGTTGATGTATTTCTCAAAAATATAGCCGAGGACGTCGGGATTGATTTCATCATCCCGCTTGAGTGGGCGCTCGTCGAGATGCCAGTGATAAGCGTCGAAGAATTCAAAGAGCCGCTCGAATGCCCTATCGGGAATCTCGATGGTCCTGCCGTACAACTGCTCGATCTGGTGGGGCATGAAGATGCCCCCGTTCAGATAGGGCACGTCCCCGAGAAACTTACCGGCTTTGTCCGAGCGCTCCTCCCCCTTTTTTGCAAACCCCTCAAAAAAAAGCGGGCAAAGGAAGTTGCGATAATAGCGATCCTTCCCCAGTTCCTTTTTGCACTGGGTGAGCTTGTTCTTGAGGTAGTCCCGGTCACCGTCTAGGAAACCCTTCTTCTGAATAAAGTAGACGAACATCAGGCGGTTAAGCATTACCGAGACATACCAACGCTCTAGTCCTTTATCGGGAATGCCGCCGAGGAATTTGTGAAACGCGGCATGCTCGTCCTTGAAACGGTCATAGAACCGTTTCGTGATCCGCTCGATATCGAATGCCTTTCGGGCGCGACCTGTCACATCCGGGAGCGTCAGGCAGTCCTCTTCTTCAAGACTCACCGCAAGCGCGTGAAGCTTCTGGACAAGCGAGTCGCCCGGTTGGCCGATATGGTAGGGATGTTCCCGGCATACGGCGGGTTTGCCATGCCCGCGCCGGACCCATTGCCAGACCTGCGCGGCCGGCTTGCCGCCGGTAAAGATTATGAGGTGTTCGTGCGCGCTCCTGGCAACCTGGCGCTCGATCCTGCGGCGGACGGGGTATGCCGGGATCCGCCCGTTATGGCCGGGGCCGCACACGAATGCCGCCATGCCGCATTTCTCGGCAACGGCGGAGAGGGTATACGACTCCCCATCCACTGCAATTTCGAGTGTAGCCCCATGGTGATTCCAGCCGAGTCCCTCGATAAAAAGCGGCTTGAACTCGAACGCGGCGAGATACCTCCGGGCATCGGCGAGGTTCAGAGACATCGGTTATTTGACTCCTTGGATATCTGTCTTCCGGTCGGATAGTCCCATCGAACAGATGATGCGCGGTTCCCGGGCATTATCCGCCTCGTCGGCCTTGACCGTGAGGGCATCGGCGTCGCGGAGAGCCATGACTTTCTGCGCCAGAGCCTCATGTGACGCATGCGCCCGCAACATACGATTGAGAACATCCTTGGCGGCATCGCGCAGGGGATACCAATAAATCTCTTCAATCGCCCGGTGGAGTTCCTGTCGATCAAAAAGCGTGTTTTTCACCTCTTCGGCATACTGCTTCAGCCGTTCATAGGTTCTGAATCGCGCGCCCGAGGGGCGGCCAAGCTGTCCGCCGCCCATTTTCTCCTCCTTCAGCACCTGCTCCACCCCCGCCTGAACGAGGGCATGATGAGTATCCAGGCGCGGGATGGCGGGGGTGTCCGGCAAGCACCTTGCAGCGTCCAGTATGGCTTTCTGCGACTCGGTAACGCTTCGACCGGAAGTGTCCACCCACACGAGCGCATCGTTGTCCCCGGCGGTGCGCAGGTAAACCAACACACCGTCGGGAGCATCGGCGGAAGACCGGTGCAAGCGGGTCGAGTACACCACCGGTGGAAGATCGGCGATGGTTTTTTCCAGCTTCGGATCGGCGGTAACCGCGTTCTTCCAGATTTGATAGGCGTAGGATGCCAGATCCACTTCCCCATCGGCGTCGCCGTCGAGGATCCCCGCCTTCTCGGTAAAAAGGTCGCGCACGACCTGGTCGTTGCGGTCGTCCTCAAAGAATGCCTCATCCGTGCCGACAACTTCGGCGTTTTCCTGCAAACGCCTGCGAACGCGTGCGCGCAGACGGATTATGCGCTCAACACCATCGGCGGGAAGGAATGAATAGCTGAGTATCTTCTCCGCGTGTTGCCCTATGCGATCCACGCGACCGATGCGCTGAACAAGCCTGATGATGGCCCACGGGAGGTCATAATTGACGACAATGGCGCAGTCCTGGAGGTTCTGCCCTTCGCTCAAAACATCCGTGGCGATAAGAACGCGGAGCTCATCCTTTGGAGCAATCTTGTCGCGCTTTTCGTTGCTCTCCGGGCTGAACCTCCATGCAAGATATGTCGGATCGGAGGAGTCTCCCGTTACTTCGGCGAGATTGTCGACGTCCAACGCCTTCAGTAGTTTTCCCAGATAGAGCACCGTGTCGGCGAATTGCGAGAATATGATGATCTTGTCCCCGGGATGTTTTTTGAGGAGCAATTCGTGCAACGCGGA
>JBAXOY010000168.1:0-3518 GCA_037133055.1 Chlamydiota bacterium
GAGTGTTACCCATTTTCTCCATTTTCACGGTCTCATCATCTGGTCGCTAGGACATGCGCCCCAGCTAGCCAGGGTCAGACCTCGACTACTGACAGAACTGGGATTTTTTCCGTGCGTGCATCCGAGGCGATGCAGTGGGGTGTGGACACATTACGAATAATCCCGGCCCTGGGAAGCCCCAGGTTCAGACCTCGACTACTGAGAGAGTGCGAACCCCAAGGGTCAGAACCCCAAGGGTCAGACCTCGACTACTGACAGAACTGGGAATTTTCCTGTGCGTGCATCCGAGGCGATGCAATGGTAGCCGCCTGACCGCCTCCCATGAGGCGAATGCGATGAAGCAAGGGATCATAGCTGATGCTTTCCTCCGCCAACTTTCTCGCAAGGGGGATTCTCTCCACTCCAGAATTCGAGGACCGATTGGGAGCACTGGAGTATATTGATAGCCGGGAAACTCACCGGAAATTATGAAGAGCGAACGGCGCTGCGGCTTCCGCCCCCGTTCGCACAAAATAAGATTTGACCGTAGAGTAAAATTATCGTACGTTATTGCGTACGTTATGGAGGTTGCCCATGACCAGCATGACAGCAACTGAAGCCAGAAAAAAGCTCTATGCGCTACTGGACAATGTGGCGGCTTCGCATGAACCGGTCCGGATTGCGGGCAAGCGCCACTCGGCGGTATTGGTTGCCGCAGACGATTGGCAGGCCATTCAGGAAACGCTCTACCTGATCTCGATTCCCGGCGTGAGGGCCTCGATTGTCAAGGGGTTGAAGACCCCGTTGGAGAAATGCAAAAAGGAACTTGATTGGTGAGCTGGACCCTTGTCTACACCAGCCAAGCGAAGCGTGATGCGAAAAAACTTGCCAGATCAGGCTTGAAGCCTTTCGCGCAGCGTCTCCTTGATCTCCTCGCGAAGAACCCATACCAATCTCCTCCTCCGTACGAAAAGCTTGTTGGCGATCTCACCGGAGCGTGTTCACGGCGAATCAACATCCAACACCGGCTTGTCTACCAAGTGCTGGAGAACATCAAGGTTGTTAAGATCATTCGCATGTGGACACATTACGAATAACCCCGGACCTGATGCGCGCCGTTATGCCCGAGATATGTCGGTGAAGATATGTATGTCACTAATGTATTGAAAACCAGAGAACGTGATGGTATATACTTCTTTCACGCCGATGGAAAACCATATGAATCGGTCAAGAAAGCCTTCTACGCGGCTCAGAGAAGGGCTGGAATAAAGCATTGCCGGTTCCATGATCTTCGGCATCATTTTGCGACGAGGTTGGTATTGAATGTCAACTGCTGGACATATATGGACACCAGCCCACTTATGGCAGAAATACAATCCTTCATAACTAATTCAACATGAGTATGTTGCCGGGGTAGCTCAGTCGGTAGAGCGACAGACTGAAAATCTGTGCGTCGGCGGTTCGATTCCGTCCCCCGGCACCATAACATCTCCACACGCGTCCCGTCGCCTTTCTCTGTCGTTCTCCCCCGGTTCATGATGTACCCGTGCGTTCCCTCATTTGCGACGGGGGGGTGTACGGCGGGGTGCTGTATGGCGGGGTGGTGTTGTCGAGCGGGGATGATGATGGTACACTACGGGCTTCGGCGAAAGGATGTGCCATGTTCACGTGGCTCCTGAGACATACCATAGGGACGAAGAACGACCGTGACATCAAGCGGCTGCGCCCCATCGTGCTGCGTATCAACGAGTTCGAGAAGGAGTACCAGTCGCTCACGGATGAGCAGCTCCGGCTCAAGACGGACGAGTTCAAGAAGCGACTCGCGGAGGGAGAGACCCTCGAAGATATCATGCCCGAGGCGTTCGCCGCGGTGAAGAACGCCTGCCGCCGGCTTGTCGGGAAAAAGTGGGAGCTCTGCGGCCAGGAGGTCCGATGGGACATGGTGCCGTTCGACGTCCAGCTCATGGGCGCCATAGTGCTCCACCGGGGGAAGATCGCCGAGATGGCCACCGGGGAGGGGAAGACGCTCGTCGCCACGATGCCCCTCTACCTCAATGCCCTCGCCGGGCACAATGTCCACCTTGTGACCGTGAACGACTATCTCGCCCGCCGCGACTCGCAGTGGATGGGGCCCGTCTACGAGTTCCTCGGCCTCACCGTGGGGTGCATCCAGCACGACATGCCGCACGACGAGCATCGCGAGGCATACCGAAGGGACATCACCTACGGGACGAACAGCGAGTTCGGCTTCGACTATCTCCGCGACAACGGCATGGCGATGAGTCTCGATGACCAGGTCCAGCGCGGGCACCACTACGCCATCGTGGACGAGGTGGACTCGATCCTGATCGACGAGGCGCGGACGCCGCTCATCATCTCCGGCCCCGTGGTGGTCTCGACCCAGCAGTACGACCGGCTGAAGCCCCGGGCGGAGGAGCTTGTCCGGAAACAGGGGTTCCTCTGCAACCGCCTCATCACCGAGGCGAAGGCGGAGCTCGATTCGGAGGAGAAGGAGTACGAGGCGGGGCGGAAGATCTGGCTCGTGAACAAGGGGGCGCCGAAGAACCGGCAGCTCTTGAAACTCATGGAGGAGCCGAAGGTCAGGAAGCTCGTGGACCGCGTCGACCTCGACCTCAGGGTGGACCTGAAGAAGGAGGAGAAGTTCAAGTTTCTCGAGGAGCTCTACTACGAGATCGACGAGAAGGGCCACGACATCGACATCAAGGAGAAGGGGCACCAGGTCCTCGACCCGAGCGGCCAGCAGGCGTTCGTGATGCCGGACATCATCACGGCCACGCAGGTGATCGATGAGGACGGGTCGCTCTCGCCCGATGAGAAGGAGCGCAGGAAGCAGCAGCTCCAGGGGCGGCAGATCGAGATAGGGGAAAAGCTCCACGGCCTCACCCAGCTCATCCGGGCTTACGGGCTCTACGAGAAGGATGTCGAGTACGTCGTCCAGGACAACCGCGTGATCATCGTGGACGAGTTCACCGGCCGCCTCATGCCGGGGCGGCGCTGGAGCGACGGGCTGCACCAGGCGGTCGAAGCTAAGGAGGGGGTGAAGGTCGAGCAGGAGACGCAGACCTTCGCGACGATCACCATCCAGAACTACTTCCGCCTCTACGCGAAGCTTGCCGGCATGACCGGCACCGCGGAGACCGAGGCGCCTGAGTTCCACCAGATCTACAAGCTCGACGTGGTCGTCATCCCCACGAACGAGGCGGTGCGCCGAAGGGATCACCACGACGTCATCTACAAGACGCGGCGCGAAAAGTACAACGCTGTCGTGGACGAGATCGAGAAACTCAACAAGGCCGGCCGCCCGGTGCTCGTGGGCACGGTGAGCGTCGACCAGTCGGAGGTTTTGAGCCGTCTCCTCCAGCGCCGCGGGGTGCCGCACGCGGTCCTGAACGCCCGCCACCACCAACAGGAGGCGGAGATCATCATGAAGGCGGGGCGGAAGGGCGCTGTGACCATCGCGACCAACATGGCCGGGCGCGGCACGGACATCAAGCTGGGGGAGGGGGTCGTGTACAGCG
>JBAXOY010000169.1:0-3328 GCA_037133055.1 Chlamydiota bacterium
CGCCTACGCCGAGAAGGCCGCCGCGCTCGCGCCGAACAACGCCGGCATCCAGCACACGCTCGGCGACGCCTTCGGTCGGTCGGCGCAAAAGGCCAGCGTGTTCAGCCAGTTCGGCTTCGCGAAGAAATGCCTCTCCGCCTACCAGCGCGCCGTATCGCTCGCTCCCGACAATGTTGATTTTCACCAGAGCCTTTTCGAGTTCTACCGCAATGCCCCGAGCATCGCCGGTGGTGGCATGGACAAAGCCACCGCGGAGGCCGCGGCCATCAAGCAGCTTGATGCGATGCGCGGCCGCCTCGCGCAGTATCTCGACTCCCGAGCCTTCTTCATCGAGGAGGAGGGGACCTACTGCCGCTGGCTCGAGCTCTCGGGCGGGAAGGGGCTGGGCATATGCGCCGCCGCGCTCGATGTGGCGGAGGGGATGCGGGAGTCGGTTTACGGGCGGTTCGGGACGGTAGTCATGACCTCCGCGACGCTCGCGGTGAGGGGAAGCTTCGATTATTTTCGCGCTCGCGTCGGGCTCGAGGGGTACGGCGGCGAACGGGTGTCTTCGTGCGTGCTCCCCTCGTCGTTCGACTACAAGACGCAGGCATTCGTGGCCGCTCCGCGCGGGATCGCCGAGCCGGACAACGAGGGGTTCGAGGAGATGCTGGAAGAGGTCATCGCGGAGGCGGCGAGGATAAGCCGGGGCCGGGCCTTCGTCCTTTTCACCTCGTACCGCCTTCTTGAGCGGCTGTTCGAGAGGATCGAGCCGCGCCTCGCCCGGATGGGGCTCGTCGCGCTCAGGCAGGGGAGCGAGAACCGGACCGCCCTCCTCAACCGGTTCAGGAGGGAGCATGGCGCCGTGCTCTTTGCCACGGACAGCTTCTGGGAGGGGGTGGACGTGAAGGGGGAGGCGCTCCAGTGCGTCATTCTCACGCGGCTTCCCTTCAGGGTGCCAAGCGAGCCGATCCAGCAGGCCCGGATGGAGGCCATCGAACAGGCGGGGGGCGACCCGTTCCTCGACTACAGCGTTCCGCAGGCGGTGATCAAGTTCAGGCAGGGCTTCGGGAGGCTGATCCGTCACCGGGAGGACGCAGGCGCGGTCCTCATCCTTGACGCCCGGGTTCACACCCGCCGGTACGGACGTCTTTTCCTTGGCTCCCTGCCCGACGTCTCCCTCTGCACGCGTGACACGGCCGGCGCGCTCGAGGATATGGGGCGGTTTTTCTCCGGGCTGAAACGCGCCGAGCCGGCTCTCCCCCCCCCGCATCGCCCTGAAGAGCGGCCGCAGGGAGAGGCGCGCGGACACCACGGGCGTGACCGTTGAACCCGATGGTGGCGTAACCCGAGGTTTCTCCACTACCTGTCCCGATAGTGTGCTATACTGTTATACTGTATAACACAGGGAGATGTGCGCCAGTGATCACCCACATCCTCGAACGCCTCGCGGTGGGCTCCACCGCCGACGCCCGGCGCGCCCCGGAGACCTTCACCGCGATCCTCAACGTCGCCGAAGAGGTCGATCTGGACGTTGCGGGGAAGACCTGCCACAAGATACCCCTCAAGGACCTTATCCCGATTTCCCCCGAGGCGATGAGCGAGGCGATCATGTGGATCAAGGAGCGCATCCGGCACCAGGGGGTGCTCGTGGTCTGCAAGGCGGGGATCGGGCGCTCTCCCTCGGTGGTGATCGGCTACCTCTGCACCATCGGCTTCGGGTACGACGAGGCGGTGCGCTTTGTCGGCGGGCGCCGGGGGGATATCTCCCCGGTGCCGAACCTGCCTTTCTCCATCGAAGACTGCATCAGCTTCTACCTCTGACCCCGCGCGGCGGAACCCCCGCCTCCCGCCACATTATCCCTTGCCCACGACGCCGATTCCGCGCTACACTGTGGAGAGGAGTGGACGGGCCGAACGAGGGCGAGGCGGTGAGTGCCATGGCCGAGATCGAGATCGGGAAGGTCACACACTTTTTCGGGCATGTCCAGGTCGCCACGATTGCGTTGAGCGGCGCGCTCAGCGTCGGCGACGCCGTCCGGTTCGTCGGGCACAAAACGGACCATCGGCAGAGGGTCGAATCCATCCAGCTCGAGCACCAGGGAATCAGCGAGGCAAAGTCCGGGGACGTGATCGGGATCAAGGTCTCGGAGAAAGTGAGGCCCCACGACAAGGTATTCAAAATCGTTGACGAGGGAGGAAAGGCGGAGTTATGACGGACGAGGTCAAGAAGGAGCAGGCGGCGCCGGGGAAAGGGGAACCCGCGAAGAAGGCGCCGGTCGTGAAGAAGGAGAAGCCGGACAAGTGCGAGCAGTGCAATAAGGCGCTGAGCCGCGTCAAGTGGTACTACCGCAACAACGGTTACTTCTGCACCACGCGGTGCTGGAAGGAATTCAGGGCCAAGCAGCAGGAAGCCGCGCAGAAGGCCGGGACTGCGGCCGCGCCGAAGGCCTGAGAACGATGAGCGCCGGGCGATTGATTGCCGGCCGTATCGACGTGGCGCTGGGCGTCGTGATCCGACTCCTCCTCGTCGCGGTGTTCACCCTTGGGGGGGCGTGGGCGGCCACGGTGGTCCCGTTCCTCCGGGGGAGGGCCGTCGCCGGCGCGGCGGCGGGATTCGCGGTGATCGCCGCGGCCCTTCTCCGCGAGAAGGCCCTCGCGGCCTTCTGGGAGCGGCACCGCACCGCGCTCTCGCTCGCGGGGTTTTTTCTCTACGTCGCGGCGCTCGCCGCGGCTACCTGGAGCGAGCTGTTCAACCTCGGCTGGTTCGACCGGCTACCCTTCTGAGAGCTTTCGCCATCACTCGGACAGGCTCCTAGAGCGTAATCACCTTCTCCGCGCGAAGCAGCCTGTCCAGGATGATGTGCATCGTCGCCATCCTGCCCACCGCGGTGTTTTCCCCGTCCGGCATTTCTCTGACGGACTGCTCCGCAAGGAGTATCTGGACGCCCTGCTCCTGCATGAGGGAGAGGCACTCGAAGGTGTCGGAGCCCGGTTGGGCGAGGCGGACGGCCTCCCCGGCCAGGATGATGGCTTCCGGCTGGGGGGCGATTTCGGTCAGGGTGTAGAGGAACGCGCGCATCAGGGACCTGCCGTGATCGCGCCCGCCGCTGCCGATGGCATCGCTGTTGAGATAGATGACGCAGCCCCTAATGCGCCCGGATGCGGCAGCGAGCCCCGGCTCCGCGGCGGGCGACGTCGCATCCCCGTCACGCCTGCCGATGGTATCGAGGCTTCCCGCGCCGCCCGGGGAACCCTCCGTACGGCCGAGGTCCTGTCGCTCTTCGTCGCGAGGGTCCATAGTCTTGATCCTGACTCTATCACAATGCGGGGAATGATGGAAGCGTGG
>JBAXOY010000170.1:0-3274 GCA_037133055.1 Chlamydiota bacterium
GTGCGCGACATCGTCATTCGCGGCTTGAAGATCCACGGCTACGAGTGCGCCTCCGCGGCGGGCCCCCGGGAGGCGCTCCTCATGCTGGAGCGCCGGCCGCCGGCCGTGGTCATCAGCGACATCAACATGCCCGGGGAGAACGGGCTCTGGCTCCTCGCCAGGATCAAGGACCTCTGGCCGGACATCTCCGTCATCATGCTCACCGCCATCGACGAGACCCAGAGCGCGGTTAGCTGCCTCACCCAGGGGGCCGACGATTACATCGTCAAGCCGATCAACCTGAAAGAGCTCGCCTTCTCGGTCGGGAAGGCGATCGAGAAGCGGCGGCTGGTCATCGAGAACAAGGAGTACCAGCGCAACCTCGAGCTCCTCGTCGAGGAGCGGACGATCGACCTCAAAAAAGCCCTGCAGCAGTTGAAACACTCCTACAACATGACGCTCCATGCCCTGGTAGCCTCCCTCGACGCTCGAGAGCACAAAACGAGCAACCACTCGCAGCGGGTGTGCATGTACGCCATCGTCCTCGCCAAGGCGATGGGGCTGAAGTATGCGCTGATCCAGAACCTCTCCATGGGGGCGCTTCTGCACGACATCGGCAAGCTCGGGGTGCCCGACAGCATCCTGCTCAAGCCGGGCGAGCTCACGGAGGAGGAGTGGAAGCTCATGCGCCGCCATCCGGAGATCGGCTGGAATATCCTGAGGGATATCGATTTCCTGGAGCCGGCGCTCGATGTCGTGCTCAATCACCACGAGCAGTGGGACGGCAGGGGGTACCCCGCGGGGCTGAAGGGGGAGAGTATCCCCCGGGGGGCGAGGATATTTTTGGTCGTGGACGCGCTCGACACCATCACCACCGACAGGCCGTACCGCGCGGCGGTGACGTTCGCGGAGGCGTTCGACGAACTCCGGCGCTGCCGCGGGACGCAGTTCGACCCCGATGTCGTCGACTGCTTCCTGGGGATCCCGGCGACCAAGTGGCACGAGATACGGCGGTTCACCCTGATGGACTGAGCGGATCTTCGAGGAATGAATAGTTGCCGTGGTGAAAATACCGTTTTGTCCCGGGAAGAAGGAACTAATGGCCGACTGCACTCGCGAGCGAAACGGTAAGGGGTGCGGCTGCACCTACTCCCCGTGCGCGAAAAAGGGGATCTGCTGCGAGTGCCTGAAAAGCCACTGGGGCGCCGGGGAGCTCCCGGGATGCCTGTTCCCCCCCGACGTGGAAAAGACCTTCGACCGGAGCGTGGAGCGGTTTGTGAAGACCTTCCGCGAGCGCGGGCCGTGGTGGTAGGGGGACGGCTCTCAGGGTTCGGGAAAAAGTTTCAGTCCGCGTTCATCCGCGTCCCGAATGCCGTTGCCCTTTGTATCTTTACGCCATGGCCTTATCTGCGTCCATCCTGACGATCTGCGTTCATCTGCGTCCCACGTTGTTGTTCCGCGTTCATCCGCGTGCCGCGTCAGCGTGATCGTTTCGGCAGCCCGAGTTCCCTGAGTTTCCGCGCTGCCTTCCCGGGCGAACGGAGAGCCGCGACGATGTAGCGCGGGCGGAGATACCCTGCGAGTTTCCTCCTTCGCGCGCGCCGCGCGACGTGGGCCCCCCATGCCGCGGCCGCCGCGTTCCTTTCCGCGAGGATCTCCTCCGGGCCGAGGCTTTCGGTCCTCACGACCGAGTGGAAGAAGCCGTCGTACTCCTCCCAGTTCCGGCTCGTGATGCGCCCCTGGGCCTCGAGTTCGTCGTAGAACCGGCTCCCCGGGAATGGCGTGCTGACGGAAAACTGCACGGTGTCGGGGTCCATCCGGATGCACCAGGCGAGGCTTTTCCTGATCGACTCGCGGGTCTCTCCCGGAAGCCCGAAGGTGAAGGTGAGATGGTAGAGGATTCCAAGCCTCCGGGTCGCCCGGATCATCGCCTCGGTCTTGGGAAGGTCCAGGTCCTTGCCGCAGCGATCGAGGATTCCCTGGTCGACCGATTCGACGCCGTATTTCAGGGCGCGGAGGCCCGCGCCCGCAAGCGCCCCGAGCACCTCCCCGTCCATGAGGTCGGCCCGCGCCATGATCGCCCACGGCACCCCGAGGCGCCGCCGCGCGATCTCGCGGCAGATCGCGAGCACGCGCTCCCTCCCGACGTTGAAGGTGTCGTCGTCGAAGTAGACCGATTTGAACCCCATCTTTTTGACGAGGTGCTCCATCTCGTCCACGACCTTCACCGGGTCGCGCGCCCGGTAGGCGCGGCTGCCGTACACGATCTGGGGCCAGGCGCAGAAGCTGCACCGGAAGGGGCAGCCGCGGCTGGACCACATCTGCACGCTCGGCTCGGGTATCCCGCCCGGCGCGTCATGGTAGGCGTGCATCGGAAGAAGATGCCTCGCCGGCCAGGGGAGCGAGTCCAGATCCTTGACCAGGGGGCGGCGCGGGTTCGCGCGCGGGGTCCCGCTCCCGTCCCGGTAGACCAGGCCCGCCACGCCGTCGACGGGCTTCCCCGCCGCGAGGCACCGCGCGAGCTCGAGGGCCGTCAGTTCGTATTCGCCGATGAGGGAGAAGTCCACCGCGGGATGCCGGGCCAGGAACTCCGGCTCGAAGGCGTACACGTGCAGGCCGCAGACCGCGATCCGCGCCTTCCCCCCCAGCCGCTGCCGCGCGGCGTCGATGATGCGCATGTCCTGCGAAAAGGAGATTGTCGAGATCTCGTGCAGGACGAGATCGGGGGCGAAGGAGGCGAGCCGGTCGAGGTAGGCCTCGTCGGTCATCCTTTCGGCGACCCCGTCGACACAGCGCGCCTCGAATCCCTCGCGCTCCAGGACGGCCGCCGCGTAGGCGAGCTGGAACGGGAACGGCATGTAACGGCTGCTTTGGTGCTCGAAGTGCGGCCATCGCGACCCGGCGCGCACTCCGTAAAACCCGGGCTTGCGCCAGGGGGGATTGCCGAGGAACACTTTCATGGCCGGCATTCTGCCAGATTTGCCGTCTCCTGTACAGGAGCAACTGCCGCAACTGCCGCGCCATCCTCAAAGGGACGAGCACCTATACTGTCGCACGCAGATGAACGCAGATTGTCAGGATAGACAGGATACAAAAGGGAGACAAAATCGGACGCAGATTTCGCAGATGAACGCAGATGCCATAGAGGATATTTTGAGAGACGCACCTCCTTGAGAGCAGATGGGACGCGGATTGCCGCGGATGAACGCGGATTTTTAACGTAGCGTGCTACCATCGTGCACCTTCAATCTTGAACCATTGTGGTATCTGCGTGCTCTGCGTTCATCTGCGTCCC
>JBAXOY010000171.1:0-3198 GCA_037133055.1 Chlamydiota bacterium
ATTTGAAAATAAAAGAAAGCCATCCTACAATGAGAGAAAGGAATTTGATGACCTGACACGGAATATTGACCGACTTGAAAATGAAGTAAAAGCTATAGAAGCAGAAGACCGCCCCGAGGTACACGAGGATGACGCTCGCGAGGCGCGGGCATGGCCGGGCGTCACGCGCGCGGGGGAGAAGGGCGGCCGAGAGGACGAGGAGCAGGAGCGAGGTGAAACCGAGGGTCCGGACCCCGGAGCTCGTGGCCATCATGACGAATGACATCCGGGCGTTCTCGAGGAGCTTCGGAACGAGCCGGGCGGCATCGTAGCCCCCGCCATCCCTCAGGAAGAGAAGGCGCTGGAGGTATGGTTTCACCTCGCCGCTTACCTGCCGGATCGTGCCGAACGAGGCGAGGTTCCAGAGCAGCCAGGGGAGGCAGACGAGGAGAGCGGCGCCGCAGACCGCGCACGCCGCGGTCACGCGCCGTGAGAAGGGGCGCTCCCTCTCGGCGAGGAGTCCCGCGGCGATCGCCGCGAGGAGGAAGATCGAGTCCGAGCGCGCGAGCAGGGCGAGGCCGGTGGCGGCCCCGAGGACGAGGAGCGATCGGGCGTCCCTGCGGCCCCGCGCGTACAGGAACAGGGCGATGGCGGCGCAGCAGGCGGAGAGGCCCGCCTCGGTGCCCGTCATCGTGACGAAGAAGATGCACGGATTCAGCAGCCAGAACGCGGCCGCGAAGAGGGCCGCGGGGCCGTCCGCGAAGAGGCGGATCGTCCGGTAGATGAAATAGCCCGCGAGCACGTCGAAGGCCGCGAGGAGTGCGAGGCCGCAGTGGACGGGGATCTCGGGGCTCGAGGGGAAGAGCAGGTAGCACGGGACCATGAGCGCCGCGAAGAGCGGATGGAAGCCGTTCGTGGGGCCGAGGCCGTCGAAGGTCGCCCCGGCGCCGCGGGCGATGTTGCGGGCGATGGCGAAATAGTAGAAGGAGTCGTCGGAGAGGAGTTTCCCGATCAGGATCCGGACCGGCATCGCCGCGAGCGCCAGGCGGAGCCCCCCCCCTGCGGAGAGAAGGGCGGCGAGGATGGTGCGTTCCCTATTCGACGAGAGTGCCATGCCGTTCCTTTCTAGAGCCCGAATGCTCCCGCGATATACCAGCCATCGCGGTCAATGTATCCCGCCTTGACCTCACACTGTCTGGCCCTGCAGGGGGGGAATTTGTTTATCAAGGCCGCTTTCATGACGTAGCGTCCCGGCGGGAGGGACGGCGGCAGGGCGAAAAGGTGGGTGGCGCATATCGTCTCCCCGGCCGGCCATTCCCATGTGGGGTAGAGGTGGTAGCAGATATTCCGAACCTGGTGGGGGAATATATCCCTGCCCGCCGCATCGGTGACCCGTATCATCATGGAGAGATCCGCGTCGAGTTTTTTCGCCGCGCGCCAGAGAGAAGTGAACCTGATTTGCCGCTCCGGTTCTTTTCCCGTCACCTCCAGCCGCGCCTCGGTGAGATCAAGCCCCTCAAACGACGCGATCGGTTTTGAGGTTTTGTTCGTCCCGACGCGCTCATACAGGGGCAGTATATCCGGCGCCCCTCTCCTGAAGAGCGCGATCTGATCGCATATCGCGATGAGACCCAGACTGTTCTTCGTGAGAAAACTCCGGAACCGGGCAGGGCTCCCCGCCGGGTCGTAGAACCTCACGAAGGTGGTGGGATCTCCGAAATTAACAAGCGCGTACTCGATATCAGGGCGAGGGGTGTAGGGAACGGAGAGAACGCCGCACTGCCCCAGGATCACCCATGCGAGCGACTCGAGCGCCTCCCGGGATGAGAGTTGCGCGAAAAAGCCGAAGGTGGTGGTGACGGGTGGACGGGGGGGTATCATCCGCACCAGTTCCCATTTGAGGGGCACCAGGTAATCGCGCTCGGGGAGGCAGGTCGTCAGCCCCTTCCAGGAGTGTGACAGCAAATGGAGCTGCGGACCGAGGCTCCAGCTGAAACCGATTCCGAAAAACAGGATGACAATAAGCGAGGCGCGGATGATTTTCTCGCTGCGCATGGCGCGCATGAGCCTCGCCAGTCCCGCCACTCCTGCGAAAAAGATAAACGGGATGATGGGGCAGTTATACTGATGGATGATGTCCGCCACGTACGGACGGGAGGAGAGCAGGTTGAGCACGAGGTTCGGCATACCGAGGAAGAGAATCCCGGGGCTCAGGAGGGGTGTAAACGCCAGCGGCGCGAGCATGCGGAAAAGGAACAGAATCTTTCCCCTCGAGCACATCACGCGCAGCACACGCAGTGGGTGAAAGAGCAGGTTTTTCAGGAGCCCCCCCGCCGAACCTCCCACATCGGCGTAAAATATGAGGACTGGTGATGCACTGCCCCCGCGGAGATGGGGTGCGAGCCAGAAGAAATAGAAGGTGAACCAGGCCATTCCCCCTATGAGGGGGACCAGCCACCACTTCAATGCCCTCCTTTCCCAGAGCGCGCTCATACCGAAGGCAACTGCGACAAGCGCGACCTCCTCTCTGCTGCTCATGGCGATGCCGAGCATGGAAAGGAAAGGCGCGTACGAACGGTGGCGGAAAAAGTAGTATGCCCACCCGAGCGGAAGGAGGGCAAAGTTTACCGGCTGTACGTGAAAGAGGTTGATGTAGCCGAGAGCCGGATAGAGCAGGTAGACCGCCAGCATGACCAGGGCCGCGCCGCCGTGCCTGAGTTCCTCTCGGGCAATGCGATAGAGGGGCCATCCCGAGAATCCCATTGCGATGGTCTGGAGGTACAGCAACATGAGCGGAGACTGCCAGAGTGCGTAGAGGGGCAAAAGGAGTATAAGAATAAATGTCGCATGCAACTGCAATGCGCTGCAGGGACCGTGGATGGTGGATTGCAGCATGCGGCCATGGAGGCTGTTCCACGTGGTTTGATTCACATCGGCAAGATCAGCGTCGTAGTAAGAAAAGGTCTGGTATTTTTCGAAGCAGATATACGAGAATGCGGCGATATAGACCAGGATGAACGTGAGCGCGATGGAGTTGCGGTATTTCATGGTGTTCGGCGGAGCATCTTTCGTAAT
Source organism: Chlamydiota bacterium (assembly GCA_037133055.1). GTDB lineage: Bacteria > Auribacterota > Tritonobacteria > UBA1439 > UBA1439 > UBA1439. The sequence goes on from JBAXOY010000171.1 coordinate 3,055, forward strand.
TGCTGAATGCGGCTACTGTAGCAAAAGGATTGTGTCCGCAGCAATTGCATTGAGCCGGTGGTCGGTGGCAAAACGGTGGCACACGGCGGCAGGTAACGTCAAAAGATTTATGCAAATAAGATAACCTCTCCATCACTGTTCGAC
>JBAXOY010000172.1:0-3195 GCA_037133055.1 Chlamydiota bacterium
TCGGGGGGACATACGGCTCGACCCACACCACGCCGGGGAGCTTCGTGATCGCGGGGATATCGGCGCCGGATACGGCGAGGCGGGCGTTGAGGTACCTCCCGTCGAGGGCTTCGCGGGGCGGATCGATCACCTTCGCCGCCGCTGCGGCAAGCCGTTCGGCGTCCGCAAGGGCCCCCGGGCCGTAGTTGAAGAACTGGACGGTGATCATGGCGAGCGAATCCTGCTGCGTCGCGGCGTCGAGGCGGGGGGAGAGCGCGTAGTACGGGTAATACTCGCCCAGAAACTGGAGCGCGCCTCCCGCGCCCATCCTGTTCCGCAGCGCGGCGCCGGCCTCATCGCCGCCCCAGATCAGGTAGGCGTTCTCCGGGATATACTGGACGACGCGCGCGCCGCTCCCCGCCAGCATCTCGAGATCGCCGTCGACCGGAGGCGCGGCGAACTGCACCAGCATCAGGCGCGGCCCGCTCGCAAGGGAGTTCATCGCGGCGGGGGCGGCGGGCGCCGTCTTCGTGGTGTCGATCGCCCCGCGGTGCAGCATGATCCGGTCAAAATCCGGCCTGGCCTCGACGCCCTCAAGGGAGGAGAGCGCGTTCAACCGCGCGGAGCCGACAACGTAGACGTCGTACGCGCCTCGCCGCGCGATAAGACTCCCCCCCTGGCGGACGATCTCCGCGGCGGCGCCGGGCCTGTCCGCCGGCACGAGCACCTTGGTCCCCGCCCCGGCAGCGGCCTGCGCGAAAAGCGGGGTGCCGAGGGGAAGAATCGCTACCGCAACCAGGCTCATCACGCATTTCCGGATCATAGTCATCCTCCTCACACGCAACGCCATTTTTGTGCACCCCACCGAGGTTACCAATATAGCACCGAATTAGATTATTGTCCATAGTGTCGGGCGTCTTCCTCGGGAATTTTATAGTATTCCGCGAGGTGGGGTTCCACCCAACCATGGCCAACTTCTCCATGGCGCTGAAGATATCCCTGGTTTCGAGCGTGGGCGCAAGGCAGAGAGTCCTAACTGTGTCCTGTAGTTGATCTACGCGGAACCCCACGCCGATAAAGTATCGGCAATGAAGAGAGAAGCCCAAATCCAGGGCTGGAGCAGGCGAAAGAAGGAACTGCTGAGTAGCGGTTTGGCAAAATACGTCACGCAGGAACAAATATTTTTATCTCGCATTCTATCGAACTAACATCAGTGTATAGTAGAGGTCTGACCCCGTACGGATTACTGGACGAGGAGCCTTTCCTCGTCGACCGTGCCGACGTACTTCAGGTCGCTATCGAACTAACATCAGTGTATGACCCCGTACGGATTACTGGACGAGGAGCCTTTCCTCGTCGACCGTGCCGACGTACTTCAGGTCGTCCACGCTGGTCGTCCTCTCCGCGTCGACCGCCCCACCCTGGAGAACATACGTCCCCGTGGGCAGATCCTTGAACGGCATGGCCAGGATCGGGAAGTCGGTTATCGCCGTCTGCACGGTGACCGGCCCTGCATTTACACCGAGATACGGCGTCACGGAGGGGTAGATTTTTCCCCCGTCCACGAAGTAGATCGTCTGGCCGTTCGGCTGGGTGATCCTGATGAACGGGTAGCACGGGGTGGTGATGACGGCCACATCGGCCGTGACCCCGATCTGATCGGTAGTTTTGAACGTCGTCTTGTTCGCCGTCAGGTCTATCGGCGGCGTCGCAGTGGGCGTCGGCGTCATCGTCGGCGGGCCGCCAATCGGGGTTTCCGTCGGCGTTTCCGTCGGCGCAGTTGTGGGCTGCTGCCGGATGCAATAAAAATTGTTATCCTTCGAGCCGACATACAGCCTCCCGTCCGAACCGATCGCGGGAGAGGACCATATCAAGGCCCCGGTTGCATAACTCCAATCGAGGCCGCCGCCCGAATCGATCCGATACAGGCGATTGTCATCCGAGCCGACATACGCCGCCCCATCCGAGCCTATCGCGGGCGATGATTTGACGAGGCCCCCGGTCACATACGTCCAGCCGAGGCTTCCGTTCGAATTGATGCAGTAGAGACTGGCATTTCCCGAGCCGACGTACAGCCTCCCCTCGGAATCAATTGCGGGCGAGCTTGGCAAACTGCCGATCCAGTAACTCCATCCGAGGCTCCCGTTTGAATTGGCGCAGTAAAAGCGGGAGTCATTCGAGCCGAAATATATCCTCCCGCTCGACCCTATCGCGGGCGCGAATTGCACCGACAACCAAGTTCTATATGACCACTTGCGGCTTCCATTTGAATTGATGGCGTAGAGGTTGTTATCGTTCGACCCAATGTATACATTCCCGTCCGGATCTATCGCGGGCGAAGACGTTATGGCGTTCCCAGCGCAATAACTCCATGCGCGCGTTCCGCTCGAATTGATGCGATACAGGCGATTATCCTGCGAACCGACATACACCTCCCCCCCCAAACCTATGGCGGGTGAGGAGGTCATCTGCTGATTGCCGCCTCTATAACTCCAGGCGAAGCTCCCGTTTGAACTGATGCGGTAGAGGCTTTCTGCCCTCGAGGTCATGTACACCTCGCCGTCCGAACCTATCGCCGGCGAGCAATTCTCATCGATGTATGATCCGATGCTATAACTCCACCCGAAGCTCGCGTCCGCATTCATGCAATACAAGCGATTATCCATCGAGCCGACATACACCTTCCCCTCCGAATCGATCGCGGGAGAGGAAAATATTGCGGCCCCGGCCCGATAACTCCATGCCAGCGACGGCACGGACGGGCCGGAGTATGGGCTCAGTCCCGTGTGCTGGGGATTCTGATGGAACATCGGCCAGGGCGAATCGGCAAGCTGCGCGTACAGCGGAAGGATGCACGCAAAGCAGGACATCGCAATGCCAAAACACAATTTCCTTTTCATCAGCCCCTCCCCTTGGCGAATCACACAGCCTCTGGTGAAAAGAATATCACCCTGTCCAATGTATGTCCATCTCCGAGAGGGGAATTTTGGAACATGACCCGACAGGATAGTATGCTGAACTCGGTCACCATACTCCGCACAGGCGCGGTCAGTGCATCCATGGAGTTTAAAGTCCCCTTATCCTGCAGTTTCCGTGGTTTTCCCCACCTTGACAAACAGCCATTTGGAGGCGATGTTATATTTTAGTAACTGATCAGGATCCAGAATTCAGGAGTCAGAAGTCAGGAGTTGGAATAAGGACGCCCGCGGCGACATT
>JBAXOY010000173.1:0-3084 GCA_037133055.1 Chlamydiota bacterium
AGAATTGAGGCCGTAGATGCTGCTGTCCAAAGACCCCACGTAGACCCTCCCGTCAAAGCCGATGGCGGGTGGAGAAAACACATAGGATCCGGTCTGATAGCTCCAGAGGAGAGTTCCCGTCTGCGAACCTGTGTAAGCGCTCTGGCCTGTGTGCTGCGCATTTCCATGGAACATCGGCCAGGGTGAGTTAGGGTCAAGCTGGGCAAGAAGAGGAAGGACAAAAAGGACAGCCATAAAGCAGGACATCGCCATACCAAGATATAATCTGCGTTTCATGAGCCCCTCCCTTTGGTGAGTCATTTAGCCTATCGCGCCGCTTCTGAGACAATGAAACCAAAGGCCATTGGATTACACCACAAAGTGCAGCCTAACCCTATTTGTTTATGCTCCCTTTTTGGATCTCTGTCAAACAGTTTTTTGCTGGTTCTTTTCAAGACTACGCGGACCGCTTCTCCGCCGGGGTGGGACCGTTCTCGATGAAGTGCTGGAAATCGTCGCCGTTGACGTAGTGCTTCCTCCCGACAGTGTCCAAATAGTGTCTACCGACCTGCTACAAACGCCGACAACGCTAGACAAACCCATACATAAATTCTTGGCGCAACTCTTTGTGGCTGTTGCTAATTGCTTGGATTGGTGACTGTTAAGGAAAGTGCTCGGGTGGGTTTACGATTCCGCTGCTCTAGCCAACTGAGCTACACCGCCGCATATCCTGCCATAGTATGCCAGTATCGCCATGCCTTTTCAATACCTTCCCCCCGCGGCCCTGCGTCGCTTCAGGAACCTAGCGGGTGAAAGCGACAGGGTTAGCGGCGAGCGCATCGGCGATGCGTTCGCGGTGGTGCTCCATGAGATCCATCCCCTCGATCTCCCCGGGGGCGAAGAAGCCGCTCGCGGTCGTCTCGGAACTCGTCGAGAGCGTCCCGTCCTCGACCTCGGCCTCGAAGCAGAGCGCGACAATCTGATACCGGTTCCCGTCGGCGTACTCGACCACTCGGTCCGGGCTGCTGTAGACGCCGATGAGCCGCTTCATCCGCACGCGCAACCCCGTCTCCTCCAGGATCTCCCGTATGCACGACTCCGCAACGGTCTCCCCCGGGTCGACATGCCCGCCCGGCAGGCACCACCGGCCGTTGTCGGACCGGCGCGTGAGAAGGACCCTTCGTCGTTCCGCATCGAACACCACGGCGTTCGTGCAGAGGGCTATCCTGCTTCCGGCGCCAATGCGGGAACCATGGATAATTTTCATCTGGCGCCTCCCACTATCTCGGTATCACCGGCAGCAGCAGGCGCGAGGGATACCGCGCGCTGTGGTGGACGGTGATAGTCGCCGGCTGCGTCACCGCGCTCTCCGTCTCGAGCAGCCCCGTCTGGAGGTTCCGGGAATAGATCGGGAACCAGCTCGCCGCGATGCAGAGGCGGAGGCGGTGACCCGCCTTGAACGTGTTGCCGTTCCTCATCCGGTCGAGGGTGAGCTTCACGACCTCGCCCGGCGCGAGCAGCTCGCGCTCCGGCCCCTTGTTCCGGCAGCTCGCCCGGAGCACCGCGTTCCCCGGGCCCATCAGGTTGTACGCCGTCCCGTCCGGCGCCACGTCGAGGAGCTCAGTGTAGATGTCGCAGTCCGGGGCGCTCGACGAGAGGTAGATCTCCGCGGTGATGGGCCCGGTCACTTCGACGTCCGCAGGGAGCGGCTCCGTCTCGAAGGTGAGCACGTCGGACCGGTCCGCAAGCCGGCGAAGATCCGTCGCCCCGAAGTTTGTCCCGTAATCGTCCCTCACCGGGTTCTGCGGGTCGGCGACGAACGAGCTCGACCCCGCCCCGACGGCGGGCGCAAGCCCGAGCGCTCCCCGCCCCGCCCCCGGGGCGAAATAGACCGGAGTCGTCGCCGTCGTGCGGAGCGGCCACCGGTCTTCGCGCCGCCACCGGTTGTCGCCCATCACGAAGGCGTTCACCGGCGCGGCGTCTGCGATCCAGTTGTCGATGCCCCGGACATAGCGGTCGAGCCACGAGAGGACCACGTCGTCGTAGTCGATCACGGCCGCCGGGCCGAATTGGCGGTCCCCGGAGCTTTGCGATGCGGTCGCATCCACGCCGTGGATCCACGGCCCGATCACGAGCTTCGTCCGCGGGTCGGCCCGCCCCGCCCGCGCTGCGAGGAGCCCGAGATAATTCGTGGTCGCGCCCTGCGTCCCGTACGCCTCGTCGTACCAGCCGGATAGATTGAGCACCGCCGCACGCACGCGATCGTACTTGCCCTCGAAATTCCCCCAGTCCCAGTAGGCGTCATACGGTTGATTTTCCAGCCAGTCGTAGTAGTACTGCGCCGTGTCCTTCAGGTACGGCATCTCGAGCTGCGGGAGCCACCCCTGGATGACGTCCACGCCGATCTCGTTGTACTTCGCCTTCGCCTCGTTCACGGTTTTCGGCCCGTCTATGCCGTTTCGCACCCGCGTGTCGGGCGTCATATCCACGTACACCCAGCTCGACCACGCCGTCTCGAACACCCCGCCAAAGTAGATGCACTCCCGCATCGTCGAGGGGCACATCGCGGGCACCATCGCCTTCAGGTGCGGCGGGCTCTCCACGGCGGCGAACCACTGCACCGCCCCCGGGTACGAGAGCCCGAACGTGCCGACGTTCCCGTCCGACCACGGCTGGACCGCCGCCCACTCGATCGTGTCGTAGCCGTCCTTCCCCTCGTTCACGTACGGGGTGTACTCGCCGTCCGACCGGTAGCGCCCGCGCACGTCCTGCACGATGACGGCGTACCCGCGGTCGACCGCGTGCCGGAACGTCCGCTCGTTGTCGGGGTCGCCCTCGTCCTTGCTGTACGGCGTCCTGAAAATCAGCACCGGGAACCGCCCTTGAGTCGCCTGCCGCCAGAGGTTCGCCCTGAGAATCACCCCGTCCCGCATCGGGGCTTCGACGTCCCGATCGAAGTTCCAGCGGACCGCGGCGACCGCCTCCCCGGTGAGGAACGACTCACCCCCGCCGGAAGGCACGCACACGGCGACGAAACGGTAGTCCCCCCGCGCGATCTCCTTCGGGATGGCCATGTCGAGGATCGGCACGACGAGCGGCGCAGCG
>JBAXOY010000174.1:0-3017 GCA_037133055.1 Chlamydiota bacterium
CTGCTCAGGAGCCAGAATTCAGGAGTCAGGAGCCAGGAGTTAGAATGAGGACGCCCGCGGCGACATTTGAGGACTTGGGCTACGGCGATGTTTCCGGGTTAATGCAGTTACTCGAAGAGGTCAGTACGCCACCGGAAGCGTATTCGCGATCCATTCTGGATTCTGGCTCCTGACTTCTGACTGCCGGAGTAGTTATCACGCTTCAGGGTTGAAAGTCCAAGGTTGAAGGCATAGAGGAAGAAGAAGGCATACAGGGAGGTCTGGTTCATGGCACACGAGCGGATTCCGAAGATTCGGAGGGCGGCGATCGGCGCCAACGTGACGGCCGGATGCCTCGTCGCGGTCGCCATATTCCTGATGGCCAACTACCTCGGCTACCGGCACCACAAGAGGTACGACTGGACGTCGAGCAATTACTTCTCCCTCTCCGACAAGACCGTCGGGGTCATGAAGGACCTGTCGAAGCCCGTGAAGGCCTACGTCTTCTACCCGCCGTACAGCCCGACCTACGACGACATACGGGAGCTGCTCACGCGCTACGCGGAGATCACGAAGAACCTGACGGTCGAGTACGTCGACCCCGAGAAGGACCCCGCGCGGGTGAAGTTCCTCCTCGCCAAGTTCAAGATACCCCCGACCGACAGGGCCCCGAGCATCGTCGTCTTCGAGCAGGGGGAGAAGACCAAGTACGTCTACGACAAGGACGTCGTCGACATGGACTACAACGGCGCGCGGCGGGGGCAGGCCCCCACCGTCAAGGCGTTCAAGGGGGAGCAGGCGTTCACCTCGGCGATCCTCAACCTCGTTCAGGAAAAGCAGCCGGTCGTCTACGCGGTCACGAAGCACGGGGAGTCCTCCCTGGACGACGCGGGGGAGCGGGGGCTCGAGGTGTGCCGGACCCTCATGGAGCGGGAGAACCTCAAGGTGGAGAAGCTCTCCCTCTACGAGAAGAGGGGCATCCCTGAGGATTGCGGCCTGCTCTTGATCGTCGGCCCCGCGGAGCCGTACATGGACGAGGAGAAGAAGGCGCTCGCCGGCTACCTCGAAAAGGGCGGCAGGCTCTTCGTCGCGCTCGATCCGCAGACCAACTCCGGGCTCGAGCCGTTCCTTCGGGGATGGGACGTCGAGGTGGGGAACAACATCGTCGTGGACCCCGAGTCCGCGCAGCGCCTCGTGTTCCTGAGCCCGCTGAACCTCCTCGCGGACAACTACGGGTCCCATCAGATCACGGACCAGATGAAGGGGAGGGCGACCTTCTACGCGGAGGCGCGGTCGGTGAAGCCGGGGACCTCGAACCCACAGCTCACCGCGCGGACGCTGGTGCAGACTTCGCCGTCGGGATGGGGGGAGACCGACTTCACGAACGAAACGTTCCGCTACGACGAGAAGAAGGACCTGAAGGGGCCGGTCTCGTTCGGCGTCGCGGTCGAGGCGAACGCGGAGAAGGCGGGCGACGCGCCCCTGAAGAATGTGCGGCTCGTGGTCATGGGCGACTCCGACTTCATCGCCAACGCGAAGATCACCACCATGGGCAACGCGACCCTCTTCCTCAATATCGTCAACTGGCTCACGAGCAGGGAGAAGCTGATCGCCATCGGCCCCAAGATGCCGGAGCAGACGCGCGTGCGGCTGAACAGGGCGCAGTTGATCAACACGTTCTACATGTTCGGGGCGCTGCCGGTGATGGGGCTCCTGCTCGGCATCGTGATCTGGTGGCGGAGGAGGAAGTGAGCGATAGAGCTATCGAGCTATCAAGCTATCGAGAGATCGAGAAAATTAAGGTGATTTTGAGGGGGAGGAGATGAAATTCCGCACAACGCTTGTTCTTATGGTCGTGGCGCTCGGGATAGCGGCCTATATCTGGTTCTACGAGCAAAAGCAGCTTTCGACCGACGAGAGGGAGGAGAAGGGGAAGCTCGTCTTCTCCGTCAAGGCCGACGATATCGACCGGATCGAGCTCGTGCGCGACAAGGACCCTGTCGTCTGCGTCAGGGACAAGGCCGGCGACTGGAACCTCGAAAAACCCCTGAAGTATAAGGCGGACAAGTCCCAGGTCCGCGGCATCCTGAGCCGCCTCGAGGGGTTGAAGAGCGAGCGGGTCATTCCCGCGGCTGAGGCGGGGGACAAGAAGGCCGAGGAGTTCGGCCTGAAGAAGCCGCGCCTCACGGCGCGCTTCCGCGTCACGGGGAAGGATGCGGGTCTCAGCATCGGCGAGGACACCCCGCTCGGCGAAAGCGCCTACGCGCGCGTCGAGGGCTCGAAGGATGTGCACGTCGTCGCGAAGAGCGTCTACGGGGCGCTCAACAAGGAGGTCAAGGACCTGCGCGACCACGGCGTAATCGAGTTCGAGCAGGCCGACCTCTCGAAGGTCGTGATCACGCGCGGCGGGAAGAGTCTCGAGCTCGCGCAGGATGGGGAGACATGGAAAATCGCCTCGCCCGTCAAAGCGACCGCGGACCCGGACAAGGTGGGCGGCCTTCTCCGCAAGGTCCGCAACCTCCGCGTGCGCGACTTCGTGGACGACGCGCCGAAGGACCTCCAGAAGTACGGCCTCGCCGCGCCGGAGGCGGATATCGTTCTCCGCGGCAAAAAGGACGCGCCCGCCGGGACGATCCTCTTCGGAAAGGAGGCCGAGAAGGGCGCCCGCTATGCCAGGACGACGGGGCGCGACGCGGTTTTCACCGTGGGCAACGATGTCATGAAGGATGTCGTGTCGGACCCCGGCGAGCTGCGGGACACGAAGGTGACGCGTCTCGACGAGGCGCAGGTGAGCGAGATCCGGATCGAGCAGGGCGACAGGAAGCTCGCCCTGGCGAAGATGGGGGAGAAGTGGGAGCTGAAGGAGCCCGAGAAGAAGGAGGCGGACGAGAATCAGCCGCGCGAGCTCCTCAAGGCGGTCACGGGGCTCGCGGTCTCCGACTTCGTCGCCGACAAGGCGGAAAACCCCGAGAAATACGGGCTCGGGAAGGGCGCGCTCGCGCTGACGCTGAAGACCAAGGACGGCAGGGAGGAGAAGG
>JBAXOY010000175.1:0-2988 GCA_037133055.1 Chlamydiota bacterium
TGGAGTTTACCCTGGCGAAAAACGGGGCGGGAATGACATCCGGAAGAAGATACCCTCCGTAAGTGACCCAGTACGCCCCCGAACGGCGCCCCGAACCTGAGCCCCGCGCACGCGGTTTGAACGCGGCACGCAGCCGGTTCGTCCAACGGGTGGGATGGGTACGGTTGCCGAAAGGGGGTTTTTCAGGTATCTTTTAAGGTCGAAAGGCTTACGCATGAATATTTCACGCCGTGAATTCATCGCCCGGTCGGGTATCGCGTCCTGCGCGCTCGCCCTGCTCCCCCGGGGCCTCCGCGCGGCCAGGGATGCCGCCCCGCGCGAGGCGATGCACTACGACTCCGCCGGGGGCGGCCTCGTGCGCTGCCGGCTCTGCCCGCGCGGCTGCGTCATCTCCCCGGGCCTTCGCGGGCACTGCGAGGTGCGCCGGAATGACGGCGGAAAGCTTTCCACGCTTGTCTTCGGACGCCCCTGCACCTTCCACAACGACCCGATCGAGAAGAAACCGCTCTTCCACTACCTCCCGGGGACGAACGCCTTTTCGCTCGCCACCGCCGGGTGCAACATCGAGTGCAGGTTCTGCCAGAACTGGGAGATCTCCCAGGCGAGGCCCGAGGAGGTAGATTCGGTGGAGATGCCCCCGGAGGCGGTGGTCGAGCGCGCCATCCGGGAGGGAAGCCCCTCCATCGCCTACACCTACAGCGAGCCCGTCGTCTTCTATGAATACGTGTACGAGACGGCGAAGCTCGGGAAGAGCCGCGGCCTCCGCAGCGTCATGATCACGAACGGCTTCATCCAGGAAAAGCCGATGCGGGAACTCCTCCCCCACCTGGCGGCGGTGAAGGTCGACCTGAAGGCGTTCACCGAGAAATTCTACCGCGATATCTGCGACGGCGCACTCGCGCCCGTCCTCGCGACCCTGAAGCTGTTGAAGCGGACGGGGGCATGGCACGAGGTGGTGGTCCTGCTCGTCCCGACGCTGAACGACAGCGACGCCGAAATCACCGGGCTCTGCCGGTGGATGAAAAACGAGCTCGGCCCCGGGGTGCCGGTGCACTTTACCCGCTATCACCCGACCTACAAGATCCGGAACCTCCCCCCCACGCCGGTCGCCACGCTCGACCGGGCGCGCGAGATCGGAATGAAGGAGGGGCTCCAGTTCGTCTACCTCGGAAACGTCCCGGGGCACCCCGGCGAGAACACCTGGTGCCCGAAGTGCAAGAAGGCCCTGATCACCAGGGTCTCCTACCATATCGACACCTCGGGCATGAAGGACGGCGCGTGCAGGTACTGCCGTTGCCCCATCCCCGGCGTGTGGGCCTGATCCCGCATCCCCGTCCCCTCTCTGATCCATTAGTTATAGGGCACACTTAAGTGTGCCCTATGAATTGCGCCCTATGACCACCCCCATCCCCGGCGTCTGGGCCTGACCCTGCATCTCCGTCCCCTCCCTGGTCCATTAGTTATAGGGCACACTTAAGAGTGCCCTATGGCTGTGGATAACTTTTTTCCTTTTTCTTAGTAATAAATTCCCTCTTTCCCCGACTAATAAGGTGGAGCGAGCAGATCTGCTCGCGGAAAGTCGCAAGGGGGATGATTGTATGTCACACCTGAAGCATCATCTCGAAACAGGAGCAGCGTATAGTGTCACTTCCGCAACAGCGGAAAGGAACCCGCTATTCAACAGTCCTTCGGCATGCAGATTCTTCCTCACGTGCATGGATTACCAGAAACAGATATTCGGCTTCAGGCTCTACGGCTTTGTGATCATGCCGGATCATGTTCACTGCCTGATTCAGCCACTGAATGGGATCGGCATCTCCACAATCATGAAATACCTGAAGGGCAATTTTGCCCGCAAGTATAACCTGATTGCCAATGCCAAAGGACATGTATGGCAGAGGAAATTCTATCTGAGGGGTATTCGGGGAGTTCCCCAGCTTCTCAGGGAACTTGAATATTGCCACAATAATCCTGTTCGCGCAGAGCTTGTTACATCCCCTGCAGAGTACGCATTCTCAAGTTACCATTACTATCATGGGAATGCCTATCGGGGCATGATCGATCGTTTTGACGGAGGATCGTCAATTCCCTCTGACAGCACAGGCATAGGGCACACTTAAGTGTGCCCTATGCCTGTAGATAAGTCGCACAAACCGTGGATAACTCAGGCCGGCCTACTCGACCTTGATCACGTCCCCGGCCTGGAACCCCTGCCCCATCAGCGGCGTGGCATAGGCAATCTTCTCCTTCACCTTCGTCACGCTGATGCGGCCGAGCTTCTTCATCTCGGTGTCGAGGAGCTCGCCCGTCGTGGGGTCGCGCAGTTCGCCGCCCGGCCGGTAGACGTTGAACTCGTAGCCGGTCTGCATGCCGTCCTCGGTGCCCCCGCGGATGATGATGCTACCCGGGTCGGCCTTCACGACGGTCGACTTCCACGGCTGCTTGCCGAGCTCCGCGTCGATGAAAAACACGGTGTTGTCAATGCAGGCCTGCATCGCCTTGTTGAGGGGCGTGTGCTTCTGCTCGCCTTTTTGAAAAGAGCCCGGCACCATGGGGAGGGCGATCCCCATGCTGGACCCGTGCCCCTCGGCCTTCCCCTCCATCCGCTGGGAGGCGATCACCGTCCCCGAGGTCGTGTCGATCAGGTCGACGACCACCGCCATGTGGGACCTGGACTTCCCGCCCCCCATGCTTACCCCGTAGACGTTGAACCCCTTGTCGCTGGACGCTTCCGCCTCATCGAACTCGGTCACCGTGCCGCGGACGAGGTATTGCGCCGTGATCGCTTTCCCGATCTGCGCGGTCTTGCTCTCCGCCATGCGGCCGCTCTGCGCGAGGTCCTGCTCGCCGAAGACATCTTTCAAAAGCTCCTGCTCGCGCACGGTGAACTTACCGCTCCTGTTCAGCGCGTTGATGAGCTGGGCCTGCATCCCCTCGCCGAGGTTGTACTGCGAGGCGGCGTTCGCCTTGTTGTCGAACTTCGCGACC
>JBAXOY010000176.1:0-2887 GCA_037133055.1 Chlamydiota bacterium
CCTCACTCCACAGGAGCCCCTATCTTGAATTTGCATAAAAGAGTTTACGTCACCTGGCGTATTTGGCGGTTGACGCCCGCCGGGCGAGATGGTACATTCTCGCTTCGCATTCCAAGGGAGGAAACGCGGGTGAAAACATACATGGCAAAGACGGGCGAGGTCGCGCGGACATGGCACGTGGTCGACGCCGACGGGCAGGTGCTCGGGCGCATGGCCACGAAGGTCGCCAACCTCCTGCGCGGCAAGGAGAAGGCAGAGTACACCCCCCATGTCGACACGGGTGATTTCGTCGTCGTGATCAACGCGGCGAAGGTGAAGCTCACGGGCAAGAAGGACGCCAAGAAAACCTACACGCGCTACTCGGGTTACCCGGGCGGCCTGAAGACGATACCGGTGGCGCGCGTCCGCGAGCGACACCCGGAGCGGCTCGTCGAGCACGCGGTGGCAGGCATGATATCCAAAAGCAAGCTCGGGCGCGCCATCCTGACGAAACTCAAGGTCTACGCGGGACCCGAGCACCCGCACGCGGCCCAGAAGCCGGTCGCGGTCAAGCGGTGACGGGCGAGGGGCGTGCGGTCCCTCGCAGACCATTCACGGAGGAAGAGATGACTGTTCAGGAAGCCGGGGTGAGAACCACCGGGAGGCGGAAGACGTCGGTCGCGACCGTGCGGCTCGTGCCGGGCACGGGGCAGGTGAAGGTGAACGGCGTGCCGATCGAGAACTACTTCAGGACCGAGGAGATGCGGGTGATCGTGTCCCAGCCGCTCACGGTCACGCAGACCCGGGAAAAATTCGACGTGTCCGCCGTCGTCAAGGGCGGCGGCCTGATGGGGCAGGCGGGCGCGATGCGGCACGGGCTCGCGCGCGCGATATCCCGCATCGACGAAACGACGCGCCAGAGCCTGAAGCAGGCGGGGCTTCTCACCCGCGACCCGCGCGCGAAGGAGCGGAAGAAGTACGGGCGGGCGGGGGCCAGGAAGAGATTCCAGTTCTCGAAGCGCTGAGTATTCTCGCGCGCGCTTTTGGAGAGAGCGATGGGGCAGGGCCGGGTTGACGGCTCCTGCCCCTTTCTCCGCCCGGCTTTGGTTTGTGTTGTACGCGGATTTTCGCGGATGACACTGCCGCACAGGGTTGAAAGTCCCATGGCCGAAGACGCGCGGCGACTTTCAACTTTCGGTTTTCACTATAATGCCACCTTATTGGACCAAAACCAGATGGACCAAGGTCCAATCTGCCAAAGTTATGCCTTCCCCTTGCATCTTTGTGAATGTCATGTATATTACAACATTACAACTTTATTTCGCGCTATGTTCATTTAGCGATGATAGAATCACCCGCTTTTTTCCCCGGGTGCGTGCATTGCCTGGAGGCATAACCTGTGCAATCGCAGTTTTCGCATGGATACAGGATCCATTCGAACATTGAGAAGGAAGGGGTAGCATGACAAGGCGTTCTTTGATCGCATCGTATACGGCGTTTTTTTCCTTGGCCACTTTCGGTTATGCACAGTTGATGGAATCGCCCTGGCCGATGTTTCATCGTGACAGGTACCACACCGGCAACGCCGGCGAGGGGCCATTTGAAACCATCACGGCACCCGTTCTCGCCTGGAGCTATAACACGGGGGCGGCTGTGGCTTCCTCGGCCGCGGTGGGGACGGATGACGTCGTGTATTTCGGGTCGGACACGAACTACCTGTATGCTCTGAACGCGACAAGCGGGGCCCGAGTCTGGAGTTACCGCTTATCCGACAGTGCGACGGTGGACGCCTCCCCGGCGCTGGGGAGCGACGGGAAGATCTACATCGGCTACAGCGGAGACGATTCAAGTTCGGGAAGATTCTACGCCTTGACGTCCGGCGGCTCTTTGTCATGGAGCTATAGGGTCCGCGACACCAGTGACTATCCTTTCAATATCAGTTCCTCCGCTGCGGTGGGCAGCAACGGCCGTGTATATTTCGGGACCGATTCCTATACCGCCGCCAACTCGCGCATATATACGTTTAACTCGAACGGGGGGTTGTACTGGAGTTACTCGACCGGGGAATGGATCACGTTCTCCTCGCCCGCGCTGGGGGCTAACGGGAGGGTATACATCGGGTCCGACACGAACAGGCTCTATGCCTTCACCTCTAGAGGGGTGGTGGCGTGGAGTTATGCGGCTGCCGCCAATATTCTATCGTCCCCCGCGCTGGGGACCAATGGCCGGGTCTATTTCGGGGCCGGTGACGCCATCGAGGTTGACGACAGGCTGTACGCACTCAGTTCGATCGGCACTCGAGTCTGGAGTTACAGGACCGGTGACGCCGTGGAATCTTCTCCCGCGCTGGGGGATGACGGGAGGGTGTGCGTGGGCTCGTTTGACAACCGGATATATGACCTCAACTCCAATGGGACGCTTTACTGGAGTTATCTGACGGGCGGCGACATTGAATCCTCTCCCACGATCGGAGACGACGGAGAGGTTTTGGCGGGGAGCGACGACAACAACCTGTATTCCTTGACTTCCGCCGGCGCGCTCCAGTGGACGTACGTGACCGGAGGGACTGTGGTCATCTCTCCTGCCCTGGGGAGCATATATATAGGCGACGGCTCCGGCAGGCTCTATTGCCTGCGTAACGCGACACCGACCAGGACGCCGACGATCACCCCGACACCGACGATCACCCCGACTCCGACCAGGACGCCGACGATCACTCCGACTCCGACCAGGACGCCCACGATTACCCCGACCGAGACGCCGACGATCACTCCGACTCCGACCAATACGCCCACGATTACCCCGACCGAGACGCCCACGATTACTCCGACTCCGACCAGGACCCCGACCGAGACGCCTACTCAGACACCGACAGAGACACCGACGCTAACCCCAACGCCCACTGAGA
>JBAXOY010000177.1:0-2857 GCA_037133055.1 Chlamydiota bacterium
CAGTGGGCGAATCACGATGTGACCGCCGTTGTCGCTCACCAGTTTGGGCGGCATGCCCTTGAGTTTGCCGGCAAAAAACATGTTGAGAAAGAAGGTTTGCAGCATGTCGTCGCGGTGGTGACCCAGCGCGATTTTGGTGATTTTTAGCTCGTCTGCCACCCGGTACAAAATGCCCCGGCGCAAGCGACTGCACAGGCTGCACATGGTCTTGCCTTCAGGGATATTGCGCTTGACGATGGAATAGGTGTCCTGCGTCTCGATGTAGTACTCGACGCCCAGGGCCTTGAGGTATTCAGGCAGGATATGGTCGGGGAAACCTGGTTGCTTCTGGTCCAGGTTAACGGCCACAATCTCGAAGCGGATGGGCGCACGTTGTTGCATCTTGAGCAGGATGTCGAGCATGCCGTAGCTGTCTTTCCCGCCAGACATGCAAACCATGATGCGGTCGCCCTCTTCGGCGCGGATCCGGGGGGGGACGAGCAGGGCCCTGCTGTGAAGCGGGTGGCGTTCCTCAAATTGGACGTGCAGAGGAAAAACCTCTGCATCGGGCTCGTGGACGTCATCATGTTCACGCTAACATAGATCTCGGAAATGAAAAACGCGCGGATCGAGCCGAAGCTCAGGGTCGACGACGTCCGCGTCGCGCAGTCCGCGTTCGAGCCGACGTTTACCGCCGACTACCTGCTCCACGACGTCACCGAGGAGAGCTCGAGCATCTTCTTCCCGGGGGACCAGAAGAGCCGCGACATGCCGTTCGACGCCGGGGTCTCAGGGAAGCTGGTCACCGGGACGAAGTACCGTTTCGATTTCCTCAACGACCGGAATAGGACCAACTCCGACATCACGGACGTGAACCCCGCCTTCACGAGCGAGCCGATTGTCACCGTCACGCAGCCGCTGCTGCGGGGCTTCGGCATCACCGTGAATCGCGCCGACATCATCATCGCCCGCAACAACACACGCCAGTCCGAGGAGCTGTTCAAGGCGGCGGCGATGGACGCCATCAGCCAGGGCAAGACCGCCTACTACTCCTACGCGTACGCGATCGAGGCCTTCGGGATCGCCCGGCGGTTCGTGGAGAGCGCGCGCGAGCTCGTGGAGATCAACAGGGCCCGGTACGCCAGGGGCCTCGCGAGCTCCGTGGACCTCCTCGAGGCCGAGGCGGCGGTGGCGGAGCGGGAGAAGCTCCTCCTCGACGCCGAGTACCAGCTGAAGACGTCGGAGGACACGCTGAAGTTCGTCACCAACCTCGTTGACGACCCCGAGGTGTGGAACGCAACGATCGAGCTCCTCGAGAAGCCGGGGTTTTCCGTCCGGCCCGTGGACCTCGTGCAGTCCATCATGGATGCGTTCGAGTACCGGCCCGAGTACCGCGCCAAGAAACTCGAGGTCAAGAACAAGGACGTCGCCATCGTGGTGAAGAAGAACGCCCTCTTCCCGACGCTTGACGTGGTCGGCAGCTTCGGGCTGAACGGCCTCGGCGACCAGTACGGCAGGGCCCTCCAGAGCGTCCACTGGGGCTACAAGGACTGGAGCGTCGGGGGGTCGCTGACTGTGCCGTGGGGATCGGGCGACCGGGCGCGCTACGACGGGTCGAAGCTCGAGAAGGCGCGCGTGCTCCTCGAGCTCGAGCGGATGGAGGAGCGCATCATTCTCGGGGTGCGCGACAAGGTCCGCGCGGTGGACCTCCAGTTCCGCCAGGAGCACGCGTCACAGATCGCGCGGGACAAGGAGGCGGAGAACTACGCCGCCCAGAAGGAGCGCCTCGCCGCCGGACAGGTCAGCACGCACGACATGCTCGATTACCAGTACAAGTATCTGAAGGCCGAGCTCGACCACTGGCAGGCGATCATCAACTACGCGACCGCGCTCGTCAACCTCGACAAGGAAGTCGGCCTCACGCTCGTGAGGAGCGATGTGAAGCTGGAGGAATAGCATGTACGCCTATGCAACGCCGCCCATGGTCAGTCGACGGACTGTGGCCTATGGCCTGTGGACTGTTTTTCTCTCCGCCGCCCTCGTGCTCCCCGGCTGCGGCAAGAAGAAGGCCGCCGAGGAGAAAGAGGTCATCCCGATACGGGCGATGCGGGTCGAGGCGCGGACCATCGCGCGGTCCCTCGACTACGCCGACAGCATCGAGGCGCAGGACAAGGCGGAGATCTTCCCGAAGGTAAACGGCAAGATCATCGAGAAGCTGAAAGAAGACGGGAGCCCGGTGACGAAGGGCGAGACCATCGCCTACATCGACCGCGACGAGGTGGGCTTCAAGTTCGAAAAGGCCCCCATCGAGAGCCCCCTCACCGGCATCATCGGGCGGGTGTACGTGGACAGGGGGACGAGCGTCACGCCCCAGACCGCCGTCGCCCTGGTGGTGGACATCGACCGGGTCAAGGTGCACCTCAATGTCCCGGAGAAATACATCCCGCAGCTCGCTCTCGCTCAGAAGGCCCGGGTGCGCGTGGACGCATACCCGGGCGAGGTCTTCACCGGCGTCGTGTCGCGGATAAGCCCCGTCGTCGAAACGGAGACGCGCACCGCGCCCGTCGAGATCGGCATCGACAACGCCGGCCACCGCCTGAAACCCGGGATGTTCGCGAGCATCTCGCTCGTCCTCGAGGAGAAGAAAAACGCCCCCGTCATCATGAAGGAGGCGATCGTGGGGCGGGAGCCCTCCGCCTATGTCTTCGTCGTGAACGGCGGCACGGCGCATTCGAGGGACGTGAAACTCGGGATACAGGACGGGGAGTGGTACGAGGTCCGCGAGGGGCTGAAGGCGGGAGATCTCGTCGCGATCATGGGGCAGCAGCGGCTCCGCGACGGCGCGCCCGTGAGCGTGGAGGTCGATAAAAAAAGTCCA
>JBAXOY010000178.1:0-2826 GCA_037133055.1 Chlamydiota bacterium
GCGCCTCGTTCAGGAACATCGGGTTCATGGGGAAGCGCAGCGTGATGCCGGCCTCCTCCGGCTTCGCCTCTCCCGTCCGGCGGCGAAGGGCCTCCCGGGGGGTCTGCCGGAGCGTCTTCTGCTTCCTCATGTGGCGCTCCTTGAAGCGGCGGAGCTGCCGCTCCAGCTTCGCCACGGCGGAGTCGATCGAGGCGTACATGTCCGGCGTCTCCCCGCGGCAGAAGAGCTCGAGGTCCTTGCCGCGCACGGTGATCTCGACCAGGTGGCGGTATTTCTGCACGTCCATGATCATGTGCGCCTCGTTGAGGTGCGGGCGCGCCGTCATGATGCGGTCCATCTTCTCTCGGGCGTACTGCTTCATCGCCCCGGTGACGCTCACGTGGCGTCCGGTTACGATCAGTTGCATGATGCCTCCTCGGAAAAGGGCGGGCCGTTTTCAGGGCACGCGCGCTACATCTCGAAACGCTCGCCAAGGTAGAACTGGCGGGCCTCCGGGTCGTTGATGAGGAAGTCGGAGGTCCCGTGGGTCAACACCTTCCCCTCGTAGATGAGGTACGATCGGTCGGTGATGGTCAGAGTCTCCCGCACGCTATGGTCGGTCAGGAGTATTCCAAGCCCCTTCTTCTTCAGGTTCGCGATGATCTGCTGGACGTCGAAGACCGCGATCGGGTCCACCCCGGAAAACGGCTCGTCCAGGAGCATGAAGGAGGGGGAGGTCACGAGGGCCCTGCTGATCTCCAAACGCCTGCGTTCGCCGCCGGAGAGGGTGAACGCCTTCTGCTTGGCAAGGTGGGCGATCCCCAGCTCGTTCAGGAGCTCCTCGAGCCGCGCCCTCCGCTGGGCCCGGGAGAGCGGGATGGTCTCGAGGATGGCCATGATGTTCTGCTCGACCGTCAGCTTCCTGAAGATCGAGGACTCCTGGGAGAGGTAGCTTATGCCCAGGCGGGCGCGCTGCGCCATCGGCATCCCGGTGATGTCCCGGTCCTTGAAGTACACCGTCCCGGAGTGGGGGCGGATCAGCCCCACGATCATGTAGAAGGTGGTCGTCTTGCCGGCGCCGTTCGGCCCCAGGAGCCCGACGATCTCGCCGCGGTTGACCGTGACGTTGACGCCGTTGACGACCGCGCGGCCGCCGTATATCTTGACGAGGTTGTCGGTCCGGGTGAGCGCCGTTTCCTGGGTGTCGTGCGCGGCGAGGGCTCTCCCCTGCGCCTCCTGCGGGCTGGGCGCTTTCTCCTGAGTGCTCTGCATGGCGGTGCCTTTCTGGCCGGGGCGGGGCTATTCGCGCCCGCCGCGGGCGGGTGGCGAAGAGGCGCCCGGCGGCCCGCGCATGCCGTCCATGAGCCCGGAGCTCTGGTCGGAGTAGAAGATCATGCGGGCCCTCGGCTCGAAGATGGTCCGGTCCTGGTCCTTGAATATCGTGATCCTCTCGGCGGCGTACGCGTTGGGGCCGTGGAGGATCGAGGGATCCCCCGTGAGGAGAATCCGCCCGTCGCGGGCGGTGTAGACGGCCTTGCGGCTTTGCGATTTTCTCCCGTGCGCGTCGATCACGACCTTGTTGCCCGTCGCGGTGATCTCCCTGACCTCGCGGGTGGTCGGGTTGAAGATGACGACCATCTTGTCGGACCACATGTCCCCGCTCTTGTCCTTGATGCGCACGTTGCCGCTGAAGACGGCGACGTTCTTCGCATAATCCACATCGAGGCGGTCGGAGGTGACCACCGTGGGCGCGCTCGCGGCTGCCGCTCCGCCGACCGAGGGCCTCGCCGCGGATGCCGGTCGTTTGACCTCGGGGGCCGCGGATGCGTCGGAGCCCGCGGCCGCCCGGGCGGCCGGGGCGGCCTGGCCGTGCACGAAGGCGAGGAGCAGCAGCGCGGCGGCGGGGATCATTGCAGGAGCCCCTTTCCGCCGATCTTTGTATAGATCACCTTGACGTCCTTCCTGAGCGTGCCTTTTTTACGGTCGTGGTCCCAGTCCATGCCCGTGCCCGTGGTGACCGAGTTCTCGGTGGCGATGGTCACGAACTCGTCCGTCTTCAACCGGTGGGTCTCCTTGTTGAGGAGCGCCTTGTCCGTGGTCGCCACGGTGTTCGTCCCGTCCTCGGAGAAGAAGATCGCGCGGACGTTCTTGAGCTCGATGTTTTCCGGCGTGAGAAACGTCGCCGAGCTCCCGGCCACCTTCCATTCGGTCTTCCCGTTCTTCCGGGTGGAGTTGAAGGTGAACCCGTCGCGGAGCTCCGAACCCGGGGCCTGCGCCTTCGAGGGAGCATCCTCGGCCGCGGCGAGGGCGCAGGAGACCCCGAGGAGCATCAGGCTAGTTCGAATATGCACGGAGCGCATCCCTCCACTTGCCCTGGGCCCTCAGGATAAGCTCGACCACTTCCCTGAGGGCACCCTCGCCCCCGCGCGCCACGGTGGCGAAGCAGGCGGCCCTCCGGACGTCTTCCGGGGCGCCGGGGACCGCCACGCCGAGCCCCGCCCGCGAAAGGAGCGGAAGGTCCGGGAGGTCGTCCCCGATGCAGCAAAGCTCCTCCGGATGGAGGTCGTACCTGTCGCACAGTATACCAAGTATCCTGCCTTTGTCACCCGCGCGCTGCCAGAGGCGGTCCACCCCGAGCTCCCGGCTCCGCCGCGCCAGGGCGGCCGATGAGCGCCCCGAGACAAAAAAGACCAGGAGCCCCGCCCGCCGGGCAAGTATGACCGCGAGGCCGTCGCGGGAGTGAAATCTTTTGAGCTCAACCCCGCCCTGGCCGTAGAGGATGCCCCCGTCGGTCAGGACGCCGTCCACGTCCGCGACGATCGCCCTGACGCGCCGGGCGCGTTTCAG
>JBAXOY010000179.1:0-2713 GCA_037133055.1 Chlamydiota bacterium
AATGCCCAATGTCACAACCAACTGCAATTGTTTACCTTATAACCGGACAGTACTGTCGGCAGCCATTGGCTCCACGGCCTCCCGGGTCCCTGCCATGCACGACTAGGTATGACCGCATCAGTGTTGATACCGGGGGAAGGCATCTCTTCATCCTCCGCGCGAACTCGGCGGACGTCTTGATGTACGGGTCGAGATGCATCCCGAAATAGCCGAGGAACCGGGGGCATATCTCGTCCTGGAAACACCGCTCGATCCGGCCCTTCGACCGCTCGTCCCTGACGATCACCGCGACGTCGCAGTCGCTTTCGTCGCGGGTCGCGCCGTGCGCGATGCTCCCGTACAGCATCAGCGACTCGACGGATGAGAGGAGCCGGCGCTCCCTGAGCGCCGAGACCAGGTAGCGGGCCATATCGTCCCTGAGCATCCTCTCCTTGCCGAAGGCAGGCGCGAGGATCTCCCTCACCGTGCGATGGGCGTGGTTCAGTCTATAGATATGCTGCCGCCCGATGATCTGCCGCTCCACGATGCGCTCGTCCAATAGTTCCTTTAAGGCGCTGTGCGCAGCGGGGGCGCTAAGCCCCACGCGCCGCGCCACCTCCCTCCCCGAAGCCATGTAGTCCTCGGTCCGCGACGTGAAATGACGAAGGATCCTGACTTTGGCCCTCGAGTCGAGTATGCCGTCCAGTCTGTCATTCATAGGAACACCGGTGTAATGTCTTCCTTACAAGTGTAAAGTATATCTACCATGCGCCGCCCTGTCAACGCCTTCCGCCAACAACCTCGGATCTCGCGCTATCTTCCCTAATCCGCCATGGTAATAAGTATCGCCCCCCGGCAAAGACAGATCCTCCGGTGCCCGTCCCGCACCGTCTGGAAGGTAATCTTCACCGTATCGATAATCATTGCCAACGCTCTGAGACATCCGTCGTCTCCGCCAGCTATTTTCAGGGGGAGGACATATTACTATTACGGTCCTCCCCCGTTTTTTGTCCAGCGGGATATAACTGTCCCCTTCCGATCCGAGGGTTGTCCCGGTCTTTCGACCGGGATCGTCCCCGCCAGGTATCTATTGGAGGGGGCCATGCCTTGATTGCCGACAAGGCGATGTAGACGTATCCGGTCAGCCGCTGTATCATGCTCTTGGCGTCATCTGCACATACGGAGCCATTTTCAGACAACCGGACAGATCCGCGTTGTTCCATGCACTGTCCCCCCCGGGAATTCATCCCGGAGAGACATTTTTCAGGCGGAAGAAGCCCATGAATGTGTACGTCATCGCACGCATTAAGGACAGAATCGCGTCGGGAGGGCACGACGTTCCCGCGTCCGCCGTCAGACGCCGGTTCACTCGCGGGCTTGCAAATTTCTTCGCATTGTATCGGCCGCTGTCGGATTCCTGGATGCTCTTCGACAACTCCGGGATCAAGCCATCCCTCATCGCAAAGGGGAAAGGCAGCGCGGTGGAAATAGCGCGTAACAGTTTGTTCAACCTGATCGCTGAAAAACGAGGTGACAAATGAAGAAAAGACTTTCCCTCCAGGACAAGGCGGAACTCGCCATGAAGAAGGCCATCCGCCAGGTCATCGCGGAGCACAAGAAATCAGGGCGGCCTCTCGCAGTATGGAAGAACGGGGAAACGGTCTACATCCCCCCGACCGCGGTAAAGTAGCGCCCCCCTCGCTCGTCCGGCTGCACACGCAGAGACTGCGGCAAGCATCCCCCCGCCGGCCGCAAACGGGCAGATCCCCGTTGATGCCGGATAGTGCTCAGTCCACCCGCCGGGACAACGGCCTCGGTGGAAACACCTCCGGATCACCCCCGGCACAGGCAGATCCTCCGGTGCCCGTCCCGGACCGTCCTGAAGGTTATCTTCACCGTGTCAATAACCATTGCCAACGCTCTGGGATATCCGTCATGCCCGACAGCTATTTTCGGGGGAGGCCTGAACGGTCTCCCCCGGATTCTTATCTGGAGATTGTCTTGAGCGATGTGTCAAACCCAACTAAAAAAAATTTTACCCCACAAAATCTGCTTCTCGCGCATATTTTCTATGTGCAATGCACGCTGCCCATGCCCGCACTGCATGCAGAGATCAGCGTGCGTGATTTGTGTGCCGTAATTATATCAGGCGGTTTTTCGCATCCTGTCACCTACTCCCATGAGTAAAGCCGGGACGGAGATATCTTCGTCGAGGTCATTCCAATGCAAGCCAGTTCCACCTCCGCTGATCGAATATTTTTCTCGCTGTGACACGGTCGCTTTGAGCAGGCGCGGGAAATATACCAGCGGGACCCCGAGCTTACGGCCATCCGCGAGATCAACCCACATTGTGTCTGCGTCGAACCTGATGTGCCTTGCTAATGGCTCAGTGGCTAAAATACTCATCCCAATACCTCCTGATCAAATCTCTGTTCTCAATGGCAACTGCGAGTAACTCCCGCAGCTCGTGCGAAGACATGGCATATGCCTCGGCTACCGCCGGTTCTGGTTCCAGCCAGAATTTGGCTACCGCCTCCGCCTTGCGGACATGAATGTGCAGAGGTTCCTGCGGATCGCCTTCGTTCGAATAAAAATAGAATCGGTATCCCTTGTATTCAAACACAATCGGCATGATGATATTTTACAGCCCAGAGATAGAAAAGTCCACTTCTCAAGCTTGCCGGGTGACGTAAACTCTTTTATGCAAATTCAAGATAGGGGCTCCTGTGGAGTG
>JBAXOY010000180.1:0-2608 GCA_037133055.1 Chlamydiota bacterium
CGAAAAGGTGAAGGAGCGCATCCTCGAGTGCCTCGCGGTCCGGAAGATCAAGAAGGACAGCAAGGGGCCCATCCTCTGTTTCGTCGGTCCCCCGGGGGTGGGCAAGACTTCGCTCGGCCGTTCGATCGCCGCGGCGATGGGGAGGAAGTTCATCCGCGTCTCGCTCGGGGGCGTCAGGGACGAGGCGGAGATCCGGGGGCATCGGCGCACCTACGTGGGGGCGCTGCCGGGGAGGATCATCCAGAACATCAAAAAGTGCGGGGCGCGGAACCCGGTCTTCATGATCGACGAGGTGGACAAGATCGGGGTCGACTTCAGGGGCGACCCGTCGAGCGCCCTCCTCGAGGTGCTCGACCCGGAGCAGAACTTCAGCTTCTCCGACCACTACCTCGAGGTGCCGTTCAACCTCTCCCAGGTGATGTTCATCACGACGGCGAACATCCTCGACCCGATCCCCCCCGCGCTCAGGGACCGCATGGAGGTGATCGAGCTCCCCGGCTACATGGAGGAGGAGAAGATATCGATCGCGCGCGGCTACCTCATCCCGCGGCAGCTCGATGAACACGGCCTTACTCCGCGGGTGCTCTCCTTCACGAAAGAGGCCCTCACGGGGATCATCCGGGACTACACGCGCGAGGCGGGCCTGAGAAACCTCGAGCGCGAGATCGGGGCCATCTGCCGTAAGGTCGCCAAGGGCGTGGCCCAGGGGAGGACGCGCGGAACGTCGGTGACGCGCCGCGCGCTCAGGCGCTATCTCGGGCCGATCCGCTTCTTCTCCGAGCTCGCCGAACGGACGGCCGAGCCCGGGGTGGCCATCGGGCTCGCGTGGACCCCCGCGGGCGGGGAGATCCTCTTCATCGAGGCGAAGCGGATGAAGGGGCGGAAGGGGCTTACCCTGACGGGCCAGCTCGGCGACGTCATGAAGGAGTCGGCGTGGGCGGCGCTGAGCTACGTGCGCTCGAACGCGGTCCGGCTCGGGCTCCCGAACGATTTCTTCGAGCGGAGCGATCTGCACATCCACGTTCCGGCGGGCGCGATCCCGAAAGACGGGCCGTCCGCGGGCGTCGCCATCGCGGCGGCGCTCGTCTCGCTGCTCTCGGGCCGGCCGCTCGCCGCCGACACGGCGATGACCGGCGAGCTCACCCTCACGGGGAAGGTCCTGCCGGTGGGCGGCGTCAAGGAGAAGGTCCTCGCCGCGAGGAGCGCGGGCCTGAAGCGGGTCATCCTCCCCGAGAAGAACCGCAAGGATCTCCAGGAGATACCGGCGGCGCTGCGCCGGTCGCTCACCTTCAGCTTCGTGAAAAACCTCTCTCAACTCCTCGACCGCGTGTTTCCCGCCGCGCGGCCTTCTTCGCCCGCGGGGCGGGGCGCGCCGCGGAGAAAGGGCCGGCATGGCCGCTGACGCGCGGGTCCGCAGGATCGGCCTCCTGACCGGGGGCGGCGATTGCCCGGGCCTCAATGCCGCACTACGGGCGGTGACGAAGACCGCCATCCGCGAATACGGGATGTCCGTCGTCGGCTTCAAGGACGGGTTCGAGGGCCTGGTCGAGGACGAGGTCATGGAGCTCTCCTACGACGACGTCTCGGGCATCCTCGCCTTGGGCGGGACCATCCTCGGCACCTCCAATAGGGCCGACCCGTTCCGCTACCGCGTCGTCGGCCGGCGCGCGGCCTCGTGGCGCGACCTCTCCGCCCGCGCGGCGAGGAACGCGCGGCGTCGGGGCGTCGAGGCGCTCCTCTGCATCGGGGGCGACGGGACGCTCACGATCGCCCGCCGCCTCGGGGAGAAGGGGCTTCCCTGCATCGGGATACCGAAGACCATCGACAACGACCTCCTTGAGACCGACGTGACCTTCGGGTTCGATTCGGCGCTCACGACCGCGACGAAGGCGATCGACAAGCTCCGCACGACCGCCGAATCCCACCACCGGGTGATGGTGGTGGAGGTGATGGGGCGCTACGTCGGATGGCTCGGCCTCTTTGCCGGCGTCGCGGGGGGCGGAGACGTCATCCTCATCCCGGAGATCCCGTACCGGATCGAGGCGGTCTGCGACGTGGTGAAGGGCCGTTCGCGCAAGGGGAGGCGCTACAGCATCATCGTCGTAGCCGAGGGAGCGGCGCCGGAGGGCGGAAAGCCCGCGGTGGACCGCGTCGTGCCCGGCAGCACCGATCCGGTGCGCCTCGGCGGCGTCGGCAGGGCGCTCGCGGACGAGGTCGAGGCGCGGACCGGTCTCGAGTCGCGCGTCACCGTGCTCGGACATCTCCAGCGCGGCGGCGAGCCGACGGCGTTCGACCGGGTGCTCGCCACGCGGTTCGGGGAGGAGGCGGCGCGCCTCGCGGCCCGCGGCAGGTTCGGGCGCATGGTGGGGCTCCGCGGGGATGCGATCGTCTCGGCCCCGATCAGGCGGGCGGTCGAGCGCCTCAAACGGGTGCCGGGAAACCATCCGCTGATCCGCGCCGCGAGGGCGGTGGGAACCAGCTTCGGGGAATGATGAGGAATCCAGGGTCACCCATGTAGGCATAAGGCAAGTGTAAAGACACTACACCTGTAACGCCTACCTCCCCACGTTGCTCAACTTCTACATTCAGCTCTTGCCAGCCGGGCTCA
>JBAXOY010000181.1:0-2598 GCA_037133055.1 Chlamydiota bacterium
GATATACAGCGTCACGTTCTCCGTCGTATCCAGCGCCGGCAGGTACACCTTCATCCCCTCCCCCGCCGCGTTCGTGATCGTCAGGTAATCGCCGGCCTGCACCGTGATCGCCGCAGCGGCCGGCTCGAACCCGGCCCTTTTACCAACCGTAGGTGCGCCATCCCTGTGCGCCGTATGCCTGGCCCGAATCCTTCACGAACCCCAGCGGCGTCGGGCTTGCCCCCGGCTGGAAATTGACGCCGATGGGAACGAAAACGGTGTCGTAGGAGCCTTCGCCGGATGCGGGGACCGGCTTGACGCGGAAAGAAGAGCCGCCCGCGCCGCCCGGGAGGTCCGCGTTGACATCCCAGGCGTAGACGTGCCGGGAACCGCCGATGCTTGCCGCGAGATTGGCGTCCCCGTCCCCGCCCATAACCATCATCGTGGCGGGAGTGTAGGTGCTCCCGTCCGTGCTGTAGGTGAAAAGCCCCGATGGCGCGACCTCCGCAGTCCAGTTGAAGAGCGCGTAGCTTATCGCCAAGTTCCCGACCGCCCCCCCACTCCAGGGGAGGGGGGTGGCCTCCGCCGACATGTTCCCCTTGCGCACGGCGGCGCCGAGGGTGTATGCCGTGCCGTTCTTGCCCGACCTCAAGATGAAGTAGCTCTCGCCAAGGCGGACCGAATCGTAGCCGTGGTTGCGTTCATTGTTCCAGTATTCGCCTAAGTGTTTAGCCCCGATGTTGTTGATGCCGAGGGCCGTGGCCTCGCAGCCGGTCCAGTCGACGCCGTTCGTGGAATAATACGAGAGGATAGGACCATAGGGCACCTCTACCCAGAACATGTATCCCTGGAGCTCGCCGTTCTGGTAGACCTCTTCCAGCGCGTCCACATTCAGTCCGGAAGGGAGGGAGCTTCCTCCGGTAAAAGTGATTATATCGCTCACCTCGGGTGTGGGGACCGGGGTGGGCTGGCTGTCCCAGTGGTCCTGGCACTGCTGGTCCCACGCGTACAGTTTCCAGTCCAGCCCATTGTTCGAGATGTACATCTCGAAGTAGCCGGGGCCGCCGCTGGCATCGGTCCTTGATGCGCCTAGATAGGAGATGTAGCGGTTGTTCATCGGGTTTGCCGTATCAAGCGTCGCCGAGCCCTTGGGGCGATAAAGGACGTCCGGCTTGATCATCACCTTCGTATTTCCCGGCCAGTCAGAGACCTTGTAGTACGATGGACAGTACAGAAACTCATCAGCCGCCTCCCACGTGATTCCATCGGGGGACTCGGCGTAGCGGAAGTAATCGTATCCCGTGGTGCCGTACGCGGTGTACCACATTTTGAATTTTATATTCGTGTCCCCGTTCATCGTGTCGGTGGCGGGAAAATTGTCCTTGTTGTAGGCGACCGCGTGATGGCCGGTATTCCAGACCCTGGGAAGACCCGCGAGCGGCGTGGGGGTTCCCCATATCTGCCCGTCGGCGGAATAGGCAATCCAGTAGGTAGAGGGCCAAGGCCTTCCCTCCTCACTCCCATGGATGCTCACGAACTGCGTCCCATCCCATATCGACCGGCTTTCACAATGCTGGTTGGCGGTCCCCGAGCCCGAGATCGCCGGCGATGTTCCCGGGTTCCAGTCCGTGTAGGCGAAGTCGGTCCAGGGCGGCGGCGTGGGAGTGGGGGTCTGGGAATAGGACGGCGAAACAAGCGCGACGAGGAAAAGAACGGATGAGGCGGAAATGAGTTTCACGGTGATACCCTCCCCTGCGGTTTTTCCATTATTTTCAAACCATACATGTATACCCGCCTGTCTGTTTTTTGACAACCGAGAACTTCATACCGGTTCCCCGCACATCCCGGAGTCGCACTCGCCATTGAGCGCCCGCGAAAGACCACTGACGAGTTCCGTTTCCTCGATGGGCTTTTTAAGGAACGTCCATGCCCCTTCGGAGTATCCTGCCTGTGCCGCGTGCGCGTCATCATACGCGCTCATAAGAATGATCGGTCTGTGCCTGAATTTTTCTTTCATCTTCCTGGCGGCCTCGATGCCCCCCATCCCCGGCATTACGACATCCATGAGGATAAGGGCAATGTTCTCATTCTCCACCTTTTCGAGCGCCTCTTCACCGGTGGCGGCTTCATCTGTCTGATACCCGTAAAGCTCGAGCATTCGACAGAATGAGCGCCTGATGTTCCTGGCGTCATCAACCACGAGAATCCTTTTCTTTCCCCGGTCCATACCATCACCCGTTCACTGCGCTGTCACGCGCGTACGGCAAAAGTTAAAGCAAGTAGCGTGCCAGCATTGCCGACTATCTCTATTGCGTAACCTATTTACACTCGCCTCTCGGGAGGAAGGTAAGCCCTCCCCGGTCTGCCGTTGTCACTCATGCGAACCCACACGGCGCACGCGGTCCGCGACGGGGCGGGAGGCTACCAGCCGTAGTCCTGCGCCCCCACGGAGCCCCAGTGTCCTTCCTGCACCGCCCCGTAATCGCGATAGTACCCGTACGGAGGCGTCTGTGCCACGGGCTGGAAGTTCACCCGCAGCGCTCCCCCGGATGGCGCCGCGCACACCACGCTTGTCAGCCCGATGTCCGTGTACGTCGAGCCGTCCGCGCCGATATACAG
>JBAXOY010000182.1:0-2560 GCA_037133055.1 Chlamydiota bacterium
CGCAGACTTCCCGTGAGCACCTTCGCCCGGTGGACGATGAGCCCCGGGATAGGCGACCTCGTGTCCGAAACGAGCGCCGTCGCGCCGCCGCCGCCGACCCTTCCCCGGTCGCCGACCTGGCCGCCCGACTCGGCGTAGAACGGCGTCACGTCGAGGACCACCTCGCCCTCCTCCCCCTCTTCGAGCTTCGCAACCTCCTCCCCCCCGATGAGAAGCGCCGCCACCGCGGCATCCGCGTCGGTCACTTCATACCCGCAAAATCGCGCAGTCCCGAGACGGCCCGCGATCTCGCGGTAGACGGGCGGCGCGCCCTTGATGGGAGCCGCCTTCCATGACGCGCGCGCGCGCTCCTTCTGCTCCTCCATGAGCGCCCTGAAAGACGGCGCGTCGATCGAGAGCCCCTCCTCGCGTGCGATCAGCGCCGTCAGGTCCGCGGGGAAGCCGTAGGTGTCGTAGAGCTTGAAGACGTCCTCCCCGCGGATCATCTTTTCGCCGCGCTCCCCGGCGCGCCGCAGGATCTCCGCGAGCAGCTCGAGCCCGTAGGTGAGCGTGTTGTTGAACCGCTCCTCCTCGGAGAGGATGACCCGGCTCACGTGCTCGCGATGCTGTCGGAGCTCGGGGTACGCCCCGCCCATGATATCCGCGACCACGGGGACAAGCGCGTGGAGGAACGGCTGCTCCAGACCGAGCGTTCGCCCGTAGCGCACGGCGCGCCGCAGGATCATCCGCAGGACATAGCCGCGCCCGTCGTTTGACGGAATCGCCCCGTCTCCGATGGCGAAGCTGAGCGCGCGGGCGTGGTCGGCGATCGCCCTGAACGCCGTCGCGGACGGGCCGTCCGGGCTGAACCGCTTCCCCGACGCCTGCTCGACCGCCGCGATGATGGGCGTGAACAGATCGGTCGCGTAGTTCGAGTCCACCCCCTGCAGCACGGCCACCAGGCGCTCGAACCCCATGCCGGTGTCCACGTGCTTCTGCGGCAGCTCGCGGAGCACCCCCTTCTCGTCGCGGTTGTGCTGGATGAAGACCAGGTTCCATATCTCGATGAATCTGCCGCAATCGCCGTTCACCGCGCATCGGTGCCCCGGCTCGTTCTTCCTCCGGCAATGCCGCTCGCCCATGTCGATATGGATCTCGGAGCAGGGGCCGCAGGGGCCGGTCTCCGCCATCTCCCAGAAATTGTCCTTCTCGCCGAACCGGAGCACGTGGCCCTTCCCGATCCCGGTCACCTCTTCCCACAGCCGCGCCGCCTCGTCGTCCTTCTCGTAGACGGTCGCCCTGAGCCGGTCGGGGGCGATCTTCCAGTGCCGGGTGAACAGCCGCCACGCCCAGTCGATCGCCTCGCGCTTGTAGTAGTCGCCGAACGACCAGTTCCCCAGCATCTCGAAGAAGGTGTGGTGGTACGTGTCGACGCCGACATCCTCCAGGTCGTTGTGCTTGCCGGAGACGCGCATGCATTTCTGGGAGTTGACCGCTCGCGTGTAGCCCCGCGTCCCGGCGCCCAGGAAGACGTCCTTGAACTGGTTCATCCCCGCGTTCGTGAAGAGGAGCGTCGGGTCGTCCGCGGGCACGAGCGGCGCGCTCGGCACGCACCGGTGCCCGAGGGCCTTGAAGTACTCGATGAACTGCGAACGTATCTCGTCGGATTTCATGAAGGCATCTCTTTGCCTCACTCACACACCCACACACTACTCTTCATCCCCAGCACCGCGAGGCGCCGTCTCCGCGATGACCCTGCGGATGAACTCGTAGTCAAATCCCCTGCGGAGGAGCAGGCTTTGCAGCTTCGCGCGCAGCTTCTCCGGATCGTCGCTGCCCGGGCGTGAAACCCTCCGCCTGGCCAGCGCGCATGCCTCTTCGAACACGTCCCTCCCGTCGAGGCACTCCGACACCGTCTCGTCGGCAAGGCCTGCGTCGATCCCCTTTTCCCGGAGCTCCCGCTTCAGCACCCACGCGCTCCGGCACTTCGCGCCCGACCGTGCCTTGATCCACTCGAGGGCGAACTTCCGGTCGTCGAGGTACCCGATCTCCTTGAGCCTCGCGCAGACCCGGGCAGCGACTTCCCCGTCGACGCCCTTCTCCTTGAGCCTTTTCCCCAGCTCCCGTTCCGTGCGGCTGCGGAAGCCGAGGAGATTGAGGGCGATATCCATCGCCTTCGGGTACTCGACGACCCCGCCGTCTCCCCGTCCCGCTGCCGCCTTTCTTTTCATTGCCGGCGCTTCGGCGCTCTTCCGCGCGCGCACTCCGCCCGCAGGCCGTCGAGGCTCTCCCTGATGAAATCGACCGGGATCGCGAACCCCATACCGGTGGATGCCCCCGAGGAGGTGACGATGAGGGTGTTCAGCCCGATCACCCTCCCGGCCAGGTCCACCAGGGGCCCCCCGTTGTTGCCTATGTTGATCGCCGCGTCGGTCTGGATCAGGTTTCTATAGAAACGCCCGCGCTCGACCCGGATGTCGCGCTGGAGCCCGCTGATCACCCCGAACGTTACCGAGGGCTGCGCGCTCTTCGATGCCGTGCCGAAGGGATTGCCGAACGCGAGCACCATCTGCCCGACGCT
>JBAXOY010000183.1:0-2279 GCA_037133055.1 Chlamydiota bacterium
ACAATGTACGGTGTCATAGTTCGATTTTCCCTTCGATCTTACCGATCTGCCTTTCGATGGCGCTCTGCCAGTCTTTGACGTCGTCCAGCCGCGCGATGATCGAATCCTGCTGCGCCCTCAGCACGCCGAACACTTCCTTGAACGTGTCGTCCACGCGGACATGGTTGGCGCGGCAGGCGGTCTGCCACTCGCAGCGGAAGCCGTGCAGGTCCGCCTTGGTCGCGTAGGTCTTCGCAGCCTCCTCCTCGCTGGGCGGGTTGCGCGGCGGGTTGCGGGCGGCCTTCACGGTCTCGATGTTCTTCCACATCGTGGAGAGCCCCGTCGCGATCCCGATCACGCCGATCAGGCCGAGGGTGAAGATCAGGATGGCGGACTGCTGCAGGCTGGGGTCGGGTAACGTCATGTCTTTCCCTTCGCGAAAAGGCGGTTGAACCAGTAGCCGAGCATCCGCACGGCGGTGAAATAGGAGCGCTTGAAAAGGAAATTGGTGGCGCGCATGTTCGCCAGGAACCAGTGGTCCGCGATGTGCAGGACCGTCCGGGCGGGGCAGCCCCAGTGGAGGGCCAGCTCGTCCGCGTGCGCGTAGAGCCAGTCATGGAGGCAGCCGGCCGGCAGCGCGCGGGCGAAGCTGGGCGCCACGCTGATCGCGAAGTAGAAGCCCCGGAAGACGCAGGCGCACAGCTCGCGCTTACCGTCCTTATTGGTGTAAGAGACCAGATAGCCGTTGTCCAGGCGGATGCCGCCGGCGCCCGCGATGATTCCCCAGATCCACGCGGGCGGGTTCGCCCACTTGAAATGCGCGGCCTCGGTCAGCCGGAACCTGTCCGGCGATCCGGGCGGGGCCTTCTCGTATTTGAGCGTGTCGGGTTCGGTCACGGCCTCACCCCCGGCCAGTCCGCCGGCGCGGACCAGAAGGACGCCTCGCCCTCGGGGGCGAACAGGGCGCAGCCCGAGCAGGAACCGGAGAACGCGCCGAGGACGGCGCCGACGAGGATGGCGAGGATGATGTCGGATGTGCGCATGGCGGTTAGGGCGTTGCGGCGGCGTTGTTGTTGACCGTCGAGATGGAGGACGTCGTCCGGTTCCCCAGCCCGCCGTCCGTGAAGATCCCGTACATGAAGGCGTAGGGCGCGACCGTCTTGAGCGCGTCGAAGAACCCCGAGCTGAAGGAAGGCTCGCGCGGCAGGATGTTCTTGGGCGGCACCGGCGTGGACATCGAGAAGCTGGTGAAGTTGCGGACCGTGAACTCGCACACCTGCCCGGCGTTCGTGTTCTCGATGCGCCACAGCTCGGCGACGTTGGCGGAGTTGTAATAGCTGTCGGCGATCTTGCCATAACTATCGATCTTGCCCTCGGTCATGTTCGCGCAGCCGGGGCAGAAGAGCAGCAGCGCGGGAAGCAGGAGCAGGGCGATGCCGGAGGTCGGAGGCCGGAGGTCGGAGGTCGGAGACTGGACCGACGCCCGCAGGGTGATGACCGCAAGTCCGAACAACGCCAGCCAGACTTCATTCGGGATTTGGAGCGAGAGGAATTTCTGGCACGCGGCCATTAAGATAATTGTGATGCACACCGCATACGTGCGTTTTCCTACGAGCGTCATGAGCGGGCCTCTTTCGTTTGAAGGTGCCCCGCCGACGGCCGGCTGACAATCCGCCGGCGGCGGGGCGTTCGGAAGGACTCCGATGAACAGGCCGCATTATGTCTCTATCATTCCTAACACGCGTGCCCGTGTGGGGCGTGTGCGCCGCGCCGTTTCAACGCAAGGGCGCGAGGGCGCGAGGAAAAGCGAAAGGCCCGCAGCCGGTGAGGGCTGCGGGCCTTTCGATATGGCTAAGCTGACTTTTAGAATCCGCCTAGATTCTTATCCTCTTTCTGCTTTTTCTTTGCTTCAGCGCGAGTCATGTGATCCTTGGTGGTAACGATCAGGAAATTTTCAAGGCTTTCCAAATGCGCCAGCAGTACACCGTCCTCTGTTTCCCACTCTTCATTCATGGAAAGGATGTCCCTTTTCTTCCACGTCCGGTCTGCTCCGTTTGATTTGAGCAGGGTCTGGATTTCGTTCTCCGACAGCTTCTCAGCTTTTCCAAGAATGTTTCTCTGGGCCTTCGAGAAATTAATCATGTCTGCCTTGCCGTCATAAAAATCAACCATGATGAGCAACCCGCTTTTTTTGAAGATCATCGATTTATCTTCCCCCGTCTTGATGGATTCCCCATAGCGGGACGTACACTGTTCCGGGGTTTCCCCGATACGGCCAAGGGCGCAACGCGCCGATAATA
>JBAXOY010000184.1:0-2227 GCA_037133055.1 Chlamydiota bacterium
GAGGACGTAGATGATCCCCTCGACGGCGCAGTTGAAGCTGTCGATCAGCCGGTGACGTTCCATAGGCCCTTTCGCAGGATCGCCGCGACAAGCAGCCGCTGCCGCCGCTCCATTTTCGCGCGCGGCCGCGGCGCTCCGTCGTCATACCCGCACAGGTGGAGGATCCCGTGGACCAGGTAGAGCAAAAGCTCGGCCCCCGCCGTTGTCCCGAGGCTCCCCGCGCACGCCCGCGCGCGCCCCGGAGAGATGGCCACATCTCCCAGCAGCCGCGCGCGGCCGCGGGCTCCCGTGTCCGCGAGAGGGAAGGCGAGCACGTCGGTGCCACGATCGACCCCGCGGTACCGCCGGTTGAGCGTCCGCATGGCGCGGTCCCCGGCGAAGAGGATGCCGAGTTCGGTCCCCTCCGGGCATCCGGACTTCCGCATCACATAGACGGCGGCGCGCCTGACCGCGGCCGCGTCAATCGCCCTCGTCTTGACCCTGCTCGCCACCAAGACCTTCATCGTCACCGCCTTCCCGCGCGGGGTACTTCACGCGCGTGTGAAACGTGCTTGTGAGCACGTGCTCGAACTTCCGGATGACCAGCCGGATATCGTTGAAGGTGAGATCGCACTCGTCGAGCTGCCCGTCGGAGATGCGCTGGTAGATGATCTCCCGGACGAGGTTGCCCAGGCGCCCCGGCGTGGGGCGGCTCAGGCTCCGCGAGGCGGCCTCGACCGCATCCGCGAGCAGGATGATCGCTGTTTCCTTGCTCCGCGGCTTCGGCCCCGGGTACCGGAAATCCTCCTGGACGACCTCCTCACCCTCGGCCTTTGACTCCTCGGCGCGCCGGTAGAAAAAGTAGACGAGCCCGGTCCCGTGGTGCTCCTGAATAGCCCGGACGATTGTCGGGTTGAGCTTCCAGGTAAGGGCGATGTCGACGCCGTCCTTGACGTGCGCGAGGATTATGAGGTTGCTCATGCTCGGGTTCAACTCGTCGTGCATGCTCTTGCCGTAGGGTACATTCTCGGCGAAGTACTCCGGCTTCCGGATCTTGCCGATGTCGTGGAAGTAGGCCCCCACCCGCACCTGAAGCGGGTTCGCGCCGACTTCCTCCGCCGCGGCCTCCGCGAGCGTGCCCACCATGAGGCTGTGGTGGTAGGTGCCGGGCGCCTCCATGAACATCTGCTTGAGGAGCGGATGGTTCAGGTCGGAGAGCTCCAGGAGCCGGAAGTCCGTCACCCGGTTGAAGGCATGTTCGAGGAACGGCAAAAAGCTCGCCGCGAGGAACGCCGACACCATCCCCGAGATGAGCCCTCCCGCCGCGCGGAACGCCACCGCCGCCGAGACGAGGTTGATGTTGGCGAGGACGTCGAGGGCGCCGATGGTGATGATGTTCCCGAGCGCGATCGTCGCCCCCGCCCTGACGAGCCCGCTCCGGCGCCGCACGCCGATGGAGGAGTAGATAGCGAGCATGCCGCCCACGGAGCTGACGATCGTGTAGGGCAGGCTGAACCCCTTCATGATCCCGACCATCATCGCGAAGAGCACCACAAAAAAGAGCGCGAGGGTGTGGCTGAGGAGGAGCGTGAGGAGTATCCCCGCCATCGGCACGGAGACCACGGCGAAGTAGTAGAAGATGTTGTTCCACGAGGACTGGATCGCGCCGAAGGGGATCACCGAGACGCCGCGGGATATCAGGAGCGTCCCGAGCCCGATCACCTCCAGCAGCAGGAGGGAGGAGTTGCTGGCGTAGACCGACGCATGATAGTTCTTCAGGTAGCGCCGGGATAGGATGAGCAGCATCACGACGAGGAGCGCGAGCCCCAGGATGTCGTAGAGCTGCTGCCGCATCTTTGCGGGGACCGGCTCCGCCACAGCCTGGCTCGCGAGGTAGGCCGCGTAGAGGTCCATCTGCCCGGCGGTGACCTCATACCCCTTCTCGACGATCTTGCTGCCGGCCTGGACCCGGCTCACCACCGGCTTGACGCCGGTCGCCTCCCGGTCCCTCACGCCCTGCGTCAGCTTCTCGTCGTAGGAGATGCTCCGATCGCAGCAGGCGTAGATAAGCCCGGCGGCGGCGTCCCGGCGGCGGCTGTCGCGGGGGAACGCGACTGCCGCCCAGCGCTCCGCCGCCGCGCGCGCGGCCTCGCGCAGGGCCTCGCGATGACGGTCGCGGTCCGGCGATGCGTCGCCCGCCGCGGCCAGGCGCCCCGCCTCTTGCAGAATGGTCGACTCGGATCCGAGA
>JBAXOY010000185.1:0-2176 GCA_037133055.1 Chlamydiota bacterium
GGGAGTATGCCGGGGAGTCCTCGGGGGAGCGTTACGGAGGCGAGGCGGAGAGGGAGAAGGGGGGGATTCCCATCGGGGAAGGGGGCCATCAGATGGCCAGATGCAGCGATCGTTCCCGACACTGCGACAGGTGTACACCTTCTCCTGGAGACACTCAGGGCTGCACGGCCACTATGTCGAACGGCGCCTGGGCAAGGTTGCTTGCCCGGGACGCCTGCGCATACGGGTTTTCACCCGGCGCGGTGAGCGCGGCATACCATGTGTACCGGCCGCACGGGAGATTTCCCTGGAGCGCGAAGCGGCCGATCTGCGCCTTCAGGTCCGCGACGCGGAAGCCGCTCACGATGGGCACAGGCGCGGACGACCATCTTCCCCCTGCTCCGAGGAAGAGGAGCCGGCCATCTGCGAGCGTAACGGCACAATACCCGTCGCAGAGGAGATCCGGGGAGAACGCCCCGAATCCGACCGTAACATCGAGTGTGAGCTGCTCCCCGCAGCGGAAGTCCGGCTGATTCAGCGTGAGTGCAACGGCATGCATCGTCGGGTCAGCGGGAGGTTGTGGGAGCGGGGCATCCGGGTCCAGCATCCGCAACAGGTTGAGTCTGCCGGAGGACGCCACCCTGCCCGCGAGCGAAGGGCACGGCGTGGCGCCGTCCAGGATGGCGGAGATGACCTCGTCATGGCTCCAGGCCGGCCTGTGCGCCCACGCAAGCATCGCCGCCCCGGAAACATACGCCGCCGCCATCGAGGTCCCGCTCATGCAGGTGTACCCGCTGCCCGGCACGGTGCTGAGTATCGCGTCACCCGGGGCCGCGATATCCACCGCGTTCGCCCCCCAGCACGAGAAATAGGCCAGGCCTCCGCTCCGATCGCTGGCGGCGACCGAAATGACATTCCCGCAGGAGTAGCTCGCGGGATAGACGGGGGTGAGGTCGTTATCGCTCGCAAAATTACCCGCGGCCGCCACGACGATCACCCCTGCTGCATCGGCCCCCTCGACGGCTTCCTCCAGCGCCCTGGAGTATGAGGTTGTCCCCCACGAACAGGATATCACCTTCGCCCCCATCGCCGTCGCATAGTCCATGGCCCGCACCGCGTTGGCCACCGTCCCAGACCCGTCAGGTCCCATGAACCGCACCGGGATGATCTTCACCCTCCAGTTGACTCCCGCGACCCCCACGCCGTTATTGCCTACCGCCCCTATGATCCCGGCACAATGGGTGCCGTGTGAATATTCGTCCCGGGGGTCGTTGTCATCCGCGAAGAAATCCCAGCCCCTGACATCGTCCACGAATCCATTGCCGTCGTCATCGATGCCGTTGCCGGGGATCTCGCCGCGGTTCGTCCAGATATTGGCGGCGAGATCCTCGTGGAGATAGTCCACCCCGGAATCAACCACGGCCACCGCCAGGTCCGTCCCCGTCTGGATATCCCAGGCCTCGACCGCGCCCACATCGGCAGTCCCCTGTATACCCCCCTGGCTCGTGTCGTGAAGTGCATAGAGTTCGCCGAAGCGGGGATCATCAGGTGAATTCTGCGCATAAACCAGGTAGTTCGGCTCCGCATAGTCCACGAGGTCGCCGGCGTTTTCGAGAAGCAGGCGCGCGGCTTCCTCCTCGGAAAGGTCGGACGAGATCTTCATGCGCCTGAGGCCGGACCTCGATATCCCGCCCGACGGGACGGCCCCCAGCTTCGCCGAGACGCCATCCAGCGCGCGAGGGGATACCCCTTCTCTCAGTTTTACGAGGATCTCGCCCTTTACGCACAGGGGGCGACCCGCGGAACCCACGGCGGGAAGGGAGGGCGCGGCCGCTGCCAGAGAAGCGAGAGAAGAGAGAAGGATGAAGGAAACGGGGAAGACCGCCGCGCCGCATCTCCATCGTGCGGACGAGCAGCCCCGTACACCACGCAGGGGTAGAACACCGGCATCAACTGCCGCGCGAGCTCTCACGATCGCTCCTACTCTGGTAACTGACTGCCATATTCGAGCGTGCGGCTCGAACTTAGGCTCTAGAGTTTTGCGTCCGGCCCAATTTCATCGGCCGGTCGGGTCGTTTGACCCGTCCCATCCTTTCGGATGGGTTGCCTTTTTCAGAGGGCGCGCCCGATCGCTCGAGCTGGATGCCCTCCTACCTCTTATGTCACTCTACGTTTGGATTGGTGCCCTCCGTCTTTT
>JBAXOY010000186.1:0-2162 GCA_037133055.1 Chlamydiota bacterium
AAGTGTTACCCATTTATCCGTCAAATCTGTCTCATAATTAGCGGGGCGCTACAACAGTGCTCACCCGGCGGAAATGCTTTTTTTGCCGAGTCATCCGTTTGTCCGGACCTCGATATATACGGGAGCATATCGTGTGCCGTTCGGGAGAGAAGAAACAGGGAAAGGTGATATGACGCTACCGATTGCAGTAACGCTGGTTGTACTGTCAGTCAGGAGTTGCCGCTGAATTGTCGGGAACAAAGGGAGTGTCAACTCCGGTTGACGGTGTAAACCGGAAGTGACATAGAACGGCGAGATGAGGCGTACTGTTTGAAGCGAGAGGCGTGATGGGAACTCCGGCCGCCCGTGGAAACTCTCATGGGCGCCGAAGCAGCGGACTATTAACGAGGGGGATCTTCATCGAGGCCCTGGCCGAGGGTTTTGAGCGTGTACCCTTTTCCGTCGCTCTCGACGATTATCGTGCCGTCGTGATCCGTCCGGCAGATCCTGATCCCCCGGGCCTTGATCGCATGCGCCGCCTTCGGCGACCAGCGCTGGGAATCCCTCTCCTTGCAGCTTATCACCGCCACCTCGGGGGCCACCGCGCGCAGAAAAGGCGGCGAGGTCGAGGTAGCGCTGCCGTGGTGCGCGACTTTCAGGACGGTGCTCTTGATGGGGCCGCCCTTTCTCCTCAGGACGCGCCGTTCCGCCTCCACCCCCGCGTCACCCGTCAGCATCACGCTGAAATCCCCGTAGGAGAGGCGGCACACGATGGAGCTGTCGTTCACGTCCGCGGGAAGGGGATCGGAGGGGGAGAGAACCGAGAGCCGCACCTCATCGATTCGATAGGCCTGGCCCGCGCGCGCGATTACGAATCGCGTCTTTTTGTTGGATTTCACCGCTTTGAGATACGTGCGGTATGAAGACGTGGGATACGAATACCCCGGGTCCAGGACCATCTCCACCTCAAAGGCGCGCGCCACCTCGGCGAGCCCTCCCACGTGGTCGGAGTGCGGATGCGAGGCGATCATCATGGCTATGCGCTTCACGCCGGCGTTCCTGAGGTACTGCACGAGCCCCCGGGCGGTCTCGGCGTTCCCTCCGTCTACGAGGATGGCATGGCCGCGAGGGGTTTGAATGAGGCAGGAATCACCATGGCCCACATCGATAAAATGGACCTTGAGGGAACCCGGGCCGGCGCCGGCCTTGGGGGTCGGTGTGCCGAGTTGAGGCGCGGGTCCCTCCGGGAGGCCCGGCCGCTGCCCCGCAGGGAGAACGGGCTGAATAGGCGACGCCAAGGCGACCGGGGCGAGTGTGCAGAGCGCCAGGAATAACGGCCGCGCGATGCGCAGGAGCGCACCGGTGTCTCTTCTCCCCCGAAGGCCATCCGGAATCAGAGACCGTCCGATGAACCGGGGCCTCCCTTCTCGGGGCGCCACGTCGCCCTCCTCCTGCCGCGGCACACGCGGGTGCTTCTCATTATACTCCTGAGGCGGTACGGAAGGGGGAGGGAAATAAATCGTAACTGCTCAGGAGCCAGAATTCAGGAGTCAGAAGCCAGGAGTTAGAATTAGGATGCCGGCGGCGATAGTTGAGGAGCCGGAGCGGGAACGGCCGGCTTTGCGGGGGCCGGCTTGGCCGTCAGGTCCTTGCGGAGGTTCTCCTCCACATAGGCCGGGATGGTGAAGACGAGGTCGCCCCCCGCGAGCGTCGCGTAGAAGGTGTTGTCCTTCGCCTTCCTGCCGATCTTGAGGGTCGTCGTCTCGCGCGTGCCGCCCTTTTCGTGCTCGATCGCGGCCTCAAGAAAGGGCGAGTCCAGGCTGTAGTCTTTCAGGTCCTTCGGGGAGCGGGCGACTATCTCCTGCGCGCGGAGACGGGAGATGTTGGCGAGGATGGCCGCCACCGCGGCCGTTTCGGCCTTTTCCTTCTTCGGCTCGATCATCCGCCAGTCGTTCCCCTCCTTCTCGCAGACCGTCTTCCTGAACTTCGGGTCTGAGATGGTGATCTTCTTCGCGTCGGCGCTGTTGAAATCCAAGACCTGCTTCTTGAAGAATCTGACCGGGTCCGTCGCACACCGGTCGAGGATCTCGGCGCTCACGCCGAGCACTTCGTCCCCCTTCTCGCGCTTGAGATACACTTTCTTGTCGCGCGCGAACTTATTGCCTATGAGGACCTTCTCCTCC
>JBAXOY010000187.1:0-2121 GCA_037133055.1 Chlamydiota bacterium
CCGTCATCGCGGCATTCGAGAAGGCGTATCCCAAAGCGACGGTAAAAAGCTCTTCCATGGAGCAGGAAGAGGGGAAAACAACGTACGAGATAAAGTCAACGGATGGCTCGATACGCAGGGAGATTGAATACTCGGCGCAGGGTGATGTACTGGAGATCGAGGAAACGATGAAACCAAGCGACCTCCCGTCAGCGGTGTCCCAGGCGGTCGCCAAGAGGTATCCCACAGGCGTCATAGTGCGGGCAGAAAAGAAAATCGAAGGCGCCAAACCGGTGACGTATGAAGTGAAAGTGCGCCAGGGCAATGAGAAAATCGAGGTTCATTTCAACCTGCAAGGTGAGGTTGTCCCCGATAAAGACTAGGTCAGGACGACGGCTCTGATTACGGATTGCGCGATGGGACTATGGGTAGAGATGCAATAGGCCACCTTACGCATTCTCCACCGCTCTAACAAGTTTCTGAACGGCTCCCCCGCAACAAAGAGGCTTACCTCCTCATTTCCCGATCACCAGGAGTGCGAAACTGTCCTTGATCATCGTTGGCCGCGGTCTCGGGTGTTCCGGCGTCGAGGCCGGAGTCGGACCAAATTGCGCGGCGGGGACATAAAGGATGTGGGTCTTGGCCAAAGCCCGGGCCCCTTGCTATTCCGGTGTAGGCTCAGGCTCGGGTTCCGGTGCAGGCTCGACCGGCAGCGCTGACTGAAGGGCCGCATCGGACGCCTTCAGTGCATCGCTCGTATCCTGCAGTTTGTCGATCGCTTCCTAGATCTTCGCCGGGTCGTCCTGCGCTTCCTTCAGAAGCTCGATCGCCTCGGCTATCTCCGCCGTGTTCACGTCCACCTGATCGTGCAACTCGTTAACCTTGCCAACCAGAACATCAAGCAGATCGCCCATGACACCCTACCTTTTTTCGGACAGGCGCAGCATCTGCAGCGCCTTGTCCAGTTTGTCCTCGATACGCCGCAGCCTCCTGCCGCAATCGAAGATCATCTCTTGTGCCTACTTTCCGTAAGTTCTCAGTATGTTCAGAACTGCGCCCTTGACATCCTCGGCGCTTCCCACAGTCGCACTCTCACACCACTTGCCTTTGAGATAGAGGAGCACCGAGCGCCCCGCCTTGAGTTTCGTCTCGGTCGGGATCGAGTCCCAGTACTCCTTCGCCTTATCGATTATGTCCGACACACCCTTCGCGCGAAGCACCGGAGCGATCTGGGAGGCGAATACCTCCTCGATGGCCGGTGCATCCGACTGCACGAGCTGGGAGTCGATGTAGGCAATCCCGGCGTCGATAGCCGAACACACTGGCGGTTTCACCTTCGCGCAGCCGGCGAACAACGCGAGTGCAACGATTGTTACTTGAACGTTTCGCATGTCACTTCCCCTCCTTTCCTGCCTTGAACTGTTTCACCAGCCCGGGCATGGAATCGCTCCATCCCTGAAGCCGCTGGCTCTCCTCTACCATCTCCTGCCCAAGCTCCCGCGGGTTGACCGGCAAGGTATCCGGCAGGTGCCCCATGAAGGCGGCATTCGCAGCCCACGCCATCCTCGCCTGCTCGATCTCCTTCGGCTGGCCCCACCGGATCGAGACAACATCCACGCTGATGAAGCCGAACTGAACGGCCCACCGGGACTGGTACTTCGCCGCATCGAATCCCCACTTGAAGCAGTCGGAGACGGCCTGCGCGACGATCTTCGCCGCCTCGCTCCAGGGGTCTCCGGGGATAATCGCTTTCTCAGATACTCCCGGCCGCTCACCGGTGAATAGTGGCAACGGGTAATTGGCCCGGTTGCTTTCGACATGTATGACGCGGATCTCGCAGGGGAGCTGCTTGAATGGGTGGGAGGGAGAAGCGCAACCGGAGAGTGCCGCCAATGACGCCGCTATAATTGTCGCTTTTCTTGCTCGCATCGTTCTCCGGATGATTCCGGGCAATAAAAAAAGCGGTCACTATCCGGTTAAGGATAATGACCGCTTGGGGTTCCCAGGGGTCTGGCGAAACCTACACCACGATTTTCAGGATATTATTATATTCGATTTCCCCTTGAAAGTCAATCACAAAGAGCGGTAGGTAACGTCAAAAGATTTATGCAAATAAGATAACCTCTCCATCACTGTTCGACC
>JBAXOY010000188.1:0-2041 GCA_037133055.1 Chlamydiota bacterium
TTTGGCACCGGATTAGTTCTGAAACCCTACGCCACTCATTTTTCAACATCTGTTATAGAAAAGGCCCTCATATGAGAACCTTTTCTATTTTGGGATTGAGCGAGGGCTGCGAGTTTCCCGAAGGGAAAGACCGAGCCTGTCGAGGTCTCTCGAAATCCCTTGAGCCTCTATTGAGGCCCCTTTCCTTTTGGGATTGAATGCGCAAGGTGTAGTCCTCCGAGTCGCAGTCCCTCCCTATCGCCGTCCCCATCACTTCTATTAGATAGCAAACTTCGCTCTCACATCCAAGAGAGCATCTCCACTGCCTTTGATGGGCTTCTTTGGGTTAAAAAAGCCGCGACGACCTCGTGTGTCCCGAGAGGCGCGCCAGCGGGAAGATTCAGGGAGAGAAGCAGGCACGAGAACGGCGAGTCGAGGCGTGGCACATTCGATGCGAGCGGCTTCACCGGCCTAAACCCGCTGGAAGATGGGCTTGACCGACTTTGACAGTTAGTGTAAAGTAAAAGTATATCTTCTTCATACAGGTTGGTCGGACGTGCAATATTCGCTGCTAACAAGCGCCGGCAAGGTGGCGTGTGGTGGATTTGTCTTTTGAGGGATTTTTGTTTCCGGATGAGGAGAAATTAGGATGAGCCTCTCCATCAGGCACAGTGCAGGAGTTATCCGTGCACTGGCAACAGCCGCCGGCTTCTCCCTTGCCACGGCCTATGGACAGCAACTCGATATCCATTGCATCGACGTCGGCCAGGGATCGAGCGAGCTCTTTATCGGCCCCGACGGAACAACGGTGCTCGTCGACGGCGGGGGAAAGAGCGAGGGACAGGCGCATTTGCTCCCCTATCTCAACTCCATTTTCCCCGAGGGAAAGCGCGCGTTCGACTACCTCATCGCCTCACATGACGACAATGACCATGTCGGAGGCCTGAACGTCATCCTGAGCAACGGGTATCAGGCAGGCACCATTTACAACAACGGTGTGTCCGATAACTTTGGGCGTGGCGTGGCGATGCCCCTGGGAACTACAATCCCCCTCGGCAACGGGGCGGTGATGACATGTGTAAAGGTATACACCAGCGTCATTGACGGGACGGAGCTCGACGTCAACCCCGGCAATGACAACGGCTTGAGCATCGTCCTGCTCGTGGAGTACGGTGATTTCGACTATATAACCGGGGGCGACCTCGGGCAGAAGGAGGAGCCGGACGTCGCGCAGGCGCTGATCTCTTACGTCAATCCACCGTCCCACCCCTATCACCCGAACGCGACTTTCCTGGACTCCGCATATGGAGTCGAGGTGCTCCACCCCAACCACCACGCGGGGCGCAGCAGCACCTGCGCATCGTATGTGAACATCCTTAAGCCGGAGTTCGCCATCATCAACGGGGGGACCGGCTACAGCGACCCCACCAAATATGCCGTCGACCGGCTCCTGGGGAGGGAGCGGTACACCATCGATCCGTCATGCTCCGGCGGCGGCTCGAGCGGCGATCTCACCGGGGTGACCTGGCACGGCCTCGTGGCGATCTACCGCACAACATACGGAGACCAAACCGACTGCGCGAGGGCGACAGAGCAGGATTGCCCGGTTGCAGGGAATGTGTTTATTAGCACCGACGGGAGGAGCTACTGTATCGAGGGGACCTATCTTCCACTTATCTGCCGGACCACGGATGAGGCCCCGACCCCCACACCGACGATCACACCCACGCCGACTGTCACC
The DNA here is from genome assembly GCA_037133055.1 of Chlamydiota bacterium. Taxonomy (GTDB): domain Bacteria; phylum Auribacterota; class Tritonobacteria; order UBA1439; family UBA1439; genus UBA1439. Next base: position 1,721 of record JBAXOY010000188.1, read on the forward strand.
CCGACACCGACACCATGGATATTCCCGCGCAGAGTCAACTTTCAACCTTCCGGATCAAGCAGTTCGGGATGGTTTTGTGCTGATGACGGATCGGACTACGGCACCTGCGGGGATTTCGGGTGGGTCAACTGAGGCGGCACAAACAGCCGTTCGTGCTTTCTCGTTGCGCACTTGACCTAGCCGGGCAGTTCTAAATGAGAGTCCTCCAACCCCACCCATTTTACAGGCATGGCATCCTTCCACTTGGAAAGATCGTCGCTGAATCCCCCTCTCACGAGTCGATTTTTGCGTCAGAATCAATTCTGGCCTCTACTAGTCCAC
>JBAXOY010000189.1:0-1769 GCA_037133055.1 Chlamydiota bacterium
CATGGCATGGCTGCTGGAAAAGATTAGCGGCTGAACCTTTTTTTTAGATCTCCAGTGTCAGGTCATCAGTCGCCACGATAAGCCCGGGGAAGACCTTCTCAAACTGTCCCCGCAAGGCCGTCCGTTCATCGAGCGTTTTGTAGACCTCAGCGCCGAAATGCACCAGCGCGAGCCGCTGTGCATCTGCTTTCTGTGCGATCCCGATCGCGTCCTGAGGGTTGAGGTGTGGCCAGTCCGGGCTCACCTCTCCGGGTTTCAGGGAACATTCCGTGATGAGCAGATCGGCACCGCGGGCGAGGCTGACAGCGTTGTCGCAGACACCGGTGTCCGTGCAGTAGGCGATCACCTTCCCGTCAACCTCAACCCGGTACCCGTAACAGGGGGTGGGATGGACTAACGGCCGGCATTCCACCGTGAAGGGGAGCTTGTGCATACCCTCTCCCAGCTCGATAACCCGGACCGGGTACGGGAGGTTTGGTAACGGCACGGTGAACGGTTCTCCGGCAAAGGTGTGGAGGAGGGCCGCGCCTCCGGGGAGGCAGTAGATCTTTAGGCCTTGCTTAAACCGGAACTTGACGAGCGTGTGGAGCCCGGCGATATGGTCGATGTGGAAATGGGAAAGGAAGATGAGGACGGGCTTCTCCTGCGAGATATACCGGTCGGCCCGGGCAATCCCGTTGCCCGCATCGAGGATGATGTCGTACTTAGATGTCCGGACCAGAACTGAGACGGTGTTTCCCGTGGGAGTGTCAAACCAGCCATTGGTACCAAGGAAGGTCACCTTCATGGTACAAATGTTTGGCTATGGCAGGACAAAAAGGGCACTACAGTGGCGAGATGGGAGATTCGCACATGGGGCTCCAGGCGCGGCTGATGTCGCAGGCGCTCAGAAAGCTCACCGCGATCATCAACCAGTCCAAGACCTGCTGCATCTTCATCAACCAGCTCCGGGAAAAGATCGGCGTGATGTTCGGCAACCCCGAAACGACGCCCGGCGGCAGGGCCCTGAAGTTTTACTCGTCCGTGCGCCTTGACGTCCGAAGGATCGAAAGCTTCAAGAACGCCCAGGGCCAGGTGATCGGCAACCGCGTCAGGGTGAAGGTGGTGAAGAACAAGATGGCGCCCCCGTTCCGAAGCGGTGAGTTCGACATCTATTTCGACGAGGGGATCTCCCGGGAGGGGACAATCATCGATGTCGGCGTCGAGCACGGGATCGTGGAGAAGAAGGGCGCATGGTTCATCTTCGGCGGAGAGAAGCTTGGCCAGGGCCGGGACGCGGCGCGCATCGCGCTGAAGGGAAACCAAAAACTGGCGAAGGAGATCACGGACGCGATAAAGAAGAAGCTCGACCTGAAATGAAGCGGTATGTGCTGGCGCTCGCCCTGATGGTGCTCTGCGCCGCGGCCCTCATCGTCGCGGTCGCGTACTACCGGCCGGCGGCGGACGGGTTGCCGCCGCGCAGGGAAAGGGGCCCGCGGCCTCCGGAGAAGTCGTTCGAGGAGATCGCCGAAAAGGTGGGGCCGGCGGTCGTGGCGATCAACACGACCGAGCGGAAGGTGATACGGCCGCGGATGAGGGATCCTCTCTTTCAACTGTTCTTTGGCGGCGAGGATTTCATCGCCGAACGGGAGGGTATCGGGTCGGGAGTCATCTTCGACGCCGGGGGCTACGCGCTCACGAACGACCACGTGGTGGGCGGCGCGCAGGAGATCGAGGTCACGCTCGCCGACGGGAGACGGGTAGGAGCGTCGATCTGCGCCGTAGATCAT
>JBAXOY010000190.1:0-1735 GCA_037133055.1 Chlamydiota bacterium
CTTCGTGTCGGCCTTCCCGGTGAGCCGGTCCATGGCGTGTCCCATCTCCACGCCCTCGCGGGTGATCAGCCGGGCTACCTCCTCCGGCACGGGGATGTGGACCCCGCCCCCGGTGAGCACCTTTTCCCCGGTGTCCACCGCGCACCAGACGCAGGTGTACCAGCGGCCGTCCATCCCGGTGATCCCGCCCTCGAGGCCCACGCCGAGGTCCGCGCCCGCCTTCTCCCGGGCGGCCTTCGCCCGGGTCACGGCCCCGGAGAGCGTCTCTGCGTCGGTGAGCGGGTTGTGGCGCACGCCGGAGTCGACGGAGACGCCCTCGACGGCGGCGCTGCCGAAGACCTTTGCCGCGACCGTCTCCACGGCCCTGATCTTCAGGGGATTGTGCGACCCGACGGCAATTTTCATTTCCTCCATCTCTCTTTGCGGAAGAGGGGCCTTCAGCCCCCCCGTGGTCGCGGGGCACACACAAGGCACACCCAAGGAACACCCAGGGCACACTTAAGTGTGCCCTGGGCGGTAAGTGCTATTTCCCGATGGTGACCGGGCCGTAGTACGCCTCGGCGTATGAGCGGGTGTTGTCGGAGTCGGTCATGAATCCGATCCCCCCGACGTTGCGGTCCGGCGCCCAGCCGAACGCCTTCGTGAAATCCTCCCTGAGGTTTCGCTCGACCGTGACCCACTCCCCGAGAGCGGGTGTCCCGGAATTGACCACGACGAGCGCGCACTTTCCCGATGAGGGGCTTGTCTTGATCGTTCCGACGGGCGCCTCGTTGTCCCAGACGTACTCGAGGACGTAGGAGGTGAAAAACGTCCAGCCCGGGAAGAAGAAGTAGACCCGGGCGCCGTAGTCGTCATGGGTATGGTCGTTCTCGGCCCCCTTCCCCGGGAGCCGCATCAGCTTCCATCGCCAGGAGACACGCGGCTCGGCGTTCGCGTCGAAGTCGAGGTCGCGATAGAGCATCGAGGCGGTCCCCTCGCTCGTGCCGTGGAGAACGGGGCCGCCCGCCTCCTCGACCACCGCCCATGTCACGCGGCGGTTGTAGATCTTCTCCCGCCAGCCGTTGTCTTTGAGCGGCTTCCCGGGCGTGAAACTCACCACGGCGAACGGCGCGCGGATGAAGGGTGTCTCCCCGCCGGGAGCCGGGTGCGCCCCGATGAGTGCGGCCGTCATGAGCGGCAGATGCAAAGACAGCATATCTCCACTCCGTGTTCTCTGCGCCCTCTGTGGCTACGAGGCGGTTTTTAGCACCGTGTCGCGCCCGAAACGAGCGTCGTCCCGGGCCGGGTAGTCGAGGTTGTAGTGGAGGCCGCGGCTCTCCCTGCGGGAGAGCGCCGAGCGGATGATAAGCTCGGCGACCATCGCGAGGTTCCTGAGCTCCACGAGGTCCGGGGTGACGATGAAGTCCCAGTAGTACTGGGTGATCTCGCGCCGGAGGTTCTCGATCCGGTGGAGCGCCCGCTCGAGGCGTTTGTCCGTGCGGACGATCCCCACGTAGTCCCACATGAAGCGGCGAAGCTCGTCCCAGTTGTGGCTCACGACGACCGACTCGTCGCTGTCGCGCGCGTGCCCGGTGACCCAGGGCGGTATCTTCGGCGGGAGCGGCGCCGAAGCCTCGAACAGGCGTCCGGTTCTCTCCGCCGCCTTCTCCGCCATGACCGCCCCCTCGAGGAGAGAATTGCTCGCGAGCCGGTTCGCGCCGTGGAGGCCGGTGCAGGCCGCCTCTCCGAGCGCGAG
>JBAXOY010000191.1:0-1689 GCA_037133055.1 Chlamydiota bacterium
AATCCTCGAAGGCGGCCTGGGCAAGTCCCAGCGCCTGGGCGGCGATGCCGAGGCGGCCCGTGTCGAGGGTTTCAAGAGCGATCTTGATCCCGTTGCCGGGACGGCCGAGCAGGTTCGTCTCCGGGACGCGGCAATCTTCCAGGAAAAGAGAGGAGACGGGGTTCGCCCGCATCCCGCAAAGATCTTCGATTTACCCCACGGCAAAGCCGGGGTTGTCCTTCTCCAGGATGAATACCCCGGCGCTCCGCTGGGGGTTCTGCGTGTCCGTAATCGCAAAGATCAGCGCCGTGCCGCAGACGCCGCCGTTGGTCACGAAGATCTTTGTGCCGTTGATCACATAATCCCTGCCGTCCCGGAAGGCAACCGTCTCCACGCCGCCTGCGTCGGAGCCGGCGTTGGCCTCGGTCAGGCAGAAGGCGCCGATCCGCTCCCCCCGCGTCATCGCCGGCAGGAAGCGGTTTTTCTGTTCCGCCGTCCCGAAACGGACGATGGGGTAGACCCCGACGCTGTTGTGAACGGTAAGGCAGAGGCCGACCGCGGCGCTGACGCGCGAAATTTCCTCGATCACGATCGCGTAGCTGATCGTGTCCATCTCCGCGCCGCCGTAGGCCCTGGGCGCCTGGAGGCCGAAGAAGTGCAGGGGCATCATCTTTTCCACGACCTCCCAGGGGAAACGGGCATCCCGGTCGATGTCGTGGGCAATGGGACCGAGTTCCGCCTCGGCGAACATGCGCACCGCCTTGCGGACCACCTTGTGTTTCATGCAGGGATTGAAATCCACTTCCTAAAACTCCAAACGCCTTCGCCCGGTCCCATGACCGGAATGGGATGAAATCCTATCTCGAAAATAAAGGAAAATCAAGAAGGACTGTTCAGTTTGTGGCCCTCGCGCAGGTAATATCGGCCCCCCTCCACCACACGGATGTCGTCATGTTTCACGAGCGCGTTCAGCGCCCTGGGCCGGTAGTCCCGCATGCCGATGCGGAACATGGACGTCTTGCAGTAAGGAAGCTCCACCGCCGAGGCCGGATCGAACGCCTTCCTCTCCTTCAGATCCCGGAGGATGAAATCGCAGGCCCTTTTCATCTTCCAACCGGCGACGCGCAGGGTGAGAAGGAAGGCCCCGATGGTGATCAGGACCATCAGAACAATTTTCATGGTTTCGGACATGGTTGCGCACCTCTTTTTGCGGATGACTGAACTGTTTCCGCGCCCCACATCCCTCCGCGAGACATGGGCGTTCCATTAGCAGGCTGTTCAAAAACATCCGGATGCAAGGCCCCCGAGATCCTGAGCCGTGAGGCGTACTTTCTGGTACGTTGAACGGCGAAGGATGAGGGAAACGCAGCAAGCGGGCGTTTCAGCCTGATAGGAGGAAGACGATGCTGAAGGATAAGAGGATCGCCGTGGTCGGCGGCGGGAAGATGGGGGGCGCCCTCGTTGAAGGGATGATTTCCGGCGGCCTGGTGAAGCCGGAAGCCGTGATCGTGTCGGACGCGGATGAGGCGCGGCGTCGGGAAATCGCCCGGGGCTACGGGGTTGCGGTGACGGCCGACAACCGGGAAGCGGTGCGGGGCGCCGACGTGATCCTCCTCGCCGTCAAGCCGCAGAACATGGCGGAGGTGCTCGCGGAGCTGGCCGGGACGGTTTCTCCTTCGCCGCTGGTCATCTCCTTTTCGGCCGGGATTT